>DASZVT010000084.1:0-13537 GCA_035546915.1 Mycobacteriales bacterium | reverse complement strand
ACACCGAATGGCCCAAGTGGGAGCAGGTGATGTCCGCCGATCCGGTGGACGCCGACACTCTCGCCGCGCAGGCGCGGAACGCGGCCCTGACCCGCCCGCGGCCCGGACACGCCGACCTCGTCGGGATGCAGAAGTACTCGCTGCCGGACGCCCGGCCGATCCTCGAGCGGGCCAGTGCGCGGGAGACTGCGGCCCGGGTCGCGCTCGGCGCAGTCGCCTCGGCGTTCCTGCAGCAGGCGCTGGGTGTGCAGATCCTCAGCCACGTGGTCCGGATCGGCTCCGTCGCCGCCGTCGAGGACGACGCTCTGCCGGTACCGGCGGACCTCGCCGCGATCGACGAGAGCCCGGTGCGGGCCTTCGACGCCGGTCTCGCGGCCGCGATGATCAGTGAGGTGGACACCGCCAAGAAGGACGGCGACACCCTGGGCGGTGTGGTGGAGGTGTTGGCCTACGGCCTGCCGCCGGGGCTCGGCAGTCACGTGCACTGGGACCGTCGGTTGGATTCCCGGCTGGCCGGCGCGTTGATGGGGATCCAGGCGATCAAGGGTGTCGCGGTCGGCGACGGTTTCGAGAGCGCCGCGCGCCGCGGCAGCGCCGCGCACGACGAGATCGAGCGGGACGCCGCGGGACGGTTGCGCCGGCGCACCGGCCGGGCGGGCGGTGTCGAAGGTGGTATGAGCACCGGCGAAGTGCTGCGCGTCCGGGCGGCCATGAAGCCGATCAGCACGGTGCCGCGCGCGCTCGACACCGTCGACGTGGCGACCGGGGAGAAGGCGGTCGCCATCAACCAACGTTCCGACGTGTGCGCGGTGCCGGCTGCCGGCGTGGTCGCGGAGGCGATGGTGGCGCTGACCTTGGCCGACGCCGCGCTGGAGAAGTTCGGCGGTGACCACCTCGTCGAGACCCGGCGCAATCTCGAGGGCTATCTGACCGCCCTCGCGGTGCGATGACCCCGCGAGTCGTGCTCGTCGGGCCACCGGGAGCGGGCAAGACCACCGTCGGTCGGCTGCTGGCTGAGCGGTTCGACGTCGGTTTCGTCGACACCGACGAGGTCATCGCGGCGCAGGCCGGCAAGCCGGTCGCGGAGATCTTCTACGACGACGGCGAGGAGCATTTTCGCGCCTTGGAGCGGGCCTGCGTCGCGGCCCAACTCGATGCGCACGACGGGGTTCTGGCGCTGGGCGGTGGGGCCGTGCTCGACGCCGGCACCCGCGCGAAGCTGCGTGCCGGGCACGTCGTGGTGCTGCTCACGGTCGAGCTGAGCGATGCCGCCGCGCGCGTCGGGCTCGCCCGGGAACGTCCCGTGCTCGCGCTCAACCCTCGCGCCCACCTCAAGTACCTGTTGGCCGAGCGAGCCCCGTTCTACAACGAGGTGGCGGTGCACACCGTGCCTACCGATGGCCGGGAGCCGCAGGACGTGGCCGCTGATGTCGCTGCCCTGTTGGAGGCCTCCTCGTGAGTGAGGCGCTCACCCGGATTCCGGTCACCGCCGCCGGTAGCCCGGCGTACGACGTGGTGATCGGTCCCGGTGCGACCGACTGCCTGCCGGAGCTGCTCGGGGACTGCACCCGGGTCCTGGTACTGCACGCCGGGCCGGTGGCCACCCTGGCCCGGGCCGCCGCGGCGATGTTGCAGGAGCGCGGCGTCCAGGTCGTGCTGCGGCCATTGCCGGACGGGGAGGATGCCAAGACGCTAGCGACGGCCGCAGCGGCCTGGGATGCGCTCGGGGAGATGGCCGCGACCCGCGACGACGGCGTCGTCGGGATCGGCGGCGGCGCGGCGACCGACCTCGCCGGGTTCGTCGCAGCGACCTGGCTGCGCGGCGTCCGGGTCGTGCACGTACCGACGACCGTGGCCGGCATGGTCGACGCCGCGGTCGGCGGGAAGACCGGCATCAACACCGCCGCCGGCAAGAACCTGGTCGGCGCCTTCCACCAACCGGCCGGCGTGCTGTGCGACCCGGCGGTCCTGGGCACGCTTGCGCCGTCGGAGTACACAGCCGGCCTGGCCGAGGTGGTCAAGGGCGGGTTCATCGCCGACCCGCAGATCCTCACCTTGCTCGAACGGGACCCGCAGGGGCGTCTCGACTTCCGTGAACTCGCCGAGCGCAAGATCCGGATCAAGGCGGAGGTCGTTTCGGCCGACGCGCGCGAGTCCGGCCGACGCGAGATCCTCAACTACGGGCACACCCTCGGCCACGCGATCGAGCGGCATCAGCACTACCGGTGGCGGCACGGCGATGCGGTCAGCGTCGGACTCGTCTTCGCGGCCGAGCTGGGCCGGCTCAGCGGCCGGCTTGACGGGGCGACCGCGGACCGGCATCGCAGCCTGCTGACCGCGATGGGGCTGCCCACCGGCTACGACCCCGCGGCCTGGCCGGAACTGCTCGAGGCGATGCGGATCGACAAGAAGGCGCGCGGCAACCGGTTGCGCTTCGTCGTGCTGGACGGGCTCGGCCGACCGGGGACGCTGGAGGATCCGGATCCGGCGCTACTCGCCGACGCGTACGCCGCGACGTGCGCGGGACAAGGGGGACCGCGATGAAGTTCTGGGTGCTCAACGGACCGAACCTCGGCCAGCTCGGTCACCGCGAGCCGGAGGTGTACGGCGCCCTCAGTCACGATGGCCTGGGTGCCGAGATCGCTTCGGTGGCAACCGATCTCGGGGTGGAGGTCGAGGTCCGGCAGACGGACGACGAGGCCACCATGCTGGGCTGGCTGCACGAGGCCTCCGGCGGCTGTGACGGCGTGGTGCTCAATCCGGCCGCCTGGACCCACACCTCGGTCGCCGTCCGCGATGCCGCGGCCACGCTGGCGGTGCCGTTCGTCGAGGTGCATCTGTCGAACCCGCTGGCGCGAGAGGAGTTCCGGCATACCTCGTACACGGCCGGGCTGGCCCGCGGGATCATCGCCGGCTTCGGTGCGTCCTCGTACACGCTGGCCCTGCGCGCGCTGCGCGATCTGCTCCCGCACTGACGCAGCGCGGAGGGAGGCAGCATCGTTGCCGCCGGTAGACTGCCCGCCGTGGCTACGACGAACGATCTGAAGAACGGCATGACCCTCGACCTGGAAGGCCAACTCTGGAACGTGGTCGAGTTCCAGCATGTCAAGCCCGGCAAGGGCGGGGCGTTCGTACGCACCACGCTCAAGAACGTCACCAGCGGCAAGGTCGTCGACAAGACCTTCAACGCCGGCACGAAGGTGGACGTCGCGACGGTCGACCGCCGCGAGATGAGCTACCTCTACCGCGACGGTGACGACTACGTCTTCATGGACGCGGAGACCTACGACCAGATGCCGATCCCGGCCGCAGTCGTCGGTACGGTCGCCGACTACCTGCTGGAGAACGCGACCGCGACGGTGGCAGTACACGACGGCAGCCCGCTGTACGTGGAACTACCGGCCAGCGTCGAACTCGTGATTTCGCAGACCGATCCCGGCCTGCAAGGGGATCGCTCCACCGGCGGCACCAAGCCGGCAACCCTGGAGACCGGTGCCACCGTGCAGGTCCCGCTCTTCCTGTCCACCGGCGAGAAGGTCAAGGTCGATACTCGCGACGGCCGGTACCTCGGCCGCGTGAACAGCTGATCCGGCGTACGTAACCGACTCCTGGTGACCGCCCGCCGTAAGGCCCGTAAGCGGGCTCTGGACATCCTGTTCGAGGCTGAGCAGCGCGGACTCGAACCGCTGCTGCTGCTGGCTGACCGGCGCGCCGCGCCGGAGGCCGCCCTCACCCAGTACAGCGCGGAGCTGGTCGAGGGGGTGGCCGCGCACCGCAGCGAGATCGACGCCCTCCTGATAGCGCAGCTGTCCCCGGGATGGACACTCGCGCGACTGCCGGCGGTGGACCGCGCACTACTGCGGATCGCGGTGTACGAGCTACGCTTCGGCACCGGGGTGCCTACCGCGGTGGCGGTATCGGAGGCCGTCGGCCTCGCCGCCGCGCTGTCCACCGACGAATCGCCCGGCTACGTCAACGGCGTGCTCGCCGCGATTGCGGCGGCCCCCGGCCCCGCGCCGGCCGAGCATTCGTCGACCTAGACGCCGTCCAGCGCGGGCTCGGAGGGGGGCGGGGTGGCCTCCGTCGCGACGCGCACCTGGTTCCCGCCGCGTTGTTTCGCGGCGTACATCGCCGCGTCGGCGTCGTGGAACCACTGGTCCAGGGTGCTCTCCAGACCCTGCGCGGGGGTCCGGTCCAGTTCTCGCGGTCCGATGACCGCGATGCCGATACTCGTCGTCACCGTGATCTCGTAGTCCGCCTCGTGCACGGCGCGACGCAGCCGCTCCGCCAGCAATGCGACGTCGCTGCGAGCTACCGCGTCCAGGATCACGAACTCCTCACCGCCGGTGCGTGCCAGCACCGCGCCCCGACGCAACGTAGCTTCCAGCCGGTGCGCCACCTCGGCGAGCACCTGGTCGCCGCGCCGGTGCCCGTAGTTGTCGTTGATCGTCTTGAAGGCGTCCAGGTCGAGCACCATGACCACGAGTGCGTTCGAGCTTTCGCGGGCGCGATCGACCACGGCGATCGCCGCAGCCTCCAGCCCGCGCCGGTTGAGCAGGCCGGTGAGGGGGTCATAGGTCGCCAGGCTCTGGGAATGCTCGAGATTCGCCCGCAGCGCATCCCGGTGCGGCTGTGCCATCAGCGGGATCGCGACCACGACGCAGGCCATCGCAAGCATGAGCGCGATGCACACTCCGATGTCGGCGCCGTCGCTGGCGCAGGCCCACGCACCGAAGCCGGCCACCGTCCCGGCGGCCCAGATCGAGTGCAGCGCATGCGTGACCCGGCCGTGGGTGAAGGTCACGTACGCGCCGACCACCGCGAACCACACACAACCGGCGAGCCGCAGCGGTCCGTTCTGATAGGTCGCCAGCACCGCGGTGATCCCGAGGTCGGCGGACACCACGATGCCGTACGACACCCGTCGGCACGGCCACGCGACCAGCAGGAACATCACCCCCACGACCGCGGCCCAACCGGCCGCGACGTACCCGACCGCGGATTCCCAGCCAGACGGTGACCCTGCTGGTGACTGTTGCAGGGCCAGGCCCGCGCCCGCGAGTGCGAATGCGAGGAGCGCAACGTGCACTCGACGCTGGCTGGTCAGCCCGTTGGCCTCGGCGAACGTGCGGTGCCACTCGAACTCGTCGTCCGGATCGACCCACCAGCGGGTCAGCCGGCTCAAGCGCGCACCGTGTCCCCGCATGCAACGATCATGACGTGCTGCCTGTCGAACTGGTAAGGCGGAGGTTCCGGAATGACCGGGCTCAGTCCCCGACGACCGCTCGCGCGTCGGCCGCCAGCACGCCCCAGTCGATCAGTCGCTCCGTGAGCCGACCCGGTGCGTCGTCATAGATGACGGCGAGCGAGCGCAGGTCTTCCTGCCGGATCGACAGCACCCGGCCGTTGTAGTCGCCGCGCTGGCTCTGGATCGTGGAGGTGTACCGGACCAGGGGCGCGGCGCGTTCCGCCGGCACCGCAGCCAGCCGCTCAAGGTCGATCACGATGCGCGGCGCTGCGTCCCTGCCGCCGGACGTGCTGGGCGCGGTGTCCGGTAGCAGTTCGCCGATCGGCACTCCGTAGAACTCCGCGAGTTCGGCGAGTCGCTGGACGGTGACTGCGCGGTCGCCCCGCTCGTACGAACCGACGACGACGGCCTTCCAGCGACCGCGCGACTTCTCCTCCACGCCGTGCAAGGACAGCCCCTGTTGGGCGCGGATCGCCCGCAGCCGCGCACCGAGCGCCTTGGCATAGTCGGACACGTACGCTCCTCGGGTCGGCGACATCGCGTTCACGAAATCGGAAGGCCCGGCGCCGGTCTCACCCCTTGCTCGACCGCAGCGGAGGTGGACCCGATCGAACTCGGAGCCCACCGGTGGTGACCGAAATCCCCTGCGGTGTCGTCGCATCGCCGTTGTGAGTAAAGGATCGCCGCCGCGCCGGCAATCCATCACGGAGCGTAACGCTATTGACCTGACAGGGCCCGGTCAAGCATCTACGGGCTTTGCCCGTCACTGTCCGTAATCAAGATGGCTTCCCCCTCCGTTCTGTTACCGTTGCTGCAGCATCCGCTCGTCTTCCAGCTCCTTTAACGACCCGTCCGGTGAGGCGGGGAAGGAGGTGCAGGCTGCTGTGTGCCCGCGCACAGACCCGCCCGCGTCCCGTCCGGTGGACGGCGACCCCGCTGCGGCCCGGGTCGTGCTCGACGAGGCGGGCGTCCACCGTGTGCTCTCGCGGCTCGCGCACGAGCTGCTGGAGAAGACCGACGGCGCCCGTAACGTGGTGCTGCTCGGGATTCCGACCCGAGGTGTCACCTTGGCTCGCCGGATCGCGGCGTTGTGCGAGCAGTTCGAAGGCATCCAGGTTCCGCTCGGCCAGCTCGACGTGACGATGTACCGCGACGACATCGCGCTGCGCGGCCCGCGTCCGCTCGTGGCCACCGACCCGACGCCTGGCGGTATCGACGACCGGCTCGTCGTGCTGGTGGACGACGTGCTGTTCTCCGGCCGCACCGCGCGCGCCGCCCTCGATGCGTTGAACGACATCGGGCGCCCGGCCGCGGTCCAGCTCGCGGTGCTGGTGGACCGCGGGCACCGCGAACTGCCGATCCGGGCCGACTATGTCGGCAAGAACATCCCGACCTCGCTGCGTGAAGCGGTGCACGTTCAGCTCGACGAGCACGACGGCCGGACGGCGGTCCTGCTCGGGCCCGCGGACCTGGACCGACAGCCTGGTAGCGATCCGGCCCCGGGTCCCGAGAGGCGGCGAGCATGAAACACCTGCTGTCTGCGGGCGACCTGAGCCGGGACGAGGCCTTGCTGGTCTTGGACACCGCCGAGGAACTCTCCCGGGTCACCGACCGGGCGGTGAAGAAGCTCCCCACCTTGCGCGGACGCACCGTCGTCAACCTGTTCTACGAGGACTCGACCCGGACTCGGATCTCGTTCGAGCTGGCGGCCAAGCGGTTGTCCGCGGATGTCATCAACTTCTCGGCCAAGGGTTCGAGCGTGTCCAAGGGCGAGTCGCTGAAGGACACCGCGCTGACGCTGCAGGCGATGGGCGCCGACGCGGTGGTATGCCGGCACCAGTCCTCCGGTGCCCCGCACACGCTCGCGCGTTGGTTGACCGGCGCCGTTGTCAACGCAGGTGACGGCACCCACGAGCATCCGACCCAGGCGCTGCTGGACGCGTACACGATGCGGGCGAGCGCCGGGCGGATCGAGGGGCTGCGGGTACTGATCGTCGGGGACATCCTGCACAGCCGGGTCGCGCGTTCGAACGTTTCGCTGCTGGCAACGCTGGGTGCCCAGGTCACCCTGGTCGCGCCGCCGACCCTGGTGCCGGTGGGGGTGGACGCGTGGCCGGCGGAGGTCTGCTACGACCTCGACGGCGTGCTACCGAAGGCCGACGTGGTGATGATGCTGCGCGTCCAGCACGAGCGGATGACCGACGCCTACTTCCCGAGCGCTCGCGAGTACGCGCGGCGGTACGGGCTGGACGCGGCCCGGATGGGGACGCTGAGTGACGGCGCCATCGTGATGCATCCCGGGCCGATCAACCGGGGGATGGAAATCGCCGCGGAGGTGGCGGACAGTGTCCGGTCCACGATCGTGGATCAGGTAGCGAACGGAGTGAGCGTGCGGATGGCGGTGCTGTACCTGCTACTGGCTGGTGCCCAGGTGACGGACCAGTGACAGCGGGCTGGCTGGTCCGCGGCGCATCGATCCTGGGCGAGCGGCCGGCCGACCTGCGGCTGGAAGGTGGGGTTATCGCCGAGATCGGCGCACCGGGCAGCCTGGACGCGACGGGAGCGCAGCTGGTGTCCGCGGACGGCCTGGTGGCTCTGCCGGGCCTGGTCGACCTGCACACCCACCTGCGGGAGCCCGGCCGGGAGGATGCCGAGACGGTGCAGACCGGGACGGCTGCAGCGGCGCTCGGCGGTTACACCGCTGTGCATGCCATGGCGAACACCGAGCCGGTGGCGGACACCGCCGGGGTGGTGGAGCAGGTCTGGCATCTGGGCCGGGAGGCCGGGCACTGTGACGTCGCGCCGGTCGGCGCGGTCACCGTCGGGTTGGCCGGCCGGCAGCTCGCCGAGCTCGGCGCGATGGCCGATTCGGCCGCGGGCGTGCGGGTCTTCTCCGACGACGGCGTCTGCGTCTCCGACGCCGTCTTGATGCGCCGGGCGTTGGAGTACGTGAAGGCGTTCGACGGGGTGATCGCGCAGCATGCCCAGGAACCACGCCTCACCGAAGGCGCCCAGATGCACGAGGGGGTGGTCTCCGCACGCCTCGGTCTCACCGGCTGGCCGGCGGTCGCCGAGGAGGCGATCATCGCCCGGGATTGCCTGCTGGCCGGGCACGTCGGCTCTCGACTGCACATCTGCCATGTATCCACCGCAGGCAGCGTCGAGCTGATCCGCTGGGCGAAGGGACGCGGAATCCGGGTCACCGCCGAGGTCACCCCGCACCATCTCTTCCTCACCGACGAGCGGGCGCAGAGCTACGACCCGGTGTTCAAGGTGAACCCGCCGCTGCGCACGGCGGCGGATGTCGCGGCGGTACGTGAAGGCTTGGCCGACGGGACGATCGACGCCGTCGCCACCGACCACGCACCGCACCCGGTGGAAGCGAAGGAGACCGAGTGGAGTTGCGCGGCGTTCGGCATGCTGGGCCTGGAGACTGCGCTCAGTGTGGTGCGCGCCGCGGGCATACTCGACTGGGCCCAGATCGCGGATCGCATGTCCTACACGCCGGCGCGGATCGGTCGGCTGGCCGGTCACGGCCGGCCACTGGCCGTGGGCGAGCCGGCCCACCTGTGCCTGGTCGATCCGCAGGCGCGGTGGACCGTGGACGGCCACGCGCTGGCATCCAAGTCGTGCAATACCCCGTTCCAGGGGCTCGAATTGCCCACCAAGGTGGTGGCGACCTTCCTGCGGGGCCGGCCCACCGTGCTCGACGGAAAGCTGGCTTCGTGAATCTCGTGAACACCGCGCCCACGCCCGCACTGCTCGTACTGGAGGACGGCCGGACCTTCCGCGGCGAGTCGTTCGGTGCTACCGGTGAAACGTTCGGCGAGGCGGTGTTCGCCACCGGCATGACCGGGTACCAGGAGACGCTGACGGACCCGAGCTACCACCGCCAGGTAGTGGCGATGACCGCCCCGCAGATCGGGAACACCGGCGTCAACGCCGAGGACGACGAGTCGGCGCGGATCTGGGTCGCGGGCTACGTGGTCCGGGATCCGTCGCCGGCCCCGTCGTCCTGGCGGTCGACCGGCACCCTCGAAGACGCGCTACGGGCGCAGCAGGTCGTCGGGATCAGTGGGATCGACACCCGTGCGCTGACCCGCCACCTGCGCGAACGCGGCGCGATGCGGGTCGGCATATCCAGCGCGGACAGCGACCCGGATGCGCTGCTTCAGCGCGTGCTTGCCAGCCCGGGCATGGAGGGCGCGGACCTGTGTGGCGAGGTCACCACCCCCGAGCCGTACGTGGTCCCGGCAGTGGGGGAGAGGCGGTTCACCGTGGCTGCAGTCGACCTCGGTATCAAGCGGATGACGCCGGTGCGGATGGCGGAGCGCGGCATCGAGGTGCACGTTCTGCCGGCCTCGGCCACGGCCGCCGACCTGCTCGCGGTCGACCCGGATGGAGTGTTCTTCTCCAACGGTCCGGGCGATCCGGCGACCGCGGACGGTCCGGTGGCTGCGGTGCGCGGTGTGCTGGACGCGGGAATCCCGATATTCGGGATCTGCTTCGGCAACCAGATCCTCGGCCGGGCACTCGGACTGTCCACCTACAAGCTCCGGTTCGGCCACCGCGGCGTGAACCAGCCGGTACAGGATCTCGCGACCGGAAAGGTGGAGATCACCGCGCACAACCACGGCTTCGCGCTCGAGGTACCCCGGGAAGGGGCGGACGGGTTCACCGGCCCGTATGGCAAGGTCCGAATCAGCCACCTCAACCTCAACGACGACGTGGTCGAAGGTGTTGTGGCACAGGAGGTTCCGGCGTTCAGCGTGCAATACCATCCGGAGGCGGCCGGCGGTCCGCATGACGCCGCCTATCTCTTCGACCGGTTCACCGACCTGATGGCCAACCGCGCGCCGGTGGGTGCCTGATGCCGCGGCGCACCGACCTGTCCAGCGTGCTGGTGATCGGCTCCGGGCCGATCGTGATCGGGCAGGCGTGCGAATTCGACTATTCCGGGACGCAGGCCTGCCGAGTCCTGCGCGCGGAGGGCCTGCGGGTCAGCCTGGTGAACTCCAACCCGGCGACGATCATGACCGACCCGGAGTTCGCGGACGCGACCTACATCGAGCCGATCACACCGGAGGTGGTGGAGCGGGTGATCGCCCGGGAGCGGCCGGATGCGCTGCTCGCCACGCTCGGCGGTCAGACCGCCTTGAACACCGCGATCGCGCTGCACGATCGGGGGGTGCTCGAGAAGTACGGCGTCGAGTTGATCGGCGCCGACGTCGACGCGATCCAGGCGGGGGAGAACCGGGAGCGGTTCAAGCAGATCGTTGCCTCGGTCGGTGCGGAGTCGGCGCGCAGCGCGATCTGTCACGGCATGGACGAATGTCTCGCTGCCGCAGCAGATCTCGGCTATCCGGTCGTGGTACGGCCGAGCTTCACCATGGGCGGTGCCGGCAGTGGCATCGCGCACGACGAGGACGGTCTGCGCCGGATTGCCGGCGCCGGGCTAGCGGCGAGCCCGACCGCCGAGGTGTTGCTCGAGGAGAGCATCCTCGGCTGGAAGGAATACGAGCTCGAGCTGATGCGCGACCACCACGACAACGTCGTCGTGGTCTGCTCCATCGAGAACGTCGACCCGATGGGCGTGCATACCGGCGACTCCATCACGGTCGCGCCGGCGATGACACTGACCGACCGCGAGTACCAGCAACTGCGCGACGTCGGGATCGCGGTGCTGCGTGCGGTCGGGGTCGACACCGGTGGGTGCAACATCCAGTTCGCGGTAAACCCCGACGACGGCCGGCTGATCGTGATCGAAATGAACCCGCGGGTGTCGCGATCGAGCGCACTGGCGTCGAAGGCCACCGGTTTTCCGATCGCGAAGATCGCGGCCAAGTTGGCGATCGGTTACACGCTGGACGAGATCACCAACGACATCACCGGGACCACCCCGGCCGCGTTCGAACCGGCGCTCGACTACGTGGTGGTCAAGGCGCCGCGATTCGCCTTCGAGAAGTTCCCCGGAGCGGACCCGGAACTGACCACCACGATGAAGTCTGTCGGCGAAGCGATGGCGATCGGCCGCTCGTTCCCGGAGGCGTTGGGCAAGGCACTGCGTTCGCTGGAGCAAGCGCCGGGTGGGTTCCGCTTCGACGACGTCCCGGGTGACGTCGAAGACCTGGTGGCGCGGTGCCGCACCCCGCACGACGGGAGGATTCTCACCGTCTTCGCCGCACTCCGCGCCGGCGCGAGTGTGGACGAGGTCTATGCGGCGAGCAGGATCGACCGCTGGTTCCTCGACCAGCTGGTGCTGATCCGGGACGTGGCTGCCGCCACCACGCTCGAGCCGATGGCGTTACGCCGGGCCAAGCGCACCGGACTGTCGGACGCCCAGATCGCCGCGGTAACCGGCGTCACCGAGGCCCAGGTGAGGGCGGCCCGGCACGAGCACGGGATCCGGCCGGTGTTCAAGACCGTCGACACCTGTGCCGCCGAGTTCGAGGCGCGCACCCCTTACTACTACTCGTGCTACGACGAGGAGACCGAGGTCGTAACGGGTGACCGGTCCAAGGTGCTCATCCTGGGCAGCGGTCCGAACCGCATCGGTCAGGGCATCGAGTTCGACTACGCCTGCGTGCACGCGAGCTTCGCGCTGCACGACGCCGGCTTCGAGACGGTGATGGTCAACTGCAACCCGGAGACGGTCTCCACCGACTACGACACCTCCGACCGGCTCTATTTCGAGCCGCTGACGGTCGAGGACGTGCTTGAGGTGGTGCACGCGGAAGCGCAGACCGGCACCGTGGTCGGCGTCATCGTCCAGCTCGGCGGGCAGACCCCGTTGCGCATCGCGCAGGCACTCGCCGACGCCGGCGTGCCGATCGTGGGCACTTCGCCGCAGGCGATCCACCTGGCGGAGGAGCGGGGCGCGTTCGGCCAGGTACTGGAAGCGGCCGACCTGCCGTCGCCGAAGCACGGCATGGCCACCTCGTTCCCGGACGCGCGCGCGATCGCGGCCGACATCGGCTATCCGGTACTGGTCCGGCCGTCGTATGTGCTCGGCGGGCGTGGCATGGAGATCGTCTACGGCGACGAGATGCTCCGTACCTACATCGAGCGCGCGACCGAGATCAGCCCGGCGCACCCGGTGCTGGTGGACCGGTTCCTGGACGACGCGGTCGAGATCGACGTCGACGCCCTCTACGACGGCACCGAGCTCTATCTCGGCGGGGTGATGGAACACATCGAGGAGGCCGGCATCCATTCCGGCGACTCGGCCTGCGCGTTGCCGCCGATCACGCTCGGTCGCGGCGACCTGGCCCGAATCCGGGTCAGCACCGAGGCGATCGCCGCCGGCGTCGGGGTGCGCGGTCTACTCAACGTGCAGTACGCGCTGGCCGGCGACGTGCTGTACGTGCTGGAGGCGAATCCGCGTGCCAGTCGGACCGTGCCGTTCGTGTCCAAGGCGACCGCCGTGCCGCTGGCGAAGGCGGCCGCGAGGGTGATGCTCGGCAGCTCCATTGCCGACTTGCGGGTCGAGGGCCTGCTCCCGCGCTCGGGCGACGGTGCCGATCTGCCCCTGGACAGCCACATCGCCGTGAAGGAAGCGGTGCTGCCGTTCAAGCGCTTCCGCACCCCGGACGGGGCGCACGTAGACAGCGTGCTCGGGCCGGAGATGAAGTCGACCGGCGAGGTGATGGGCATCGACGCCACCTTCGGCACCGCGTTCGCCAAGAGCCAGTCCGCGGCGTACGGCGACCTGCCGACCAGCGGGCGGGTCTTCGTCTCGGTGGCGAACAAGGACAAGCGGGCCATGGTGTTCCCGGTGAAGCGTCTCGCCGACCTGGGCTTCGAGGTCCTCGCGACCGAGGGGACCGCCGAGGTGCTGGCGCGCAACGGGGTACGAGCGACGGTGGTGCGCAAATTCAGCGAGGGTGCCGGGAACGTGGTGGACGAGATCCACGCCGGCCGGGTGGACCTGGTGGTGAACACGCCGTTCGGTTCCGGCAGCGCGGGTGCCGGCGCCCGGCTGGATGGCTACGAGATCCGTACCGCTGCCGTCACGATGGGCGTCCCCTGCATCACTACGGTGCAGGGCGCCGCGGCGTGCGTGCAGGGCATCGAGGCGCTGGTCCGCGGCGAGGCAGGGGTGCGCCCGCTGCAGGAGTGGCATGCCCGCCTGGCCGAGGTGCGTCGCGGTGCGTCAGGATCAACGCCATGACGCCGGTACAGGTGCAGGGAGAGGTCCTGTCCATCCGCCGGGTCGGCGCGTACTTCGAGATGACCGCGGTCGCGCCCGGCCTGGCGTCGGCCCGGCCGGGCCAGTTCGTCGCGGTTGCG
>DASZVT010000083.1:0-13083 GCA_035546915.1 Mycobacteriales bacterium | reverse complement strand
CGATGACCTGCTGCTCGCGCACGCCCTGCTCCAGCAGCATCGTCGAGTACGAGAAGAACTCCATCATGTCCAGGTGCGCACCGGCGTCGGACGCACCGATCACCGCGCGCGGGTCGCGCCAGATCTCGCCGCGGGCAAGCCAATCCTCCCGGGTGGGGGCATGCACCCCATTGGTGAACGTGGTCTTCAACTCGTCCGCGACGACGATGTCCATGAAGGTTTCGAACGGGTCCCGGCCCTGCTCCGCGGCGATCTCGCCGACCTGCCTGCCCGCATACTGCTTCGTCTCCGGACTGAACGTCTCGATGATCTGGCGCGTCGGCCAGTTCACCAGGTGGCCGAAGTCCGACGGCTCCTCCGCCTTACGGCGCAGTTCGGCACGGCGCACCGGGTCACGCAGGATCGCCAACCGCTCTGCCGGCGGCAGGAACAGGAAGTCATGCAGGCCCGGCACCATGTCCAGCACGAATCCGGCCAGGAAGGAGAACCGGGCCGGCGGGTTGTCCGGCATGGTGAGCCCGACGACCTTCCCACCCTTGGCACGAGCGACGTCGCTGGCGGCGAGCTTGGCCTTGGCGTCGTCCAGGGTCCGGGCCACGACGGTGAGCACGTTCCAGTTCAGCGGTCGCTGCGCTGCCGCGGACATGTCCGCCATCAGATTGATGATCTCGTCGCTGAAGCCGCCCCGGGCCGGGATGACCGGCAGGAACTCCAGCGAGGTACCGACGAACTCGCCCGCCACCGCAGACAGCGCGATCAGCTCGTCGGCCGACGCGAACCGGGACGGCACCGGCTTCCCGTCGGCGTCGTGGTGGCTCTGCGCCCAGGTGCTGGAGAAGCCGAGGCCACCGGCCGCGAGGCCAGCTCGCAGCAACTCCTTCATCGCCTCTAGCTCGGACTCGGTTGCCACCCGCTCGGTGGCCTCGGGGCCCATCACCACCCGGCGCAGCGCCGAGTGACCCACCATGAACGCGGTGTTGATCGCCAGTGTTCCGTCCAGCCGGTCGAGGTATTCGGCCGTGGTCTTCCAGTCCCACGGCACCCCTTGCTCCAGCGACTCCAATGGCATGCCCTCCACCCGGGAGAGCATCCGCATGAGGTAGTCCCCGGCCTGGTCGTTCAGCGGCGCCACCGAGAACCCGCAGTTGCCGCCGAGCGCCGTCGTCACCCCGTGTAGTGGCGACGGAGACAACGTCGGGTCCCAGAAACCCTGCACGTCCAGGTGGGTGTGCACGTCGATGAAGCCCGGCGCGACGATCCGGCCGTCGGCATCGATGGTGGTGCGCCCCGAGTCGGAGATCTTGCCGATCTCGACGACCCGGCCGCCGTCGATCGCCACGTCTGCGCTGACCCGCGGCTTCCCGCTGCCGTCGACGATCTGCCCGCCACGAATCACGACATCGTGCATCGCCCTGTCACCTTCCAGCCGTAGGAAACCGATCAGGCCCGCGATGGGCGTGACCACCGCCGACGAGCACATCGCCGACCAGCTAAATCAAGCACATGCATGAACTCAGGTCAACGGGCTCGCGTCCCGACGGGCCCGACCCGTTGATGACAGCCTGACACAAATTCCTTATCCTCATTCAAAAGCCCGGGGGAGGCCTCGAGAAGGAGCCGCAGCGGTGACACAGATCTGTGCCGGCGTGAACGTCCTGGAAATGGGCGCGGGCAGCATCGCTGCGTCGATGACCGGGATGGTGTTGGCGGACGCCGGCGCACGGGTGATCAAGGTCGAGCCGCCGCAGGGCGACCTGCTGCGGACGTTGCGACCAAGCGGATCCCTGGTCTGGAATCGCGGCAAGGAGAGCCTGGTTGCCGACCTGCGCACTCCGGCCGGGCAGCAACGGCTGCGCGAACTCGCCTCCGGTGCGGACGTCATGATCTCGGCGTTCTCGCCCGGTCGGGCGGATCAGTGGGGCCTCGGCGCCGACGCGATGTGCGCACTCAACCCAGCGCTGGTGCACCTCGACATAAGCGGATTCGGTCCGATCGGGCCGTACGCGCGGATCAAGGGATACGACTCACAGGTCGCGGCAAAGGTCGGCCTGTTCGCGCGCGGCGCCTTCAGCCACCGCGAAGGGCCGATCTTCTACCCGGCGCCCTGGGCCAGTTTCGGCAGCGCGATGCAGTCCGTCGCCGGCGTGCTCGCGGCGCTGCTCGTCCGGGACCGGACCGGAATCGGCCAGCAGTTGCGCAGCACGTTGGTCGCGGGCCTTGACCCCGCCGACTATTTCATGACCACGGTGTTCCAGCTCGCCGCGAAGCGTGGCGAGACGAGCGGCGCGGACCCGCGCTCGCACCTGGCCGCGAGCCGATACGGGGTGCTGGTCTGCACGCGTGACGGCAGGTTCGTCCAGACCTCCACCATGCTGCCGCACCAGGCCATGGCGCTCAGCGAGGTCGCCGGGATCACCGGGCAGATGCGTGACCCGAAGTTCGCACGCTGCCCGATGTTCGACACCGCGGAGGATGCGCAGGAGTGGGAGGACCTGCTCTGGAACGCGTTCCGCGAGCAGGATCTCGAGTACTGGCTGCCCCGCCTGCACGCCAGTCCGAACGTCGCCTTCGAGATCGCCGTAACCAGCGAGGAGGGCACCTGTCACCCCCAGATCGTGCACAACGGGGATGTCGTCACGGTGTCGGATCCGGTCCTGGGACCCGTCCGCGAGATCGGTCCGATCGGGCACTTCGCGAAGACACCGTGCGTCATCGAGCGGTCTGCGCCCGCCCTCGACCAGCACGGCGGCCCGTTCACCCCGGCCCCCGTGGCCGACGTCTCCGGTGCCGTACCACCGCACCCGCTGTCCGGCGTGACGATCGTCGAGTTCGGATACTTCTACGCGATGCCCTACGGCCTGACCATGGCGGCCGCGCTTGGCGCGCGCGTCATCAAGATCGAAGACAACAACGGCGACCCGCACCGGATGGCGTTCGGCGAGAACGTCGCCAGCACCAAGACCACAGCCGGCAAGGAGAGCATCTCCATCGACCTGCGCAGCGAGCAGGGCCAGGAGGCCGCCCGCAAGCTGGTCGCCTCCGCAGATGTGTTCGTGACCGGGTTCCGCTCCGGCATCGCCGAGCGGCTGGGGCTGGGGTACGAGCAGATGGCGGCGCTCAACCCCCGCCTCGTCTACATCCACGCCGCCGGTTACGGCACCGACGGGCCGTACGCGCACCGCGCGCTGTACGCCCAAGCCGCGCAGGCGGTGGCCGGCAGCTTCGGCCGACAGGTGTGGGAGTGGGCCGCGCCCGAACGCAATGCAGGCATGAGCGTGCTGGAGATGCAACTGATCGTGCAACCCCGGTTGAACCAGGTCGTCGACGGCGACAGCAACGCAGCGCTAGCGCTGCTGCCGGCGCTCGTCCTCGGCGTGTTCCACCAGCGCCGGACCGGCGAAGGGCAGTTCGTGCGCACCTCGATGATCGCCGGCAACGCGTGGGCCTACTCGGACGACTTCTGCACGTACGAGGGCAAACCACCGGTTCGGCTGTGCGACGACGACTACTACGGCACCGACGCGCTCGACCGCGTCTACGAGACCCGGGACGGTTGGGTCTGCCTGACTGCATACACCGAGCGTGAATGGTCGTCGCTGGTGACCGCGCTGGGACGCCCGCAGCTCGCGGCGGACGAGCGGTTTCGGACCCGGGCAGACCGGCTCGCGCACGACCAGGAACTCATCGCGGCCCTGGCCGAACGGTTCGCCACCCGGACCGCGTCCGAATGGGAAGAGGCACTCTGCGCCGTCGACGTCGGCTGCGTCGTCCCGGACAGGAACGGCCAGCCGGTGTTCACCTCCACCGATCCGGTGCTGCGCGAGACCGGCCTGACGATCAGCTACGACGACCCTCAGTTCGGCGAGCTGGTCCGGGCGGCGCCCTCGGTCTGGTTTTCCCGGACCCCGGGCCGGGTGGCGAACCCATCGGTTCGCGGCGAGCACAACCGCCTGGTGCTGGCGGAATTGGGTTACAGCACCGATGAACTCGACCGGCTGGAGAAGGACTCGGTGATCTTCCCACCGTCGCAGGACGGGTGATCTAACCGCGGGACAGGATTCCTGCAACTGTTATCGGATCGAGACCTAACGTTGATAGATACGCGTGCACGCAGCGGGGTACGGTGCCCCACTCCCGCGGGTATCGCCGACTCGGAGGTAGGAGCGCTATGCGAGTGAATCGCCTGATAGTGAGCGCGGCATGTGTGGGGCTGAGCATCGCGGTGCTTGCCGGCTGCGGGAGCTCGTCGTCCGACGACGCCGGCTCCGGCGCAGCCACCTCGAGTTCAGGGAATCCGTCGAGCGCTGGGAGCAAGGCACCGATCGTGGTCGGGAACGTCGGCAGCTACAGCGGGCCGCAGGCCTCCTCCGAAGCGGGCGCCCGCAAGGTGGTCCAGGCGTGGGCGGACTCGGTGAACGCCGCCGGCGGCATCAACGGCCACCCGGTCAAGCTGATCATCAAGGATGCCGGTGGCAGTACCACCGGCGGACTGGTCGCGGTCAAGGAACTGGTCGAGCAGGACCACGTGGTCGCCATCATCGGCGACCAGGACAATGCGGACCAGACCTGGGCCTCCTACATCCAGAGCAAGGGCGTCCCGGTGATCGGAGGGCTGCCGATCAACTTGCCGTTCATGACCAACCCCGACTTCTTCCCGATCGGCACGAACATCGTCGCGTCGATCTACGGCTACCAGATGCTGGCGAAGTCGATCGGGCCGAAGTTCGGCTTCCTGTACTGCGCGGAGGCGCCGCAGTGCGCGTCGTCGGTACCGCTGGCACAGGCACTGGCGAAGTCCACCGGCCTGCAGATACCGGTGATAGCGAAGGTCTCCGGGTCGGCACCGGACTACGTTGCGGTCTGTCAGCAGTTGAAGGACGCGGGCGTGGACAGCTACGAGGTGGGATCCGGGGCCGAGGTGGTGTTGCGGATCGCGAAGGCCTGCAAGCAGCAGGGCGTCACCGCCAAGCAAGTCACCACGGACGGAACCATGACCACGGCCTGGCTGAGTGAGCCCGCCATGGATGGCGCGCTGTCGAGCCAGCAAGACTTCCCGTTCGTCGACGATTCGGTCCCGGCGACCCAGGCGTACCAGGCCGCCATCGCCAAGTACGCGCCCGACCTGGGCAACTTCAACGGGCCGAACGCGGCGTATGCCTGGGTGTCCGGCAAGCTGCTGGAGAAGGCGATCGAGAACGCCGGCACCGACGAGGTCAGCGCGCAGAGCGTCAAGGACGGGCTGTACATGATGAAGGACGAGACCTTGGGCGGCCTCACCCCACCGCTCACCTTCGTCAAGGACAAGCCGACCCTGGTGAACTGCTACTTCACCATGGGGGTCAAGGACGGCAAGTTCACCACCCCGAATGGCCTGAAGACGGACTGCGCGCCCGACGCCGTCATCAACGCGATCGCCAGTCAACTGAGCTGAGCTCGTCGCCGGCAGTGCAGGGGCCCCAAGTGCACCTTGGGGCCCCTGTCACATCTGCGGGCGGGCACCTCTACTCTCGCGGTTACCGCGCGTTTCGATCCGACCGGCGCTCATCCATGGTGCCGGTCCCGTGAGAGGGGCACCGTGAGCCTGCACATCAAGCCTGGCACCCAGTGGGAAGACGCAGTACGCGCCGCGGCCGACATCGCACCGGAGGCGTACGACTTCGACCGCATCCGCAACCTGATCGGCGGCGAGTGGCGCCGCGTCGGCGTGCACGGCGAGGCCAGTACGCCGGTCGACGGCAGCACCATCTCCGGCCCGCCCCGAGTGGACTTCGACACCGCGCAGGAGGCCGTCCGGGATGCCTGCGCCGAGCACCGCGAGTGGAGTCGAGTCGAACTGGACGAGCGTCGTGCCCGCGTCACCGCGGCGGTCGATGCGCTGAGCGAAGCGCGAGACACCCTCGCACTGCTGCTGGTGTGGGAGATCGGCAAACCCTGGCGACTGGCCTGCGCCGACGTCGATCGGGCGCTCGATGGTGCCCGTTGGTACGTGGAGCAGATCGAGCGCCAGATCGCCGGCCGCAGGCCACTGCCCGGCCCGGTGAGCAACATCGCCAGTTGGAACTACCCGATGAGCGTGCAGATCCACGCCGAGCTGGTGCAGGCGCTGGCCGGGAACGCCGTCGTCGCCAAGACGCCGAGCCAAGGCGGTTTCCACTGCCTGACGGTGGCGCACGCCTTGATGCGTCGGGCCGGACTACCGGTGACATTGCTGTCCGGCCTCGGCTCTCAACTCGGCGACGCGCTGATCCGTTCGGACGGCCTCGGCGCGCTCGCTTTCGTCGGCGGCCGGGCGAACGGCCGGAAGGCGGCCGTCTCGCTCGCCGACACCGGCCGCCGGCACATTCTTGAGCAGGAGGGGCTCAACGCCTGGGGCATCTGGGACTTCCACGACTGGGACTCGCTGGCCCGCCACCTCAAGAAGGGCTTCGAGTACGCGAAGCAACGCTGCACCGCCTACCCGCGGTACGTGGTGCAGCGGTCCCTGTTCGCCGAGTTCCTGCAGGCGTACCTGCCGGTGATCTCCGAGGTCAGCTTCGGGCATCCGCTTGCGGTCGCCAGCGACGACGACCCGCTGCCCGAGCTGGACTACAGCCCGGACATCCACGCCACCAAGGCGCGGCAGCTCGATGAACAGTGGCGCGAGTCGCTGCAGGGCGGCGGCATCCCGCTGTATGAGGGTTCGGCGGCGCAGGGGCGCTTCCTGCCGGGGCAGGACACGAGCGCCTATGTCCCGCCGCGCTGCGTGCTCGCACCGCCGACGAACTGGTCCCTGCACCACTCGGAGCCGTTCGGCCCGCTCGACTCGGTGGTGCTGGTAGATACCGAAAGCGAGCTGCTGGCCGCGATGAACGCCAGCAACGGCTCGCTGGTCGCCAGCGTCGCCACCGACGACGAGCAGCTGTTCGAGCGGCTCAGCGAGGAGGTGCAGGCGTTCAAGGTCGGCTGGAACAAGCCCCGTTCGCGCGGTGACCGGGAGGAATTCTTCGGCGGTCGCGGGGCGTCGTGGAAGGGCGCGTTCGTCGGCGGCGACCTGCTGGTGGCCGCGGTGACGCTCGGCGCCGACGGCCTGGAAGAGAAGCTCTACGGGAACTTCCCCAGCTACAACCTGTACCCCGACACCGCCTGAACCAGCCCGGCCGGAACCGGGTATCGAACCCGCAGGCTTACAGACCGCCTTGACTGCAGCGGGTCTCCTAATACAGGATACTAAATAGTATTGGCATCCTGCGCACGAGGAGACCCAGCGCGTGGTCAGACGCTCGCCGTGGCGAAGTGGGTTCCGTTGAATACCCTGGCCGAAATCTGGGAGGCGATCGCCGACCAGCAACCCCGTGCGCTCGCCCTGGTCCATGGCGACGAAACGCAGGACTGGGCCGCGTTCGACAACCGGGCCGCACGATTTGCGGCGGCGCTCGCTGCCGCGGGCGTACGGCCACGTGCCACCGTCGCGCTGGACCTGTTCAACTGCAGCGAATACCTGGAGTGCTTCTACGGCTGCCTCAAGTCCCGCGCCGCCTCGGCGAACGTGAACTACCGGTACACCGCAGGCGAGTTGCGCGCACTCCTGGCAGCCGCGCAGGCCGAAGTGCTCGTCTACCACGCCAGTCTCGCGGACCGCGTCGCGTCAGCGCTCACCGGCGGAGCAACGGGGCTACGGCTGCTGGTGCAGATCGACGACGTCGGAGGTGCCGAGGTCCCACCCGGCGCCGTGGGCTACGAGCAGCTGCTCGCAGCCCACGAGCCGGCACCCCGCATCGCTCGAAGCGACGACGACTACTTCATCGGCTTCACCGGCGGTACCACCGGACTGCCGAAGGGGGTGCTGTACACGATCGGTCCGAATACCACGATGGCCCTGCGCAACCGGACGGTGGTGCTGGGCGAGCACATCGCGCCGGATGCGCCGGTGCTCGAAACCGTCGCCGAACTGGCTCGCGCGGGCGCCCTGCCCCGTTCAGTGCCGGCCTCTCCACTCATGCACAGCACCGGGCTCACGTTCGCGTCGTTGCCGTGCCTGGCCGCCGGCGGCGCGGTCGTCACGCTGCAGAACCGATCGTTCGACCCGCACGAGCTGCTGGAGACCGTGCAGGCCTGGCGGGTGGCCGCGATCGGGATCGTCGGGGACGCGTTCGCGCGACCGATGGTGCATGCCCTCGCCGAGCGCTTCGCCGCCGGCAACCCGTACGACACGTCCAGCCTGCGCACCATTGCCTCCGCCGGTGTCGCCTGGAGCGCCGACGTGAAACAGGCCCTGCTGCAGCACATCCCACAGGTGGCCTTGTCGGATTCCTGCGGCTCTACCGAGGGCGCCTTCTACGGGAATCGGGTCGTCCGTGCAGGTGACGAGCCCGCTACCGCAGTGTTCCGGGCACAGCCGGGCGTCCAGGTGGTCGACGCGGATCGCAGGGCGCTTCCCATCGGCGAGGTGGGGCTGCTGGCCTCCCCGGTGCCGACGAGCGGCTATTTCAACGATCCGCAGGCGACCGCGCGCGTGTTCTACGACTCCGACGGCGTGCGCTACGCGATCCCCGGTGATTTCGGCAGGCTGAACGGTGACGGCTCGATCACCCTGATCGGGCGGGGCACCTCCACGATCAACACCGGCGGCGAGAAAGTGCACCCGGAGGAGGTCGAACAGGTCCTCCAACAGTTGCCCGAGGTGGAGGACTGCCTGGTGTTCGGCACGCCGCACGAGCGCTTCGGACAGCAGGTCACTGCGATCGTCCAGCCTGTCACCGGGCACGACCCGTCGGCAGACACGTTGCGCGCGGCGGCGCGCGAGCAACTGGCGGCGTACAAGGTGCCGCGCCGCATCGTCTTCGGCGCCGTCCCCCGGCTACCCAACGGGAAGCCCGATTTCGAGACCGCGCGAGCGGTGGCGGCCGGTGACGCGGGCTGAGCCGACGGGCTACCGAGGCTCGCGGGGCAGGCCAAGCACCCGCTCCCCGACGATCGTGTGCTGGATCTGTTCCGTCCCGCCGTAGATGGTTTCCGCCCGCGCGTTGAGGAAGCTCGCCTGCATCAGGTCGAGCGTGTAGTCGTCGCCGACCACGGATCCGGCCGGTCCCCGCACATCCATCATCAGCTCGCCGAAGTCCCGGTGCCAGCGCGACCAGTAGATCTTCTGGATCGACGACTCGGGCCCGGGATGGCCACTGCCGAGAGCAGTCTCGACGTTCCGGCGGCTCAGGCAGTCCAGCACGTACAACCCTTCGTACGCGGCGGCGAGACGCTGGCGCATCACCGGGTCGTCGGTCAGTCCGCGGTCGTGTGCCAGCGCGACCGTCTGCCGCAGCTCGCGGCTGAAGGAGGCCTGGTACGGCAGGATCGTGGTACCGCCCCGCTCGTTGCCGAGGGTGGCCATCACGGTGCGCCAGGCGCCGTCGACCTCGCCGACCACGAGACCTTTCGCGGTGCGGGCGTCGGTGAAGAAGACCTCGCAGAATTCCCGGCCGCCGGCGATGTTGCGGATGGGGCGGACGTCGACGCCGGGCTGGTCCGCGGGCACCAGCAGCATCGAGATCCCCGCGTGCTTCGGTGCGTCCCGGTTGGTGCGGCACAGCACATACAACCAGTCCGCGTACGCGCCGAAGGTCATCCAGATCTTCTGTCCGTTGATCACCCATTCGTCGCCGTCACGCACCGCCGAGGTGGACAGCGAGGCGAGGTCCGAGCCGGCTCCCGGCTCGCTGAACCCCTGGCCCCAGAACTCGTCGGCACGGGCGATCGCCGGCAGGAAGCGGGCCTTCTGCTCGGTGGTTCCGTATTCCAGCAGGGTCGGCCCGAACAGGTCCCGGCCGTGCACGCCCACCCAATACGGCGCCTCGGCGCGGGCGTGCTCGATCTGGAAGATGATCTCTTGATTCTTGGTACCACCCCGCCCGCCGTACTCCACCGGCCAGGTGATGTTGAGCCAGCGGTCCGCGGCCAGCTTCCGTTCCCAGTCGAGCCGTACCTCCCAGTGGCTGTCGTCGCAGACGCCGCCGGCGCCCTTATACCGGACGAAGTCGCCGACCAGATGCCGGTCCAGCCACTCCCGAAGCTCGTCGCGGAAGTCGCGTTCGGCGTCGGTCAGCCGCAGTTCGAACATGCTCGATTCCGCCCTTCGGTCACGCGATCCGACCGGCCGCGATGCCGGCGCGCTGCGCAAGTTGCTCCCGGTGTTGCTCGGGCGTGCCGAACAGCAGTTGCGAAGTCTTGGCCCGCTTGAAGTACAGGTGCGCGGGGTGCTCCCAGGTGAACCCGATGCCACCGTGCAGCTGGATGTTGGACGCCGCCACCCGCAAGTACGCCTGCCCGCAGTAGCCGCCGACCACGCTCGCCGCGACCGGGAGACCGGCCGGGTCCTGGTCGGCTGTCTGCAACGCGGACAGTGCTGCGGCACGAGCCGACTCGACCAGCAGCAGCATGTCCGCGCAGGCGTGCTTCACCGCCTGGAAGGAACCGATGGAACGGCCGAACTGCTGGCGGATCTTGACGTAGTCGACCGCCATCTCCAGCACTCGCTCCGCCCCGCCGACCTGCTCGGCGGCAAGACAGGCGACGGTGCGGTCGAGCACCTGCGCCAGTATCCGCGCGCCGTCACCGTCGGTGCCGAGCAGTCGAGCCCGCGTGCCGACGAAGGTGATCCGCGCCTGCTTGCGGGTCATGTCCAGTGTCGGTAGGCAGGCACGGGTCAGCCCGGCGGCGTCGGTCTCGACCGCGAACAGGGCGAGGCCGGCTTCCGTACGCGCGACGACCAGCAGCAAGTCGGCGCTCGCGCCGTCCAGCACCGATGTCTTCACTCCATCCAGCGCCCAGCCGGAACCGGTCGCGCGTGCCACGAGGGCGATGGATGCCGCGTCGCGGTGACCCGACTCCTCGAGGTACGCCAGCGTCGCACGGCGCTGGCCAGCAGCCAGAGCGGGCAGATAGTCCTGGCACCCGGCGGCGTCACCGGATGCCAGCAAGGCACTCTGCGCCATCACGACGGAGGACAGGTACGGAGCGCACAGCAGCGCCCGCCCGGCCTCGGCGAGCACGAGCCCGACCTCGGTCAGGCCGAAACCGGCGCCACCCAGGTCCTCGGGGACGGCCAGACCCAGCAGACCCATCTCGCCGAGTTCGGACCAGACCTCCGGGTCGAACCCCTCGTCCGTCTCCATCAGCCGGCGGACCGTTGGCTCGTCGGATCGCGCCGCAAGCAGGTCGCGGACCGTGCCGCGCAGCACGCGTTGCTCGTCAGCGGACGTCGTCGCCATGGGCTACCGCTTTCGGGTGGCGAGAAAAGGGTACGGATTGTTTTACCACCCGGGCCACGGCGACCTGCGGCCTATGCCTGGGCGAACTCCTGCGCGAGCACTCGGCGCAGCACCTTGCCACTGGGGTTGCGCGGCAACTCGTCGACCACGTGCCAGACCGCCGGCACCTTGAACCCGGCGAGCTGGGCCCGGGCGAACTCCCGCAGCGCCTCCCAGTCCGGCGTCGCGCCGGGGTCTTTCGGCACCACGAACGCGGCGACCGTCTCGCCGAGCCGGTCATCCGGCACCCCGGCAACCGCGACCTCGGCAACCACCGGATGCGCCCGCAGCACCTCCTCGACTTCCTGCGGACGCACGTTCTCGCCGCCGCGGTTGATGGTGTCGCCGGCTCGTCCGTCCAAGAACAGGTACCCCTCGCCGTCGAGATGCCCGAGGTCCCCGGTGTGCAGCCAGCCGTCGGCCCCGATGCCGCACAGGTGCGGACCGCGGGCGTACACCTCGCCGATGCCCTCCGGCGAGACGTCGGCGAGCCGGATCTCGACGCCCGGCACGGGGCGGCCGACGCTGCGGAGCAGGTCGCTGCGTCCGTCGCGAGCGCGCTGGTGATCGGCCGGGGTGAGCCCGGTGATCGGGGTGCCCTCGGTCTGGCCGAACAACTGCAGCAGCGAGACGTTCGGGAGCGTCTCCATCACGGTCCGGAGCAGATCCGGCCGCATCGGCGCGGCTCCGTAGCTGAGCACCCGCAGCTTCGGGTGGATGTCCAGCGCGCCGGCGCGGAGCAGGTCGTTGATCATCGTCGGGACGATCAGCGTGTGGGTGATGTTCTTGTCCCGCAGTTCTTTCCAGGCATCGACGGAGAACCGAGGGAAGGATGCCACCGTCCCGCCCCGGCCGATGGTGAGGACCGCGTTACCGAATCCGGCGACATGGTGCACGGACGACGCGACCAGGTAGGTGTCCCCAGGGCCGAGGGTCACGACGCCCTCCAAGCAGTGCAGCCGCGCCTCGAGCGTGCGCTCGGTGAACGCGACCTGCTTCGGCAGGCCGGTGGTCCCGGAGGTGTGCAAGATCGCCGTCACCGCGTCCGGGCCGGGAGGTGGCGGCGGCGCCGTCAGCGGCAAGTCGGGCAGCGTCACCGACCTGCATCCCGCAGCGGCGGCGACCTGCGCGGCATGCTCCGCGTGCGCAGCGTCCGTCAGCAGCACCGGAGAACCGAGCCGACGCAGCATCGCGCTCAACTCCGACGTCGTGAGCCGGGTTCCGAACGGAGCGTACGGATGCCCGGTGGATGCGCCGCCCAGCGTGAGCGCGAGCGACAGACCGACGTGGTCGATCAGGCCGGGCACCGGTGTCCCCGCCGGGATGCCGAGATCGTCGAGCACCGCAGCGGCGCCACCGGCCCGTCCCAGCAGAGTCGACCACGACCAGGTCTCCTGCGCAGTGACGAACACCGGGCGGTCAGGATCGGCCTGCTCTTGCACGATCGCGGACCAGCCGCTGCCTGCCTGCACGGACTCCATCGAGCCGGTACCTCCTCGTTTCCCGGTGACCGCGGGCCGGCCACCTCCTACTGTTACTACCTGGCTACTGGATCCGGTGTACGTCCCGGTAGTAGCGCCGGATCCGACCTCGGGCCAGGGCGGAATCACCGCTGACGATCGCCTCCGCGATATCGCTCTGCCGGCGGACCACCCAGCGCACGTCGGCGATCGTGAGGTCTGCCGGACCGTGCCGCGAGACCAGGTCCACCAGGACCATCGTGAACAGTGCGAAGGCGCGGTTGCCAGACAGCTCCGCGAGCGCCGGTTCGAATGCCGCCAGCGCAGCCTTCACCTCGGTGGTC
>DASZVT010000082.1:0-37880 GCA_035546915.1 Mycobacteriales bacterium | reverse complement strand
AGCCTGCGGCTGTGCGGAGCCGCGGTGGCTGACCGCCGCGCGGGACGCGTGGGCCACGCCGCACCGCGGGGCACGGCGTACCGCGGTGGTGCCCATCTGGCGACGTCCGTGGATGGCGCTCGGCCGGGACACGTTCGCGGGTGACATGTTGGCCCGGTTGGGCGTGGACCACGTGCTGCGCGACGCGGCGGAGCGGTATCCGCGTTTCGACCCTGCCGAGCTCGCCCCGGTCGACCTGGTGGTGCTGCCGGACGAGCCATACGCCTTCGGCCCGCAGGACGGTCCGGAGGCGTTCGCGGGCACGCCGGCCGCCTGTGTGTCCGGCCGGCATCTGACCTGGTACGGCCCGAGCCTGACCGAAGCCCGCGAGCTGTTGACCGCGCAGCTGGCCCACCTGGCCTGAGCCTCGCCCCGGGCTGCTGCACATCCGGGGCGAGGCGCGCTCCCTGGGTCGGGCCGGACCGCCTCAGCTGTAGCTGTGTTCCGGACCGGGGAAGCTGCCCGCCTGTACGTCCTGCGCGTACGCCCGCGCCGCGTCGAGCAGGGTGCCACGCAGGTCGGCGTACGACTTGACGAGTTTGGGCATCGGTCGTGGCGACAGCCCGGCCATGTCCATCCAGACCAGGATCTGGCCGTCGCAGTCCGGCCCGGCACCAATGCCGATCGTCGGCACCGGAATGGTGGCGGTTACTCGGCTGGCCACCTCGGCCGGCACCATTTCCAACACGATGGCGAACGCTCCCGCCTCGGCGAGCGCGACCGCATCCGCGACGATCTGGTCCCCGTCGGCGCCGCGTCCCTGCACCCGGTAGCCGCCGAACGCGTGCAGCGACTGGGGTGTGAAGCCGAGGTGCGCGACCACCGGGACCCCGGCCGCGACGATCGCGTGCACGGCCGGGGCGAGCGCGGCACCACCCTCCAACTTCACCGCCTGCACGCCACCTTCCTTGACCATCCGCACCGCCGTGGCGAGCGCCTGCTGCGGGGACTCCTGGTACGAGCCGAACGGGAGGTCGGCGACGACCAGCGCGTGCGGCGCGCCGCGTACCACGGCCCGGCACATCGGGAGCAGTTCGTCCACCGTCACCGGCAGGGTGTCGTCGTAGGCCAGCATGTTGTTGCCGGCGCTATCCCCGATCAGCAGCAGCGAGATGCCCGCCTCGTCGAAGACCGCCGCGGACTGGCGGTCGTAGCTGGTGAGCGTCGCGAAACGCTCGCCGCGCTCCTTGAACGCCTGGATGTCCCGGACTGTCGTGCGCTTGATCCGGGCAGCCGCGGCATACGGCGCAGGGTTGGCGTTCTCGGGCGTCGGCGCATGAGCGCTTTCTGGCATGGGTCCTCCTCAGACTCGAGGCCCGACACAGCGGGTCCCCGGACGGTTGACCTGACAACTCTTGCACGCCTCGGCGTGGGAGAATGCGGGCACCATGAGTGCACCCGTGCGCGGTCCTGGTCGCCCGCGGTCGGAACAGGCCGAGAACGCGATCCTCGACGCCGCACTGGAGATCCTGGTCGAGGATGGCGCCGGCCGTGTCTCGATGGAGGCGATCGCGGCGCGCGCCGGCGTCGGCAAGGCGACGATCTACCGCCGCTGGAAGCACAAGAGCGCTCTCTTGGTCGACGCGGTGATGCGGGTGACCGAGCCGGTGCGGCCGGTACACACCGACGACCTGCGTGCCGATCTGATCACGCTCGCCGAGCAGGTGCGCCGCAAGATGTCGCAGAGCATGGCTGGCCGGATCATGCCGCGGCTGATGAGCGCCGCGATCGATGACCCCGAGCTGATGCAGGTCTACTGGGAGAAGGCGGTGCTGCCGCGCCGGGAGATGGCCACTACCCGTCTGCAGGAGGCGATCGACGCGGGGGAGCTGTGCGCGGATCTTGAGCCGGACCTGCTGGCGGACATGCTGTTCGGCCCGACCGTGTACCGCAAGCTGTTCAGCGCGGTGCGGCCGCTTCCGAACCGCGCCATGATCGAACAGGTCGTCGAGGTGGTGCTGGCCGGAGCTCGTCCGGATGCCCGCCCGGGACCGGTCAGCCAGGGGGTTCGCGCCAGCGATGCGTGATCGGTAGCCGGCGGTCGCGGCCGAATGCTTTCGGGGTGACCTTCGGGCCGGGTGGGTTCTGCCGCCGCTTGTACTCCGCCCGGTCCACCAGTGTGACGATGCGCTGGACGGTGTCCGGATCGTGGCCGGCGGCGATCAGTTCGTCGTGACCGCGGTCGTTCTCCACGTAGTCGTCGAGCAGCGCGTCGAGTTCGACGTACGGGGGCAGCCGGTCGGCGTCCAGCTGGCCGGGCGCGAGCTCGGCGGACGGCGGCTTGCTGATCGAGTTCTCCGGGATGGGCGGGTTGCCGGGCTGGGCGTTGCGCCAGCGGCACAGGTCCCAGACCAGGGTCTTGGGGATGTCCTTGATCGGTGCGTAACCGCCGGCGGAGTCGCCGTAGAGGGTCGAGAAACCAGTCGCCAGTTCGGACTTGTTTCCGGTGGTCAGCACCAGGTGGCCCTCGGCGTTGGACAGTCCCATCAGCAGGGTCCCGCGCACCCGCGCCTGCAGGTTCTCTGCCGCCAAGCCGGTCAGGCTCAGCGCATCCTGGTAGGCCTGCACCATCGGCGCGATCCCGATCACGCGGTGCGCGGTGCCCTGCCGGTGGGCGAGCTCCGCGGCGTCGTCCAGCGAGTGCTGGCTGGAGTACTCGCTCGGCATCGCCACCGTGTGCACCCGGGCGGCGCCCAGCGCGTCGACGGCGACCGTCGCGGTCAGCGCCGAGTCGATCCCGCCGGACAGGCCGAGGATGACCGACGGGAACCCGTTCTTGTCCACGTAGTCGCGTGTCCCGGTGACGATTGCGGCGTACACCTCGGCCAGGTCCCCGAGTGGCTCGGCGCAGGCCGCAGAGATCCGGTCGTCCGGTGACACAGGGCGATCGGAGACCAACACCCGGCTGACGGTGAGGCCGTCCACCGGCTGCGGGTTGCGATGCCGGTGCGCGGCCAATGACAGATCGCACACCAGCAGCTGCTCGGTGAACTGGGCCGCCCTGGCGATGACGCCACCGTCCGGGGCCACGACGACCGACCCCCCGTCGAAGACCAGTTCGTCTTGACCGCCGACCTGGTTGACGTAGGCCACCGGGGCGTCGGCATCCTTGGCGTTGGCGGCACACAGTTGCTCGCGGGCCCGCGCCTTGCCGCGTTCGTACGGCGAACCGTTGATGCACAGCACGAGGTCGACTCCCGCGGCTGCAGCCGCCGCGATCGGCCCCCCTGCCTGCCAGAGGTCCTCGCAGATGGTGAGACCCACGTCGACGCCCCCGACCCGCGCCACCACGAAGGCGGTGCCGGCCGCGAAGTACCGGTACTCGTCGAACACCCCGTAATTGGGCAGGTGCACCTTGGCCGTTCGCGCTACCACCGCGCCGCGGTGCAACACCGCGGCCGCGTTCTGTGGCCGGTTCGCCGCGTTCCGCCCGAGGTAGCCGACGACTACGGCCAGGTCGCCGCTGCCGTCGGCAGCGAGGTCGAGGGCGAGCTGCTCGACTGCCGCCAGGCTCGCGGCGACGAACGAGTGCCGCAGGGCCAGGTCCTCCGGCGGGTAGCCGGTCAGCGTCATTTCCGGGAACGCGACCAGCTGAGCCCGCTGGTCACGCGCCTTGCTCACCTCGCTGCGCACCCGGTCCGCATTGCCGCGAAGGTCGCCGACGACGAGACGTGTTTGCGCCAGTGCGATGCGCAACGGCAGGTGCCCCGACTCGCCCGTGTTCGTCACCGCTCCAGTGTGCCGGGCGGTGTCCGCGCCCGCGGACACCGGGGTTGCGCGCATCCGGCACCGCCGGGTCCGATAAGAATCGAGAAAATCAAAAACTTGAGTAAATCAAGATTATGTGCTGGACTGTCCGCATGAACGACGTCGATCGCGCGGCAATCGAGGCGATGCTGCGGGACGCAGGCTTGCGGGTCACCGGCCCGCGGCTGACCGCCTTGGGAGTGCTGATCGAGCACCCGCACTGCGACATGGACACGGTGCTGCGGTTGGTCCGGCAGCAACTCGGATCGCTGTCCACCCAGGCCGGCTACGACGTACTCGCGGCACTGGTACAAGCCGGGCTGGCCCGCCGCATCGAACCTGCCGGCAGTGCTGCACGGTTCGAGGCGCGAGTGGCGGACAACCACCATCACGTGGTCTGCCGGGTCTGCGGTCGGATCGAGGACGTGGACTGCGCGGTCGGTGCCGCGCCGTGCCTGGAGCCGTCCCAGCGACACGGCTTCGCCTTGGACGAGGCGGAGATCACCTTCTGGGGCCTGTGCCCGCAGTGCCGGCGCAGTACCGCTGATCGACCCCGGCGCGCGCGCACCGGCGCCCCGACCCGTTAACGGAAAGTCAAAGTCTAGAAAGACGGACAACGCCCAGCTCGAGGAGGAACCATGACGGACGAGAGCTCTCTTCCCAGCACGACCGATGCCGGCATCCCGGCACCGAGTGACGACCACTCGCTGAGCGTCGGGACGAACGGCCCGCTGTTGCTGCAGGACCACTACGTGATCCAGAAGATGGCGCAGTTCAACCGCGAACGGGTTCCGGAACGGGTGGTGCACGCCAATGGCGGCGGAGCCTTCGGGTTCTTCGAGGCCACCGAGGACATCTCCCAGTACACCAAGGCGAAGGTGTTCACGAAGGGCACCCGTACCGAGTCACTGGTCCGGTTCTCCACCGTGGCCGGCGAGGCCGGCGCCGCGGACACCCAGCGGGACCCGCGCGGCTTCGCGGTGAAGTTCTACACCGAGGACGGCAACTGGGACATGGTCGGGAACAACACCCCTGTCTTCTTCATCCGTGACCCGTCGAAGTTCTCCGACTTCATCCACTCGCAGAAGCGTCGCGCGGACAACCACCTGCGCGACAACAACATGCAGTGGGACTTCTGGTCGTTGCAGCCCGAGACGGCGCACCAGGTGACCTGGCTGATGGGGGATCGCGGCATTCCCCGGACCTGGCGCAATATGGACGGCTTCTCCAGCCACACCTTCAGCTGGATCAACGCGGCCGGTGAGAAGTTCTGGGTGAAGTACCACCTCAAGACCGACCAGGGGATTGAGTGTTTCACTCAGGCGGAGGCCGACGCGATGTGCGGCCAGGACAGCGAGTACCACAAGCGAGACCTGTACACCGCGATCGCCCGGGGCGACCATCCGTCCTGGACGGTGTCGGTGCAGATCATGCCGTTCGCGGACGCGGCCGACTACCGGTTCAACCCGTTCGATCTCACCAAGGTCTGGCCGCACCGCGACTACCCGCTGATCGCGATCGGACGCTGGGTGCTCGACCGTAACCCGGAGAACTACTTCGCCCAGATCGAGCAGGCGTCGTTCGAGCCGGCGAACCTGGTGCCGGGGATGGGCGCCTCGCCGGACAAGATGCTGCAGGGCAGGCTTTTCTCCTACCCGGACGCCCACCGTTACCGGATCGGCACGAACTACCTGCAGTTGCCGGTGAACCGGCCGAAAGTGCCGGTGCATTCGTACAACAAGGACGGCGCGATGCGGTACGACAACCCGGGTGACCCGGTGTATGCGCCGAACTCCTACGGCGGGCCGGCCGCGGATCCACAGCTGGCCAGCGAGCTGCACTGGACCATGGACGACACCGAGATGGTGCGTAGCGCCTACCGGCTGCACGCCGAGGACGACGACTTCGGCCAGGCCGGCACCCTGGTGCGCAAGGTGATGGACGACGACCAGCGATCCCGGCTGGTGAGCAACGTCGTGGGTCACCTCGGCGACGGGGTGGTGGAGCCGGTACTCAGCCGTGCGCTGGAGTACTGGCGCAACGTGGACGCCGACCTCGGTGCTCGTATCGCGAAGGGCCTCAGCGAGCGCTGATACGGCGCGCCGGGTCAGCGCCGCGAGGAGGCCCCGGCGTTGGCGACGATCGCGGCCACCGGCGCGAGCACGGCGGCGACGACGAGCACCACGACGCGGACCGGCACCGGGGCGGGAACGAAGAACCCGAACGCCACCAGCGCGAGGCAGGGGACGATCACCAGTAGGTATCGCCGCCGGCGGCGGGCCAGGTCGGCCAGCCTTGCCTCGCGTGGCGTCGGTGTCACGACGTCCACGACCGCCTTCCGCCGAGAGCGCATCACTCATCATCCGCCGCCTGTTTACACCCGCCGGGCGGACGGCTGGGATAGGCAGTACGTAATGTGCTCGAAACAGCGCGGCGGGATGCTGGTGTGGACTCCGTACGGATCGACCCGGCCTACCGGCCTCTGACCTGCGAGGATGATCGACTTGGACAAGCAGCAGGAGTTCGTCCTCCGCACTCTGGAGGAGCGCGAGATCCGCTTCGTGCGGTTGTGGTTCACCGACGTACTAGGCGTGCTGAAGTCCGTCGCGGTCGCGCCGGCCGAACTCGAAGGGGCATTCGCCGAGGGCATCGGATTCGACGGTTCTGCGGTGCAGGGCTTCGCTCGGGTGTACGAGGCGGACATGCTTGCGCGTCCGGATCCGGCCACCTTCCAGGTGCTCCCGTGGCGCGGGGACAATCCCGGCACCGCGCGCATGTTCTGCGACATCCTGCTTCCGGACGGCTCGCCCGCGCCGGCTGACCCGAGGCACGTCCTGCGCCGGATCATGACCCGGGCGGCGGACCTCGGATTCAGCTTCTACACCCACCCGGAGATCGAGTTCTTCCTGCTCAAGAACGCGCCACTGCCGGGGCAGCCGGTGCCTGAGCCGGTGGACCGCGGCGGTTACTTCGACCTGACGCCGACCGGCGAGTCGCACGACTTCCGTCGCGAGGCGATCGGGATGCTGGAGCGGATGGGCATCTCGGTGGAGTACAGCCACCACGAGGTCGCCCCGGGGCAGCAGGAGATCGACCTGCGTTACGCCGATGCCCTGACCACGGCGGACAACATCATGACCTTCCGGGTGGTGATGAAGGAGGTCGCGCTGTCCCAGGGAGTGTTCGCGTCCTTCATGCCCAAGCCGTTTACCGACCTGGCCGGTTCCGGGATGCACACCCACCTGTCCCTGTTCGACGGGGACCGGAACGCGTTCTACGACCCCGCGGACCCGTACCGGCTCTCGACCACCGCGAAGTCGTTCATCGCCGGGCTGCTGACCCACGCGGCCGAGATCACTGCGGTCACGAACCAGTGGGTGAACTCGTACAAGCGACTCATCGCCGGCAACGAGGCCCCCTCGTACATCTGCTGGGGGCACAACAACCGCAGCGCCCTGGTCCGGGTTCCGATGTACAAGCCCGCCAAGGGCAACTCCACCAGGATCGAGATCCGGTCACCGGACAGCGCCTGCAATCCGTACCTGGCATACGCGGTGGTGCTGGCGGCCGGATTGCGCGGCATCGAGAAGGGTTACGAACTCCCGCCCGGTGCCGACGACGACGTGTGGTCACTGTCGGACACCGAGCGGCGCGCGATGGGGATCGGCGCCTTGCCGCAGTCGCTGTCCGACGCGATCCGGGTGATGGAGAGTTCCGAGCTGGTGGCCGAGGCGCTGGGGGAGCACGTCTTCGACTTCTTCTTGCGCAACAAGCAGAGCGAGTGGGAGGACTACCGCCGGATGGTGACGCCGTACGAGCTCGACCGCTACCTCCCGACCCTGTAGATGGCTACCGCACTGGTCGTCGAGCACATCGACGGCGAGGATGCCGGCGCGCTCGCCCGGTGGCTGCCCGAGGCGGGGCTGGAGCTGGACGTCTGCCGGCTGCACGCCGGCGACGCGCTGCCGGCCCGGGTTAGCCAGGACGCGCTGGTGGTGATGGGTGGGAAGCACGACGCGTTCGGGACCGACCAGGGGCAGCCTGCCGAGATCGCGCTGATCCAGGCCGCGATGGCAACCGGCACGCCGGTTCTGGGCGTGTGCCTCGGGGCGCAGCTGCTGGCCCTCGCGGCGGGCGGCGAGGTCGCTGCGAACCCGCTCGGCTTCGAGTACGGGCACGGGCTGGTGCTGCGTACCGATGCCGCGGCGGAGGATCCGGTGTTCCGCAGCGTGCCGTTCCTGCCGGACGTGGTGCACTGGCACAGCGACGAAGTACGGACGCTGCCGGTGGGGGCGGTGGAGCTGTGCCGCGGGGTGCACACCACCTGTCAGGCGTTCCGGGTGGGGGAGCGGGCCTGGGGATTGCAGTTCCATCCCGAGGTGGATGAGGCGATGGTCACGCGATGGGCGCTGGAGGACGGCGTCGACCCGGACGAGGTGGTGCCATTCCCGTCCGAGGTCGACCTGGAGCGGACCTGGCGTGCTGCATTCGAGTCGTTCGCCCGGATCGCGCGCGGTGGTTTCGCCGGAGTGTCACTCTGATCGACCTAGACCTGACCCGGCGAGCACCCCGCACCCGCTCGCGTTGAGCAGGCAAGGTCTCGGGAGGACCACGGCGTGTCGCATGCCAGATTGCCTGATCGCCGCGGCGGCGGCAGCGGGTGTCGTACGTTGCCGAGGTGAGCACGGACCCTGGTCAGCCTGTGGAGACTGACCAACCCGTGGGGGCTGACCCCTTCGTGGAGCCCGGGCACCCGCTCGGGCGTACCCGCCGGGCTCGTCTGGCCAGGCTCGGCTTCGCCGACACCGAGCGTGGCGCGCAGGCTCTCGCCGCGCTGCGGTTGCCGACCACCGCCGACGACGCGGCGGATCCGGTCGGCGTCGACGTGGTCGAGGCGATCGCGCGTACTGCCGACCCGGACCTGACCCTGGAGATGCTGGCCGCGCTCGCGAAGGCTTCGGAGCCCGGTGACGACCTGGCCGCCGCGATCCGCATACGCGCGGGGTTGCGCGGTCGATTGCTGCCGCTGCTCGGCGCCAGCCGAGCGTTCGCGGAACATCTGCTGCGCTACCCCGACGACTGGTTGCTGCTGGTCGACGACGCGCAAGCCAGCGTGCGCCCGAGTGCCTACGGGTTGCGCCGAGCGTTGCTCGACGCCGTCGGCGCAGACCCCGACGCGCCCCCACCGGGCAGCGGCCCGGCCGGTGCGGTGGCCCGCGACGCCGGCGCCGAGACGGCGGAAGCGCTGCGTCTGGCGTACCGCCGCCAGCAGATGCTGCTCGCCGCACGGGACCTGTCCGGCGCGGTCGCGGTACCGGACGTCGCTGCGGAGCTGGCTGACCTGGCCGGCGCGGCGCTGGAGGCTGCGCTGGCCGTGGCAGCGGCCGGGCTACCGGCCGGGTGCACGCCGGTGCGGCTGTCCGTCATCGCGATGGGCAAGTGCGGCGGTCACGAGCTCAACTACGTCAGCGATGTGGATGTCGTCTTCGTCGCCGCCGTGGAACCGGCCGACGACGAGCAGGAAGCGCTGCGGACGGCGACCCGGCTCGCTGAGGGGCTGATCCGGGTATGTGGCCAGCAGGGGCCGGGCGGCATGTTGTTCCCGGTGGATGCCGGACTGCGCCCGGAGGGCCGTGCCGGGCCGCTGGTGCGTACTCTCGCCAGCCATCAGGCGTATTACCAGCGCTGGGCCCGAACCTGGGAGTTCCAGGCGCTGCTCAAGGCTCGGCCGGTCGCCGGCGACCCCCTGCTCGGTCGCGCGTACTGCGAGCAGATCGCGCCGCTGGTGTGGTCGGCCTCGGAGCGCGAGAGTTTCGTCGGAGACGTGCAGGCGATGCGCCGGCGGGTGGAGACCTCGATACCGGCGAACGAGTCCGACCGGCAGCTCAAGCTCGGCCCGGGCGGCCTGCGCGACATCGAGTTTGCGGTCCAGTTACTGCAGCTGGTGCACGGTCGTCATGACGACCGGCTCCGGTCACCGATGACCCTGGTCGCGCTGCAGGCCCTCCGCGATCACGGCTACGTGGGCCGGCGTGATGCGGACCAGCTCGCCGACGCGTACCGGTGGTTGCGGTATGTGGAACATCGGCTGCAGCTGCAACGGCTACGGCGTACGCACACGATCCCGTCGGACGAGGCGGGCCGGCGCTGGATCGCCCGCGCCAGCGGGTTCGTCGGGTCCGAGGACTTCGATGCGGCGCGGGCCCGCTGGGCGGGCGAGGTGCGCCGGCTGCACGAGAAGCTTTTCTACCGGCCGCTGCTGGATTTCGTGGCACGTCTGCCGACCGAGACCACCTTGCTGAGCCCGGAGCAGGCGCGGGAACGCCTGGTGGCGCTGGGGTTCTCCGACCCGGACGGTGCGCTGTCGCACCTGACCGCGCTGACCCGAGGGATGAGCCGGCGGGCCGAGATGCAGCGCGCACTGCTGCCGGTCATGCTCGGCTGGTTTGCTGACTATGCAGATCCGGACGCCGGGTTGCTCGCGTTCCGGAAGGTCTCGGAGACCCTCGGCGACACGCCGTGGTACCTGCGGATGCTGCGCGATGAGGGCGCGGTAGCGCAGCGGCTCGCCCGGGTGCTGTCGACCAGTCGGTACGCCACCGAGTTGCTCTCGGTGGCACCGGCCGCGATGAAGCTGCTGGTCGATGACGCGTCGCTGGTACCGCGGCCCCGCGAGGAACTGGCGGCGGCGATGGCCGTCGCCCTCGACCGGGCGCCGAGTTGGGAGGACGCGGTCCCTGCCGCGCGGGCGCTGCGGCGGGTGGAGCTGTTCCGGGTCGCCTGCGCCGACCTGCTGGGCAACCTGGACGTGGACACCGTCGGGACGGCTCTCACGGACGCTGCGGCCGTCACCATCGGCGCCGCGCTGCGGATAGCGGAGTACAAGGTCGCGCAGGAGCGTGGCCGGCCGCTCGACTTCCGGATAGCGGTGATCGCGTTGGGCCGGCTCGGCGGCGGTGAACTCTCGTACGCCAGCGACGCGGATGTGGTGTTCGTGCACGAGCCCGATCCGGGTGTGGACGAGAGCGACGTCGCGTCCGCGGCGCGGGCCGTCGCCCTGGAGACCAAGCGGTTGCTCGCGCAGCCAGCGCCGGACCCGCCGCTGGTCATCGATGCTGGGTTACGCCCCGAGGGTCGCCAGGGGGCACTCACCCGCAGCTACGCCGCCTATGTCGCGTACTACGACCGGTGGTCGTCCGGGTGGGAAGCACAGGCGCTGCTACGCGCGGCCCCGCTAGCCGGCGACGAGGAACTCGCTACCCGGTTGCTGCGTGAGGTGGTCGACCCGGCCCGGTACCCGCAGCGGTTCGGGTCCGATCAGGTCCGGGAGGTGCGCCGGCTCAAGGCGCGGATGGAGGCCGAGCGCCTGTCTGCCGGCCAGCGGGCCCGGAACGTCAAGCTGGGTCCTGGCGGCCTGAGCGACGTGGAATGGACGGTGCAACTGCTGCAGCTGCGATACGCACATGAGCGGCCGGCGCTGCGCGTTACCGGGACGATGGCCGCACTGCGTGCGGCTGCGGGTGAAGGCCTGATCGACGCGGCGGATGTCGAGGTGTTGCGCGCGGCGTGGACGATCGCAGCACGGGTGCGTAACGCCGTCACGCTGGTGAGCGGCAAGCCTTCGGATCTCGTCCCGGCCGGTGCGACGCCCGAACTGGCCGGGGTGGCACAGCTGCTGGGATACCCGCTGACCACCCCCTCAGACTTGCTCGAGGACTTGCGTGGCAAGGCTCGGCGAGCCCGTGCGGTGGTGGACCGCCTGTTTTACCAGGACGGTGTGTGACACGTGACGGCCGCCGCGCGACCGTCGTGCACGGGACTGGGTGAGCGCCGCCGGCGCCGTCAACCGGGCGCGGTGCCGGCAGCGTCCGGAGGTGGCGGCTCCGGCTCGGGCTCAGCGGTGAACGGCCCGTGTCCGGTGATCAGCCGCGCGATCGCGAAGCCGAGCGCGAGCGCCGCCAGGCCACCGACGGCGTCCAGGAAGTAGTGGTTCGCGGTGCCGGCAATGACGAACAGGGTGATGATCGGGTACGCCACCCCCAGGACCTTGATCCACCAGCTGGTCGCGAACACGACGATGACGATCGCGCACCAGGTGGACCAACCGATGTGCATGCTGGGCATCGCGGCGAACTGATTGCTCGCGCCGTCGGCGTTTGCGGCGGTGCCCTTGGTGCCCCAGATGCCCAGTTCGGCGATCGTGTCGTGGAATCCGGGCATCAGTCGGGGCGGCATCAGCGGATAGGCGTAGTAGCCGATCAGCGCGACGACGTTGGTGGAGTACCAGGCGATACGCAATGGCCGGGCGTGCCGCGGGTGCTTCCACAAGATCCAGATAGCCACCCCGATGGTGACGATGAAGTGCATCGTGGCGTACCAGTAGTTGGCGACGACGGCGAGGTCGTGGTGCGCCGCGAGCCAGTTGTTGATCCCGTGCTCGCGCAGGATGCCGAGGGTGCGCTCGAGGTGCTCGACGTCGAGCGCGTTGCCGCGCGCCCGGCTCTCGTGCCGGGGGACTGCGTTGCGGATGAGGGTGTAGATGCCGTAGCCGACCGCCACCAGCAGCACTTCATGCCACCAGCGCAGGGCCACGATACGGGGGCGTCGACGCAGGAACTCGGTCGCGGCGTGGCCGCGACGCTCGGTGTCGACCGCCACGTGGTCATGGTCGCATGCCGCCCCGCTGATACCGATGTTCGGGCGCCCGGCCGCGCGTGGCAGTGCGGTGATCGGTCTGGCGATCCTCCGCACTGCCACGCGCTACAGGTCAGGCTCCGGCCGGGTTCTGGCCGCAGACGTACTTGTTGCCCTTCGTGTCGACGAGCTTCCCGTTCTTGATCTGCATGTACCACATGCACGGCTGGGTCTGGGTGGGCTTGCCGGGTGCGAAGGTCAACGGGCTGGTCCAGCCACCGAAGGTGCTGCCCGCGGGTTGGGCGTAGAGAGCCTGCAGCACGGTGTCGGAGGTGACCGTGTCCGGTGCGTCCTTCAGTGCGGTGGCGAAGACGACGCCCGCTTGCCAGCCCATCGTCGAGTATCCGTTGAGCACCTCGTTCGGGTACATCGCGTGGTAGGCCTGCTTCCAGTCCTTGATCAGGGCGGAATCACCGAACCACAGCGGCGAGACCTGCAGTCCCAGTGCGCCGTCGAACAGCGGATCGGCTAGCACGTCGGCATTGATGTCGGCCGACGGCATCACGATGGCCGGTGTGAAGCCCTGCGTGGCGCACGCCTTGACGATCCGCACCGTCGTCGGCCCGTCGATCTCCGGCAGCAGCACGTCCACGCCGTTCTGCTTCATCAGGGCGCACTGCGCGGTGTAGTCGGTCGCGGTGGCCGCCACGAGGGCTGCGCCACCCCAGGCGATGCCGAGGCTCTTCGCCATGTCACCGTACTTGGTGCTGCCCATCTTGCAGGCGGCCAATTCCGCGCAAAAGAAGCCGCCGACCTTGGTACCCATGGTCTTCGCGGCCTCGAGGTTGGAGATCTCGAACTGCGTCGAGGTGTCGTTGACCGTGAGCATGTACGGATTGTTCGTCCAGTTCTCGTCGAGCGAGATGCCGCCGAGCACCGGGACCTTCTTCTGCTGCACGTACTTCGCCCAGGCATTGTCGCTGCCCGGCGAAGCGGGCGCGAGGATGGCGACGACGTGGTCCTGCTCGACGAGTTCCTTCACCGCCTGCAGTGACTTCGCCGGATCGTTGGCGTCGTCCTTGCTGACGAGTTTCACCGGATGGCCGTTGATGCCGCCGTGGTCGTTGGTCCACTTCACCCAGGCCTGCAACCCGTGCAACGACTGCAGGTACTGGGCGCCGAAGGCGGTGCCGCTGTAGACGCCGACGTTGCCGACGACGATGGGGGACTTGCTCAGGGTCGAGTCCGGCGCTGGGGTAGAACCGCTACTGCCCGTACTGCTGCCACATGCGGTTACCGCGGCAACCGCGACGGCGGCAACGACGGCCAGGGATTTCGGGAACGTCTTGCTTCGCACACATCCTCCAGATCTGCCCGCACGGCGGCTTCGTCGCCGCCTGTTAACGGAAGTGTCAACTAAAGCAGATACTAGAACTACTGGGGAAGGGGGTGCGGATTTGTCCGGCAAGTCGTGAGAATTGGCGCGAGCGGCCCGAATCAGGATTATTCCGGGCCGGAACGCCAAGGACCGGCGGGACCCCGAAGGGCGCCCGCCGGTCCTTGGCTGCCGAAGGTCAGGAGGTCGGGGAACTCGACGTTCCGCCTGAGCCCTGCGGGCAGGAGAACTTGTTGCCGTCCGGGGCGACGAGCTTGCCGTCCTGGATCTTCGTGTACCACAGGCACGCGCCGGTCTGGGTGGGCTTGTCCTTCACGAAGGTGATCGGGGGCGTCCAACCGCCAAAGGTGCTGTTTGCCGGCTGCGCATAGAGCGCCTGCAGCACCGTGTCGGAGGTGACCGTGTCCGGTGCGTTCTTCAATGCGGTGGCGAAGACGACGCCGGCCTGCCAGCCGAGCGTCGAGTAACCGTTGAGGACCTCGTTCGGGTACAGCGCCTTGTACGCCTGTGCCCAGTCCTTGGTCAGGTCCGAGTCGCCGAACCACAGTGGGGAGACGGTCACGCCGAGGGTGCCGTTGAATGCCGGGTTCGCCAGCACATCCGCGTCGATGTCCGACGACGGCACCACGATGGCGGGCTTGTAACCCTGCGTGTTGCACGCCTTGATGATGCGGACGATGGTCGGTCCGTCGACCTCCGGCACCACTACGTCGGCACCGGCATTCTTGATCGCCAGGCACTGCGCGGTGTAGTCGGTCGCGGTGGCCGACACCAGCTGGGTGCCGGCGTACTGCAGGCCCACGCTCTTGGCGATGTTCGGGAAGAGCGGGATACCGGACTTGCAGGCCGCGAGTTCAGCACAGGTGAAGACGCCGAGCTTCGAACCGATGGACTTGGCCGCACCGAACTGGCCGGTCAGGTAGCCCACGGGCGTGTTGTTGACCGAGAGCATGTACGGGTTTTCGAGCCAGACCTGCTCGAGCGCGATGCCGCCGATGACGGGGACCTTCTTCTGCTCGACGTACTTCGCCCAGGCGTTGTCCGTGCCGGGAGCTGTCGGCGCGAGGATGGCCACCGCGTGGTCCTGCTCGACGAGTTCCTTCACGGCCTGCAGGGACGTAGCCGGGTTGTTGGCGTCGTCCTTGCTGACGAGCTTGACCGGGTGGCCGTTGATGCCGCCGTGGTCGTTGGTCCACTGCACCCAGGCCTGCAGTCCGTGCAGGGACTGGGAGTACTGGGCGCCGAACGCGGTGCCGCTGTAGACGCCGACGTTGCCGATCACGATCTCGGACTTGGTGAGACCGGTGCCGGAGCTCGAGCTGCCCCCTTCGCCGCCTGGAGCACCGCTGTTGTTCGAACCGCTGCTACCGCAGGCGGTTACCGCGACCACCGCAAGCGCGGCTATCGCGGCCAGAGCCGCTGGAAACTTCCTACCTCGCACCGTTCCTCCGCCGTTATTCGTCCGACGGCCCGTTGGCCGCCGAAGGGTGAGACGGACCCTAGCCCCGCCGGCGGACGCTCTCCAACCGCCGTTTGGCGGTGGCGGCAAAGTGAGATGAAATCGTGACCAGAGCCGGCAGCCGGCCGACATTTTTGGCGTTCATGTCAAGTTGATCTATTACCGCGATGGCCAGTGGCCAGGGCCTCGCCCTGCTCCGGGCGCCGCAGCAGGGCGGTGCGACTCGCGAGCCGCCAACCGGCGTCGGTGCGGACCGCGCGGTCGACGTAGACCACGCTGCCGACCCGGCCCTTGGGTCCGATGCCGAGGCCTTTGGACAGGACGGCAATCGACCCGTCCGGTCGCGGGTCGAGCAGGATGTTGGTCGCGTGGTGAGCCAGTGGGTGCGCGTCCGTGGTGCGCATCTGCTCGGCGACCGCATCGACGCCGTGCAGCACCGGATCGCCGAAATCGCTGGCGTCGTAGACCACGTCGGCGGTGAACACCTCGTCGAACCGGTCGAAGATGCGCTCGTCGATCAGGTGGCCGTAGCGTGCCAGCACTTCGTGCAGCGCGAGGGCGTCATCGGCGGGCACGGCGGCGCCCGGCGGGGGGACTTCCGGCACGGTGGCTCCTTCGCGGTCGCCGCAGCTCGCCGAGACCCCGAGATCAGATGTCGTAATAGAGGGCGAACTCGTGCGGGTGGGGGCGCAGCCGCAGCGGGTCGATCTCGTTCTCGCGCTTGTACGCGATCCAGGTCTCGATCAGGTCCGGGGTGAACACGCCGCCTTCGAGCAGGAAGTCGTGGTCGACTTCGAGCCGGTCCAGGACCTTGTCCAACGATGCCGGCACCTGGGCGACGTCAGCCATCTCGTCCGGCGGCAGCTCGTAGAGGTCCTTGTCGATCGGGACGGCTGGCTCGATCTTGTTCTTGATGCCGTCGAGGCCGGCCATCAACATCGCCGAGAACGCCAGGTACGGGTTGCTCGACGGGTCCGGGCAGCGGAACTCGAGCCGCTTCGCCTTCGGGTTCGAACCGGTCAGCGGGATGCGGATGCAGGCGCTGCGGTTGCGCTGCGAGTAGACCAGGTTGACCGGAGCCTCGAAACCGGGAACCAGCCGGTGGTAGGAGTTGATCGTCGGATTGGTGAAGGCCAGCAGCGACGGAGCGTGCTTGAGCAGGCCGCCGATGTAGTAGCGGGCGGTGTCCGACAGGCCCGCGTACCCGATCTCGTCGTAGAAAAGCGGCGCGCCGTCCTTCCACAGCGACTGGTGGCAGTGCATGCCGGAACCGTTGTCACCGAAGATCGGCTTGGGCATGAACGTGGCGGTCTTCCCGTGTCGCCACGCGGTGTTCTTGACGATGTACTTGAACAGCATCATGTCGTCGGCGGCGGCGAGGAGGCTGTTGAACTTGTAGTTGATCTCGGCCTGGCCGGCGCTGCCGACCTCGTGGTGCGCGCGCTCGATCACCATTCCGGCCCGCTCGATCTCGTGCACCATCTCGTCGCGCAGGTCCTGGTGCCGGTCGGTCGGCGTGACCGGGAAGTACCCGCCCTTGGTGCGCTGCTTGTAGCCCTTGTTGCCGCCCGGTTCGTCCGCGCCGGTGTTCCAGGCGCCGGAGACCGAGTCGACGTAGTAGTAGCCCGAGTTCGGTGTCGTGTCATACCGGACGGAATCGAAGATGTAGAACTCCGCCTCGGCACCGAAGTAGGCGGTGTCCGCGACCCCGGAGCCCTTGAGGTAGGTCTCCGCCTTCTTCGCCACATTGCGCGGGTCGCGCGAGTACTGCTCGCCGGTCAGCGGGTCGTGGATGAAGAAGTTCAACAGCAGGGTCTTGCGCTCGCGGAACGGGTCCAGGCGGGCGGTGGTGACATCCGGGCGCAGCTCCATGTCGGACTCGTGGATCTGCTGGAATCCGCGGATCGACGAACCGTCGAATCCGAGGCCGTTGTCGAACACCGACTCGTCGAATGCGCCGGCCGTCAAGGTGAAGTGCTGCATCACGCCCGGCAGGTCGCAGAAGCGGACATCGACGAACTCGACGTCGTTGTCCTTGACGTACGCGAGCATCTCGTCGGGCGTGTTGAACAAGTCAGGCCTCCAGCGGCGCAGCGGGCTCCGAAACGGGCTTCAACCTACTGCTCCGCCGTTTCCCGAGGGTGAACCGATTGTTTCACCGGGGTTACGCGCAGCGCTGCCCGGGCCCTGCCCCGTACGGTAGCGGGGTGGCACAGCAACAGGGACGGACGCAGGGGCCTTCCGAGCTGCGGCGCGCGCTCGGCACGTGGCTGGAGGGGCCGCCGCGGCGGGTCAGCGCGGGCTACCCGGGGGAGCGGCTGCGACTGCCGGAGGCCGGACGCGGCTCGGTCGCGAGCTTCGGGGAGAAGCTGGTCGCGTTCGTCGTCGACCTCGTCGTGTCCGCCCTGATCAGCGTCGTGATCATCCGCCCGCACACGATCGAGCAGGAACGGACCTACAACGTCGTCGCGGTCGGCGTCTTCGTGGTGCTCACCGCCGGCCTGCTGATGGCTTCCGGACGGTCCGCCGGGCACCGGCTGATGGCACTGCAGGTCGTCCGCCTGGACGGGCGGACGGTGGGCGTGCGCGCGCTGCTGCGGCAGGTGCTGGTGGCGCTGCTGGTGCCTGCGCTCATCACCAACAGCGACCGGCGCGGGCTGCACGACCGGGCTTGCGGGACCGTCGTGGTGCGGGTCCGCTAGCGCATCTTGCCGCGTGGCATCCGGGTCGGCAGTGGACCCTTCGGCAGCGGGACGTTGGTGTTCGCCACTGCCTTCAGTTTCACGTCGAGCGCGCGGACCGTGGACTTCTTCAGCGCGCGCGGGAGCCGGTTGAGCCGGCTGCGCAGCTTGATCAGCGGTACGTCGCCTTCGCGGTCACCGACGACGATCTCGTGCACCTCGACGTCCGGCGCGATCCGGCGAGTACGCCGCGCCTCGGCCGCGAGCAGGTCGCGGACGTTGCGGCTACGACCCTCCGCCAGCAGGATGACGCCGGGCCGACCCACGATCCGATGGACGAACTCCTGGTTGCGGTTGAACTGCACCGCCTCGGTGATCTTCCAGTCGCCCCGCATCTGCCGCACCACCTGTACTGCGACACCGGGCTTGTCCGCCGCCTCCGCGTACACGCCCCGCTGGGCCCGGTAGAAGAACAGGTTCAGGGCCGCCAGCACACCCAGGATCGCGCCGATGACCGGCGCGATGATGACGTGGTCGATGGCGAATCCGACCGCCAGCCCGATCCCCACCAGCACCAGGAAGCCACCCAGTGGCCACAGCAGGATCAGTGGCTCGTGCCGGCGGGCGACCGTGTAGGTCTCCCGGAACCGGGCTGCGGTTCCGGGGCCGCTGCCGGCTGCCTTCCGGCGGCGACCGAAACGACGCGGCGGTGCGGGTGGGGGGGAAGCGGGAGTCGTCGGGCGTGCCACGGCGCTCAGGATAGTGCGGCGCTGGCCGGCGCCGATGCGCGGCGGCCGGTCAGGGCTCGCTCCGGGTCAGCAGTGCGACGACGAGGTGGTCAAGCGCCGGCAACGAGGCGGCCAACGCGGCCCGGTCCGCTGGATCGAGTACCGCGAGTGCGTCGGCGACGAGCGCGTCGTGAAGTTGCTGCCAGCGCGTCAGTTCGCGGCTGCCGGCATCGGTCGTGGTGACCAATACGACACGCCTGTCGTCCGGGTCGGCGGAGCGGCGGACGAAGTCCCGGCTCTCCAAGGCGTTGACCAGCGTGGTCACCGTGTTCGGTGCCAATCGGAGGCTGGCCGCGATGTCGCCGACCCGGGAACGCGGGTGGTCGGCCAGCCATGCCAACAGCTCGTTCTGCGCCAGCGGCAGACCCTCGCTCCCCTGCGCGGCGCGGCTGGTCCGCCGCAGCGCGCGCCGCAGCCGCGAGACAGCCTCGGACAGTTCCGGTCCGAGCGTGGTCCCGCGGTCCGGTGATGGCACCGCAGCATTCTAGGAATAGGGAGTCCGTACCCGGCGACAGCCAGCCGCCGCATATGTATCTTTGTCAGAAATGTTCGTAGACAGAGATATACGTCCGGCGCGGTCCTGGTGGCTTCGCGAGCGGCCACGCCCGCGCCGGATCGTGAACTCGCCACGGGCGGGCTGGCTGGTTGTCGGCACGGTCTGCCTGGGTGCGTTGCTCGGTCAGCTCGACGCGAGCATCGTCACGCTGGCGTTGCCGGCGATCCGTACTGACTTGGGCGGATCCGTCGGCGCGGTGGAGTGGGTGTCCCTGAGCTACCTGCTCAGCCTCGTTGCGCTGTTGGTGCCGGTCGGCCGGGCCGCGGATGTGCTGGGGCGTAAGGCGCTGTATCAGGTGGGATTCGGGCTGTTCACCGCCGCCTCGATCGGGTGTGCCGTCGCACCGTCGTTGCTGCTGCTCGACCTCGCCCGAGTGGTGCAGGGGGCCGGTGCGGCACTGCTGCAGGCGAACAGCACGGCGTTGGTCGTGCAGGCGGCCCCGCCGGGGCGGCTGGGTCAGGCCATCGGCCTGCAGGGGGCGGCACAGGCACTGGGGCTCGCGCTGGGACCGACGGTCGGCGGTGCGCTGCTCGCGGTCGGCTCCTGGCGCCTGCTGTTCCTGGTGGGTGTTCCGTTCGGCCTGCTTGGCCTGGTGGCCGGCATCCTGCTGCTACCACGTACCCGCGACCTCGAGCTGCCGGACCAGCGGCGTTATGACACGCTCGGGCTGCTGGCCGTCGTCGCCGCGACCGGCTTGGTGCTGCTCGGACTGTCCTTCGCCGCGCAGCCGCACCCGCCGCTGCCCGTGGCCATCGGCGCGCTGGCAGCGAGCGCGCTCGCCGCGACCGCGGCAATCGTGCGGCAGCACAGCGCGGGGCGACGCGGTCGCCTTCCCGCACTCGACTCGATGCTGCTCGCGAGCGTCCCGTTCCGGCGTGGTCTCGGTGGCGCGCTGGTCGGGTACGCCGCGACATTCGGCGTGCTGTTCGCGGTGCCGTTCTACTTGGTCCAGCAGGCCCACATGGCACCGCTGCGCGCCGGGCTTCTGCTGGGCGCGCTCCCGATAGCGCTGGGTCTGGCGGCACCGTTCGGCGGCCGGTGGGCTGACCGGATCGGCACCGCTCGGGTCAGTGCCGCGGGGCTGACGCTGTCCGCGGTGGGTTTCGTCGCTCTGGTGGTCGAGGACCCGCGTCCGCTGGCATTGGTTGCCGCGCTGAGTGTGATCGGATTGGGACTCGGCCTGTTCACCCCGGCCAACAACGCCGCCGTGATGGCTGCCGCGCCGGTCGCGCGGGCGGGCGCGGCGGCGGGCCTGTTGAACATGACGCGGGCGCTGGGTACTGCGCTCGGAGTGGCCATTGCCGCCCTGGCCTATGACCTGGCCGGGACGCACGGCGGTCCAAGCGCCGGGTTGCGTTCCGTCAGTGCGCTGTTCGCTGCCTGCCTGCTCGTCGCGGCCGGATGGAATCTGCGTCGACGGTGACCGCTGCTGGGCCGAGCTGGTGTCAGGCGACGCCGGAGGCGGCCCGGTGTGCGACGGCCTGCGCGTAGAGTTTGCCGGCGCGGTAGGACGAGCGGACCAGGGGTCCGCTGAGTACACCGGCGAAACCGAGCGCCTCGGCGCGTTCACGGAGCGCGACGAACTCATCGGGATGCACCCACCGCACCACCGGGTGGTGCCGTGGGCTGGGTCGCAGGTACTGGGTCACGGTGAGCAGGTCGCAGCCGGCGGTGCGCAGGTCACGCATCGCGGCCGTGACCTCGTCGTCGGTCTCGCCCAGGCCGAGGATCAGGTTGGACTTCGTGACCAGTCCGGCGTCGCGCGCCCGGGTGATGACCTGGAGGCTACGGTCGTACCGGAACGCAGGCCGGATCCGCTTGAAAATGCGCGGCACCGTCTCCAGGTTGTGTGCGAGCACCTCCGGCGCGGCGTCGAACACCTGCTGCAGCAGTGTCGGCTCGGCGTGGAAGTCGGGGATCAGCAACTCCACCCCGCAGCCGGGTACCGCGCCGTGGATCGCGCGCACGGTCTCGGCATAGAGCCAGGCTCCCTGGTCCGGCAGGTCGTCGCGGGCCACCCCGGTGACGGTCGCGTAGCGCAGGCCCATCTGCCGAACCGAGTCGGCCACCCGGTCGGGTTCGCCGCGGTCCAGCGGTGACGGCCGGCCGGTGTCGATCTGGCAGAAGTCGCACCGGCGGGTGCACGCGTCACCGCCGATCAGGAAGGTCGCCTCGCGGTCTTCCCAGCACTCGTAGATGTTCGGGCAGCCCGCCTCCTCGCACACCGTGTGCAGTCCCTCGCGCCGTACCAGCGATTTCAGCTCGCTGAACTGCGGCCCGGTGCGCAACCGGGTCTTGATCCAGGGTGGCTTTCGCTCGATCGGGGTCGTCGCGTTACGCACTTCCAGCCGCAACAAGCGGCGGCCGTCCGGGCTGACGTCGACGGGTGTGCTCATCCGACCAACGCCAACAGGCCGTCGAGCCGGGGCTCTACCTGGTCGAGCAGCTCGTCAACGGTCACGGCGCGCCCTAGCTCGCGGCTCAAGCTCGTCGCGCCGGCGTCGCGGATCCCGCAGGCCACGATCTGGTCGTAAGCGGACAGGTCCGGATCGGCGTTCAGTGCGAAGCCGTGCATCGTGACGCCGCGCGCGACCCGGACGCCGATCGCGGCGACCTTGCGCGCGCCGTCGGTGGTCCATACGCCGGAGCGACCCTGGACCCGGATCGTGTCCAGGCCGCACTGGGCGCACACATCCATCAGCATGGACTCCAGTCGGCGGACGTAGGAGACGACATCGAGTGGCTCGGGCAGCCGGATCAGCGGGTAGCCAACCAGCTGGCCCGGGCCGTGCCAGGTGATCTTGCCGCCACGGTCGACATCGACCACCCGGGTCGCAGCGTCGCGGGGACGTTCATCGTCGGCGGTCCGACGACCGGCCGTGTACACGCTGTCGTGTTCGAGCAGCAGAACGGTGTCGGGCTGCTGCCCGGCCACGATCGCCGCGTGCAGCGCGCGTTGCAGCGCCCAGGCCTCGTCGTAGTCGACGCGGCCGAGTCTGCGAATCTCCACACCGGTCAAACTACGCCACCAGCTCAGTGCTTCCCGGCTTGCTCAATGCCGGCCTACCACGCGTGAGGCGGTGCTGATCAGGGCTTTCGGCCGAGGAACGCGAGCAGCCGGGTCTGCTCGTCTGCGTCGTCGGCTACCGGGATCGCCGGGCCGCAGACATTCTCGGCGCGGAGTGCGTCGCCGAAGTTCCGGGCCGCGGTGAACGTCTCCGCGATGACCTGCGGGTCGATGTGCTCGTCCTGGCCGGTCGCGCGGGCCAAGTCCCACCGGTGCACGACCAGGTCGAACGACAGGAAGCGGTCGATCGCCTCGGCGAGCGTGGTACGCCCGAAGTAGCCGTCGAACTCCCGGTCGGCGACCGCGGGGTCGGCAAGCACCGCCCGGGTCGCTGCGTCCGCGGCGGACCAGGCGGCGGTGGGGTCCTCGGCGGCAGCTGGGGTCTGCGGGGCCGGAACGTCGGCGAGGCCGAAGAACAGGCCGACGTTGTCGACGACGTGCTGCAGCAGCTGTGTCGCGGTCCAGCCCGGACACGGCGACGGCGAGTCCCAACAATCGGAAGGCGCCCCGGTCACGGTGGCGGTGAACGCGGTGGCGGCGCGGTCGTAGCGCGCGCGGATTCCGGGATCGGTCATGAGCCGGCCTCGAAGCAAGGACACGAGCCGTAGGCGAGGCCCGCAGTGGAGGGGGCGGCGGGGCAATGGGTCATGAGGTTATGGTGCCTCCAAGCTCGAACAATGCGGACGGGTCACACGACCGCGCTTACGCGGGAAGCCGCCGCGGTTCCAGGCGGGTCTCCACCACGCTCGTCCGGTCGGGGGAGCGCTGGACCTGCCAGCACGCGGCGCCGTCGCGGTCGCTGACACACTCGACGAGCTCGCTGCCGCGGAACACGAGACAGGTGCCGTCATCGGTGGCGAATCCGTCCGGGAGCGTTCCATCGGCGATCAGTGACTGGTAGAGCGGTCGCCGTCGGGCCTCGCTGTCGTAGTGCGGACAGTTGCTGTGCGGGAGCAGACCGAGGCCGTTCGTGATCGGGGTGAGATCCGGAGTGAACGAGTCGGTGGTACCGCCGACGTGCCAGCACAACGAGCCGGCGCTCACGCCACCGAGCACCACGCCGCGCTCCCAGGCGGTTCGCATCGCGGTGTCGTAGCCGTGCAGTCGCCACAGCGCCAGCAGGTTCGCGACCGAACCACCACCTACCCAGATCACGTCACACGACAGCAGGTGGGCGGTGACGTCCGCGACGTTTGGCATCGGGTAGACCTGCAGGTGCGTCGGTTCCGCGCCCGCCGCGGCGAGCGCCGCGTAGCACCAGGATAGCCAACGGGCATCGTCGCCGCCCGCGGTGTTGACCGTGCACACCCGGGGTCTCGTGGCGCCGGAGAGGTCCATCGCGTAACGCAGGATCGGACCGACCTCGGGTGCTTGACGACGGCCGAGGACGTACCCGCCGGAGGCGGCGAGGATCGTCGGCGTGTCGACGGTCATCGGGCGTCACGGGCTTCGGCACACATGATCCGCAGGTTAGCTGACCGGCCCTCGTTGCCGATCCGGTGCCGTCACCCGGCGGCAGGGCTTGTCCACAGCGCTCCCGGCGCGGGGCCGGCAGGCGCACCTATGTTCGGGGCGTGTCCATGCAGCCCGAGGCCGTTCCGGGGGTGCAGCTGGGCGCGCCGATCCCGGACCGTGATTCCAGCTGGTACGGGCATACGGACACCGGTGTGGCGTGCGAGGTGGTCGTACTCGCGATGGCGCCGGAACCGGAGGTACGCGAGGCGGCGGTCGCTGCGCTCGGTCCGCTGCGTGATGCGGGCGCGGGGCACCGCCAGCCGGTGTGGACGATCACCCCGTGCCGCAGCGGGGTGGCGGTTGTCGCGGAGCAGGTTGCCGGGACTCCGGTGGGCCAGCTGACGAGGCTGTCGCCGGCGCAGGCCGTCACGCTGGGCCTGCCGGTGGCGCGGGAACTCGCCGCGCTGCAAGCCCGGGGCATGGCGTTCGGTGCGGACGCGGTGCAACTGGCGACCGAGATCGTGGTCCGTCCCGACGGCCGGCCGGTGTTGACGGTCGCGGCTTGGGCGCGACGCCGGGTCCATGGCGGGCAGGTAAAGCTCGCGGCCGACCTCACCGCGTTACGAGCGCTGCTGAGCGGGCTCTGCCCGGCGGGTCCGGATCTGGCTGGCCGGCGGTTCGCCGCAGCTTTGCAGGCTCCGGACTGCGCGGCTATGGCGCGGCGGCTGCGACGGGCCGCGGTGCGCCCGCGGCCGCTGCCGGTCGGGCGCAGGCAAGCGCGGCTGCCCGCCCGACCTTCCGGTGTGTCGGGCTGGCGCCGATGGCAGCCCGCGGGCAGGTGGCGCGGACCGGCGGTGCTGCTCACGGCGGTCGTCCTGGTGGCGCTCGTCGGGTGGGTCTCGGCCCGGGGCCACGCGCGGCACGGTACGTCGACCGACCGCGTCCCGGCCCGGTCGACGACCCCCGCCGCGCTCGGGTGGGATCAGCTGCTCTCGCAGCTCGACCACGCACGTGCTGCAGCGTTCGCCGGTGGCGGCGACTTCACCGCGGTGGACGCGCCCGGCGGGAGCGCGGCGACCGGCGATGCGACGCGCTGGGCGGCATTGCAGCAGGCCGGCGTACGCGCGCGTGGCCTGCTGCCCGAGTTGGTCGACGTGGTCATGCTGCAGGGCTCGGCCTCCCACGCCACGCTGGCGGTCACCGACCGGCTGCCGGCCTACCAGCTGGTCGATGCAACTGGCGCGGTCCGGTCCCGGGTTCCCGGCCGGGGCCTGCGCCAGTGGCGGATTGACCTCGTCCGGCTGGACGCCGGTTGGCGCGTTCACACGGTCGCAGTGATGAACTCGGCTACCGCCGCCGCATCGCGCTCACGCGCGTCGGCTGCTGCTACAGCCCCAGTTCGGACTCGAAGTCCCCGTCTTCGAGCCGGTCCTTGATCGTGGTGAGGAATCGCGCCGCGTCCGCGCCGTCCACGATGCGGTGGTCATACGTCAGCGCCAGGTAGACCATCGAACGAACCGCGATGACCTCCCCGAGTGCCGGGTCGTCGACCACGACCGGCCGCTTCACCACGGTCCCGGTGCCCAAGATGGCGACCTGCGGCTGGTTGATGATCGGGGTGTCGAACAGCGCGCCGCGCGAGCCGGTGTTCGTCAGGGTGAATGTGCCCCCGCCGAGCTCGTCGGGGGAGACGTCGTTGCTGCGGGTCCGCTCGGCGAGATCGGCGATCTTACGAGCCATACCGCCCAGGTTCAGGTCGCCGGCACCGTGGATGACCGGGACGACCAGCCCGCGCTCGGTGTCCACCGCGACACCGAGGTTTTCGGTGTCGTGGTAGGTCACGGTGCCGGCCTCGAGGTCGAGCGACGAGTTCACCTTGGGGTGAGCCTTCAGCGCCTCGACCGCCGCGACGGCGAAGAACGGCAGGAACGAGAGCTTGGTGCCTTCCCGCGCAGCGAACTCGTCCTTCGCGCGCTCACGCATCCGAGCGATTCGAGTGACGTCCACCTCGACCACCGTGGTGAGCTGCGCCGAGGTCTGCAGTGAGTCGATCATCCTGGTGGCGATCAGGCGCCGCAGCCGGGACAGTGGCTCGGTGTGGCCGCGCGCCGCCACGACCGGGCGTGCCGGCGCCCCCCCGGCTCGCGCGGGCGCCGGTGCGGGCGTTGACGGTGCGGGCGTTGACGGTGCTGCGGGGGTCGCGGTGCCTGTCCGCGTCGCGTCGAGCACGTCCTGCTTCCGGATGCGGCCGCCGATGCCGGTCCCGCGTACCTGGCTGAGGTCGATGGCATGTTCCGCGGCGAGCTTGCGCACCAACGGGGTGACGTACAGGCCCGCGTCGCCGTTGTCACTGGCTACGGGTGCGGCGGCGGGTGCGGTTGCCGCCGGTTGCGGTGCGACCTGCGGCGGTTCGGCCTGTGCGGCCGGTTGCTGGGGCGGTTCGGCCTGTGCGGCCGGTTGCGCCGGGGCGGGTGGTGCATCGGTCACCTGCGGGGCAGGCGATGCCGGCTGCGCAGGGGCTTCGGCGGCGGGCGCCTCGGCCGCGGGAGTCGCCGGGACCGGCCGCGCGGTGGTGTCACCCGCTTCGTCCGCGTCGCCGATGGTCGCGAGTTCCTGACCCACCTCGACGGTCGCGTCCTCCTGCACGAGGATCTTGGTCAGCGTGCCGGATGCGGGAGCCGGCACCTCGGTGTCGACTTTGTCGGTGGAGACCTCGAGCAGCGGTTCGTCCGCCTCGATGTGGTCGCCCTCCTGCTTCAGCCAGCGAGTGACCGTGCCTTCGGTAACGCTCTCGCCCAGCTGCGGCATCGTGACGGAGACGGCCATGTCATGCACTCCTCGGTTTGCGTCCAGCGGTGGGGCGCCGGACGGCATCTCATTCGGTGTTTCTCTGGGCGCGGGCTAGCTGTGGCTGTGCAGCGGTTTGCCCGCGAGGGCGAGATGCGCCTCGCCCATGGCTTCGGACAGGGTCGGGTGCGGGTGGACGAGCAGCGCGACCTCGTCGGGGTGCGCCTCCCAGTTGGTGATCAGCTGGCCCTCGGCGATCAGTTCGCCCGCCCGGGCGCCGACCACGTGAATCCCGAGGACCGGTCCGCCACGGGCGGCAACCACGGTGACGGCACCTGCGGTGGCCAGGATCTGCGCCTTCCCGTTGCCAGCGAAGTCGTAGGCGGCGGTGACCACGTCGTATCCGCGGTCGCGGGCCTGCGCCTCGGTGAGGCCGACGCTCGCCACCTCCGGATCGGAGTACGTCACCCGGGGCACGTTCACGTAGTCCACCGGTACCGGGTCGAGGCCGGCTAGTTCCTCGGCCAGGAAGATGCCTTCCGCGAAGCCGACGTGCGCCAACTGCAGGCCCGGCCGTAGATCGCCGAGCGCAGACACGGTCGGCAGGTTGGTCCGCAACCGCTCGTTCACCAGCACGAAGCCGCGGTCCATCGCGATCCCGACCTCGTCGTAGCCCAGGTTCTCCGACACCGGACCCCGGCCGACCGCCACCAACAGCAGCTCGCCGTCCACGGCCTTGCCGTTCTCCAGCGACACGCTCACACCGCTGTCAGTGACCTTCACGCCACTGAAGCGAGAGCCGAGTTCGAAGCCGATCCCGCGTCGACGGAATGCGCGCTCCAGCCGCTTGGACGAGCTCTCGTCCTCGGTCGGGAGCAGGTGCGGCAACGCCTCCACGATGTTCACCTCGGCGCCGAACGAGCGCCAGACACTGGCGAACTCGACGCCGATGACGCCGCCGCCGAGCACGACCACGGAGGCGGGTACCCGATCGAGTCCGAGCGCGTCCTCGGAGGTGATGACGCGCTGGTGGTCGATCTCGAGCCCGGGCAGCGACCGGGAGTAGGAGCCGGTGGCGAGCACGACGTGGCGGCCCTCGACCCGGCGGTCGCCGACCTGGACCGCGGTGGGGGAGACCAGCCGGCCGGCACCGGCGACCACTTCGATGCCTCGGGAGGAGATGAGTCCGGACAGCCCCTTGAACATCCGATCGACGACCTTGCCCTTGTAGGCATTGACGCCGGCCATATCGATCCCGTCCAGGGTGGCCAGCACCCCGAACTGGGCGCTGTCGCGGGCCGCGTCGGCGATCTCGGCGGCGTGCAGCAGTGCCTTGGTGGGGATGCAGCCCCGATGCAGGCAGGTCCCGCCCAGCTTGTCCTTCTCGACGAGCACCACCGACATGCCGAGCTCAGCGGCGCGCAGCGCGCAGGCGTACCCACCACTCCCGCCACCGAGGATGACCAGGTCGACGGGGCCAGGGCTCTCGGCCACGATGCGTTCCTCCTCACGGGCAGTGCGGGCGCGCTCCGATACGGCTCCATCCTTCACCAGGCACAATCGTCTCCGATACCCGGCTCTACCGGGGGACGGGATGATCGGACCGGACGAGGAGGGTGGCGAGGTGGCACTGTTCGGCCGGCGCCGACGCCGCAGGGCGAGCGCGTCGCAGGACCGTGGCTTCGGCCGTAGCGGCTTCACCAGTGAGGACAAGGCGCACCTGGAGAACTTCCTGCGCACCCGTCGTGGGGTCGAGGCGTACCTGGAGCCGGCGACGAACGTCACGCCGTGGACCGTCGTGTTGGTCGCGCACGACGGCGAGTGGACGCGTCGCCCGTGCGAGGAGCACGACGCAGCCCGCGACTTCGCCGAGCGCGCCCGCATCCCGGTCTACGACGTCGCCGCGACCGGATATCCGCCTCGGATGCGGGAGTGGAGCGCGCGGCGCAAGCGCGCCGGGGACGAGAGCCCTCGGCGTGACGTACGGCCCGGGCCGACGGTCGACGAAATGCCGCCGGACCCGTTCCTATGAACGGGGACTGGGTCCTGGTCATCGTCGCCGGCGTATGCGAAACCTTCTTCGCGGTGCTGCTGAAGCAGAGCAACGGTCTGACTCGGTTGTGGCCGACCATCGGCTTCTGCGTTTTCGCACTGTTGAGCTTCGGCCTGCTCAACCTCGCCCTGCGCCACCTGCCGGTCGGCAGCGCCTATGCGGTCTGGACCGGCATCGGGGCCGCCGGTACGGCAGCGTTCGGAATGATCTTCCTGGACGAGGCGGTCGACACGATCAAGATCGTGTCGTTGACGTTGGTGGTGGCGGGCGTCGTCGGGTTGCAGATCTCCGGATCGCATTGACCGCCGGATGCCGCGTCGACCGGTCAGTCGCAGTACGACTCGACCAGGGCCAGCAGCGTCCTGACCCCGAAGCCAGTGCCGCCCTTCGTGGTGTCCCCGCTGGTTTCACCGCTGTTCCAGGCGGGCCCAGCGATGTCCAGGTGCGCCCACGGGATGCCGTCGGGGACGAACTCGGACAGGAACAGGCCGGCGGTGAGCATGCCCGCGTCGCGCCCTCCGGACGGCGGCACATTGGCGATGTCGGCGACCGCGGAGTCGAGTCGTTCGCGCAGATCGGCGGGCAGCGGCATCGGCCAGACATCCTCGCCGGCGATGTCCGCCGCATCGCGCACCCGGTCGCGGAAGGCGTCGTCGTTGGCCATCAGGCCGGCGATCTTGCTTCCCAACGCGACGCTCGCCGCGCCGGTGAGAGTGGCGATATCGACGATGGCGTCCGGCGCGTCCTCGCCGGCGCGGTGTAGCCCGTCGGCGAGGACCAACCGTCCCTCGGCATCGGTGTTGAGCACCTCGACCCGGGTGCCGCTGTACATGGTGAGGACGTCGCCGGGACGGATCGCGGCGCCCGAAGGCATGTTCTCGGCGCAGCACAGCCAGCCGGTGATCGCGACCGGCAGTTGCAGCCGCGCCGCGGCGACGACGGTGGCAGCGACTGCGGCCGCGCCCGCCATGTCGTCCTTCATGGTCTCCATCGATGTCGGGGGCTTGAGGGATAGGCCACCGGAGTCGAAGGTGATGCCCTTGCCTACAAGGGCGACGTGCGCCGACGCAGCAGGGGGGTTCCAGCGCAGTGCCACCAGCCGTGGCGGACGGGTGCTGCCCTGGCCGACACCGGCGAGTCCGCCGTAGCCGCCGTCCGCGAGTGCGTGCTCGTCCAGCACTTGGGTCGACACGCCGACCGCCTCCGCGGCGCTGCAGGCACGGTCGGCGAGCGCTGTCGGGGGGAGGTCGCGGGGCGGGGCGTTGACCAGATCCCGCGCGAAGGTGAGCGCGTCCGCGATCGCGGTGCCGCGCGCCACCGCACGGCGTAGCGCGGCCCGGGCGTTGCGGTCACCGCCGTCGGCGATCGCGACCTGTACCCGGCCGACCGCCGTCTTGCGTCCCTCTCGGCTGCGCCCGCGGAACTCGACGAAGTCGTAGCCGCCGGTGATGGCTCCCTCAGCTTGTGCCGCCACTAGCTCGGGGGTGTCCGCGGGGAGTGCGAAGACGGCGGTTCGGGCCCCCTTGAGGGCGCGGGTGGCGACCGCGGCGGCGGCGCGGACACGTCGCGGCGTGGCGCCGTCCGGCCCGAGCCCGACGGCCAGCACCACCGGTGCCGTGGTTGCGCCGAGGGTGGTGACCCGGTGCAGTTCGCCCCGCCGACCGGTCGCCCCGAGATCGGTCAGGGCCTGCGTGAGCTGGCCACCGAGTGCCGCGTCGACCGTTTCGGCGCCCGCCGCGAGCACCGCCGCGGCGGCGCGGCGGCGGTGCTCGCCGGACCTGCCGGCGGACGGCGCCGGAACGGTGGCAACGACTATCGCGTCGGCCTTCGCCCCGGCCGGGTCGGTCGTGAGTACCGAGACACGGGTCATGAGGCGGTCTCGAAGTGAGGACACGGCCCGCAGGGCCGGCCCGGAACGGAGAGGGCGCCGGGATACGCGGTCATGAGGCGGACTCTACGTGCGCGCCGGCGCGCCCTACCGGATCCCTGCGGGTATTAGCCTGCAGGCATGGTGCATTCCTCGGCTCCGGACGCGGCCGTCGCAGACCCGCGGTCGCTGTTTCGGTCGCCGCTGCACGAAAGGCACCTCGCGCTCGGCGCGAAGATGGCCAACTTCGGTGGCTGGGAGATGCCGATCGAGTACCCCCGCGACTCCGGCGGCGTGTTGGCCGAGCACACCGCGGTCCGCACCGGGGTCGGGATCTTCGACGTGTCGCACCTCGGGAAGGGTGTGGTCCGCGGCCATCGGGCGGTCGAGTTCGTCAACGATTGCCTCACCGCCGATCTGCGCCGGCTGGTGCCCGGCCAGGCGCAGTACACGTTGTGCTGTGACGAGGCGAGCGGCGGCGTGGTGGACGACCTGATCGCGTACCTGCGCGCCGACGAGGAGGTCTTCCTGGTCCCGAACGCCGCGAACACGGCCGAGGTGGTGCGGCGGCTGGGGGCTGTGGCGCCGGCGCACGTCGAGGTCGAGGACCTGCACCACAAGCTGGGTGTTATCGCCGTGCAGGGACCGGACAGCGACGACCTGCTCGAGGCGGTGGGCCTGCCCACCGATCACGAGTACATGTCGTTCGTGCCGGCGTCCTGGAACGAGCGCCCGGTGGTGGTCTGCCGGTCCGGTTACACCGGCGAGAGGGGGTATGAGCTATTGCCGCGTTGGGAGGACACCGGGGACCTGTGGGATGCGTTGATGGCCGCGGGTGCCGAATTCTCGGTTCGGCCTTGCGGCCTGGGCGCCCGGGACACGCTCCGCACCGAGATGGGGTATCCGCTGCACGGCCAGGATCTCTCGCTGTCGATCACCCCGGTGCAAGCGCGCGCGACCTGGGCTGTCGGATGGGACAAGCCCCGGTTCTGGGGTCGCGACGTGCTGCTGGCCGAGAAGCAGCGCGGTCCGCACCGGCTGCTGTGGGGACTGCTGGCCCAGGATCGGTCCATCCCGCGCCCGCACATGGCGGTGGCCTCCACCGCGGGTGACCCGCTCGGCGAGGTCACCTCCGGCACGTTCTCCCCGACCCGCAAGGTCGGTATCGGCCTGGCGCTGCTGGACCGCGGCGTGACCGAGGGGGACACCGTGCATCTCGACGTTCGCGGGCGCACCGGCGTGTTCCAGGTGGTGCGCCCACCGTTCGTCAAGCCGTCGACCCGCTGATCCGATCGCCGCCGGCGTCGTCGAGTTCGATCACCTGACCGTCGTCGCCGAGTTGGGCGCCCAGTTCACCCAGCCTGCGGCGTAGCTCGTCCGGGGCCGGGTTGTGGTGCCCCGCGTGGATGGCTACCACCGTGCTCCGTGCGTCCACTGCGCCGCGGGCTCGCAGTGCCGCGAGGGTGTCTGCCACGGTGTCGAGGTCGTGATGACCGCCCTCGGTATGCCCGGTGCACTCGAGTAGTACCAGGTCCAGCCGGCGGTCGCCGAGCGCGTCGAGCGTCGGCTCCGGCAGCGGTCCGGTGTCCGTCGCGTAAAGCAACCGTCGCCGCGCGACGGTGACCGCGTACAGCAGTGGAGGCCCGGAGGACGGGTCGTGCGTCGCTTCGAGCGCCTCGACCAGGTACGGGCCGCAGCGGACCCGCTCGCCCGCGTGCAGTACCCGCAGCCGGACCGGGTCTCGCGGGCCGATCCAGTGCTCGCACGCCGCCAGCACCGCCGGTGGTCCGAGTACCTCCAGCGGTGCGTCCGTGCCGGTCCAGTGCCGCCACAGCAGCGCGGCCGGACCCAGGTGGTCGGGGTGCGCGTGAGTGAACAGCATCCACCGGACCGGGCGCAGCGAGACCTGCTGGCGCACAGCGGATCTCGGCGCTTCCGGACCGCAGTCGATGAGCAGTGCATCGTCGACCAGCGTGGCGCTCTGGGCGCGCGGCTCGACCGCCGCGGCCCGGCACGACCCGCAGTCGCAGAAGGGGTTAGGCCAACCGTCCGCGGTCCCGGTGCCCAGTAGCCGGACACGGGTCATCGCGGGCCCGGCCCGGTCACCCTGCGTCCCGCCGCGACCGGACCCGCCACCAGGCCGCGCCCGCGAGGACCGCGGCGAGGGCGATCCCGACCACCGCGGCGACCGGGAATCCGGACGATCCGCCGCGCTCCGGCTGCGCCGCACCGGTCGCCGCCAGGTGCTGTGAGGCCGACGTCGACGTACCAGTCGACGCACCAGCGGAAGCGGGTCGGGTCGCCGTCGGCGACGCGGCCGCCTTGCTGCTGACTTCCGTCGGTGCGTCGGTGCGAGTCGGGGCGACGGCGGTCGGGGCTGCGCTGGTGCCGGCCCCGGAGCCCGGGGCCTTGCCCCCGGCCACCGGGGCCTTCGGCGTCGTTCCCGAGCCAGCTCCAGGAGCGGCGGACGTGGCCGGTCCGGCCGCCTGCGGACAGACGGTGTTGAACGGGAGCAGTGGTGGCCGCGGGGCATCCGCCTCGCTCTGTCCTTGCACGTACACCCAGCCTTCTTCACTCCCGTTCGCCGGATGGTAGGAGTCCGAACCGACGTTGCTGTACGACCAGGAGCCGGCGGTGGGGGCCCGGTGGTAGTAGGCCCAGTAGTCGTAGCCGCCGTGCGGGTCCGTCTTGCTGCACGGCTGACCGGCGGCCGGGAACCCGTCGATGCTGCAGATCATCCCGCCTTCGATCCGGGGCATCGTCCGGCCCAGCGCCTTCGCTCGGGCGACGAGGACCTGGGTGCCGGTCGCACCCGCCGGAACCGTGGTGCAGGTGTTGTTGCTCCCGGTCGGTCCCTGGACGACCACGCCGACACAGATGGTGCCGCTGGCTTGCGGGGCAGCGGCGGCGGCCGGTGCGCTGCTCATGGCGAGCAGCGCACCGGCCAGCACCGCGCTCGCTCTCCGCCGCGAGCGCACGTTCATCCCCGGTGCGCTCTGGTGCGCCGCTGACCCGTCACGAGTGCTGCGGCGCCGATGACCAGCAGTGCGAGACCGACACCGGTCAGCAGCCAGGTGTCACTGCTGCCGGTGTACGGCAGCATCTCGCCGGCCGTCACCGGGCTTGACGGCGCCGCGGTCGGCGACGCCTCGGCCTGGGCAGCCGTCGTGGTCGTCGCAGTGGCGGTGGGTGTGGCCGTCACACTCGGACACTCCGACGGCGCGTCGGCGGCCAACGTCGCCGGCGCGATAGGGAAGGCGGCGTCGGCCGCGCCCAGCACCGCTTGCAGGGTCGCGGCCAGGTTCGCATTCGCCGGCGGCCCCTGGTAGTCGAAAGCTCCTGGCGTGCTGCTGGAGCAGCTGAGCTGGAGTGCGGCCAGCGCGCTATACGGCGTCGCGGTCCCCTTGGTCCAGGTGCTGGCATCCACCCCGGCAGCGGCGAGAGCCTGCAGCACGACCCCGGTCGAGTTGGCGTCGGTGGCGCCCCCGGGGTAGCCGAAGCCGCCATCACTGTTCTGCAGCCCGCGCAGGAACGTCAGCGCATCGGCGGCCGGCGTCACGCCCTGCGCGACCAAACCCTGTAGTGCCATCGCGGTCGAGTTGGTGTCCTCGCCACTGAACGTGGCGGCGTCGGCCGGGTCGCACGGGACCGAGGTGTTTGCACGGTATGCCTGCCACCCGCCGTCGGCGCATTGCTGGGTTGTCAACCAGCCGGAGGCGGCGGTGTCGGTGACCCCGGCCGCGTGCAACGCGGCGAGCGCGAGGCCCTGGCGGAAGGCGCCGTCGTAGGTGGGGTCCGCGGCGCCGAACAGCCCGGCGTCCTGTGGCTTGCCGTCCTGGCCCCGGGTGGCCTCCAACCGGCTGACCAGATCGGTCGCCGGGGTGCCGTACGCGGTCGGGTCCTGACCGGACGCCACTGCGACCAGGATCAGGTACGCGAGCTCTCCCGGGTTGTCCGTGCTCGGTCCGGCGGTGCCCAGGTAGTCCGCCGCATGGTGCGCGAGGTAGTCGGCGGCAGCGGTTGCTTTCGTCCCGCCGGCGCCGGCGGCGTGCAGGGCGAGCACCGCCTGCGCGGTGCTGCCGAGATCGGCACCGCCGGTGGAGGACGGGATGTACCCGGACGCACCGATCTGGCCGGCGAGGTAGGCAGCGCCCTGGGCGGCGACGGCCTGAGATGCCGCAGGTGCGGCGTGCGGCGCCGCCGCTGCCTGGGCGGGAAGCGCGCTGGTCAGCACGAGTGCGGCGGGGATCAACGAAATGCTCGCCAGGGCGAGCAGCCGGCGATGGGCCATGGAAGGTCCTTTCTCACCGGACTGCGTGAGAAGGACCCGTGCCACCGCGGTGGCGTCCGGCTCCGACCCGCAGACCGCGACGGGATCAATGGAGTACACGCCCCGCAGGTGTTCCGGCTCGCCGCCCCGTCAGGAGCGGCCCACGGTTGCGGGTCAGCGCCGGCTTCGGACCGGCTTCCCCCGCGAAGGCAGCCGTAGCGTACGCCCCGGTCATACGGCCGGCGTCGCGGGTGGGCTCGGCCGGTCGGTACCGTCCTCGCATGGGATGGACCTGGCGGTTGGAAAGCGCATCCGGCGACACGGTGACTGCCGACGGCCTCGGCGCGGGAGAGAGCTTCCCCACGCAGTCGGACGCGGAGACTTGGGTCGGCGAGCAGTGGCGCGAACTGCTCGCGCAGGGGGTTACCGCGGTGTACCTGTACGAGGACGACCGCGAGGTCTACGGCCCGATGAGCCTGCTCCCGGCGGACTGAGGCGGCGTCAGCCGGTCCGCGACGGGTCGGTGATCGGCAGCGTCCCGAGCACCTCGTCGATGCGCGTCAGCACCTCGGCGGGCAGTTTCACTCCGGCAGCGGCGGCGTTGTCGACGACCTGCTCCGGCCGGGACGCCCCGACGATCGCGGACGAGACGTTGTCGTTGGACAGCACCCATGCGACTGCCAGCTGCGCCAGACTCAGCCCGCAGTCCGCCGCAACCGGAGCCAGTTGCTGCACCGCCTTCAGCACGTCGTCGCGCATCCAGCGCTTGATCACGTCGGCGCCGCCGGTCGCGTTGTCCGCGGCGCGAGAGCCTTCCGGCAGCGCCGCGCCGGGCAGGTACTTGCCGCTGAGCACGCCTTGCGCGATCGGAGACCAGACGATCTGCCCGATTCCTTCCTGCTGGCACAGGGGCACGATCTCGCCTTCGATCACGCGCCAGAGCATCGAGTACTGCGGCTGGTTGGACACGATTCGGTCGAGACCCATCTCGGTCGCGATCCGCACCGCGTCGGCAATCTGCGCCGCGGTCCACTCCGAGACTCCGATGTAGTGCACCTTCCCGGCGCGCACCAGGTCGTCGAACGCGCGCAGGGTCTCCTCCAGTGGCACCCGCTTGTCATAGCGGTGCGCCTGGTAGAGATCGATGTGGTCGGTCTGCAGGCGACGCAGCGACGCCTCGCAGGACTCGCGAATGTGCTTGCGGGACAACCCGCGCTCGTTCGCACCGGACCCGGTCGGCCAGTACACCTTGGTGCACAGCTCATACGAGGACCGGCGGACGCCGGACAAGGCGCGTCCGAGCACCGACTCGGCGCGGGTCCCGGCGTACACGTCTGCGGTGTCGAACGTCGTGATCCCCACATCCAGCGCCGCCCGCACACAGGCGCGGGCGGCGTCCTCCTCGACCTGTGAGCCGTGGGTGATCCAGTTGCCGTACGAGACTTCGGAGACGAGCAGGCCGGAGCGGCCGAGTGCGCGATGTTCCATACGTGCACTGTACGGATCGACCTGGGCTGCCCCAGTGTGCGACATGGACGTCGCCGGGACGACCGTCATGTCGCACGGTCCAGGGCGGCGGGGCGGGACGATCCCCGACTAGCGGACCTCGGCGCCGCGGGACAGTCGGGGTACCGGCCGCCGCATCCGGCGTGGGGACACGATCCGGCGGAAGGCGTACGCCTTGACTCGGGCCGTCGTGTTCGGATACCGGCTGTTGACCTGGTGCTGGATCCGCCCGCTGTCGCGCACCGTGGCCGCGATGATCACGAACAAGCCGATCAGCCCGCCCATGTTCGCCACCAGGGCGAGCGCCGGGAGCTGGCCGATGACGATCACGATGACCATCAGCCAGATCAGTGCCTGCCCGATGTAGAAGCGCGAGTCGACCAGGTCGCGGGCGTAAACCAGTTCCGGGACGCGCTCGTTCGCCGGCAACTTGGACACGTCGGTCGAGGTGAGCGACGCGCGAGTCTCACGCATCGTCTCGCGCCGCCGAGCCTTGGCCTCCTTACGCGTGCGGGCAGCCTTCTTCTTCCGGTCGGCTGCCCGGGCAGCCCTGGCCTGCGACCGCTTCGGCGTCGCCCGCCCCTTCCCGGTGCTCGGCCGCTCGTCCACCTCGACGTCGATGTCGCCGTCGGTAGCACCAGTTTCGAGCGTCTCCACCCGGCGGAACAGCGGGCTCACGACGCCACGCCCAGTGCTGTGGCCGGCAACGCGAGCATCTGCTCCAGCGCGCGCCTCGCCTCGAGCGCCTGCTGAGGCTGCACGGTGATCACGTTCGGTACGTCACCGGCGGCGAGCTGCTCAAGTGCCCACACCAGGTGCGGCAGGTCGATCCGGTTCATCGTCGAGCAGTAACAGACCGTCTTGTCCAGGAAGACCACGGTCTTGTCCGGGTTCTGCGCGGCGAGCCGCTGCACCAGGTTGAGCTCGGTGCCGATCGCGAACGCCGCGCCGGCGGGCGCCTCGGACACGATGCGGATGATGGCCTCGGTAGAGCCGACCTCGTCCGCGGCAGTGACCACATCGTGGTTGCACTCCGGGTGCGCGACCACGCGTACTCCGGGAATCCGGCCGCGGACCTCATCGACGGCCTGCCGGGAGAACCGGCCGTGCACACTGCAATGCCCCTTCCACAAGATCATCCGGGCACCACGCAGCTGGTCAACGGTCAGGCCGCCGCCGGGCTTGCGCGGGTCGTACACGACGCAGTCGTCCAGGGACATCCCCAGCTGCAGCACAGCGGTGTTACGGCCCAGGTGCTGGTCCGGCAGGAACAGCACCTTCTGCCCGCCGCGCTCACCGAACGCCCACGACAGCGCCCGTTGCGCGTTGGACGAGGTGCAGATGGTGCCGTCATGGCGACCGGTGAACGCCTTGATCGCCGCGGAGGAGTTCATGTAGCTCACCGGCACCGTCTGGGTGGCTACCCCGGCGTCAGCGAGCACATCCCAGCAGTCCTCCACCTGCACCGGCGCCGCCATGTCGGCCATCGAGCACCCTGCCGCCAGGTCCGGAAGCACGACGTGCTGGCTGTCGGCGGTCAGGATGTCGGCGCTCTCGGCCATGAAATGCACGCCG
>DASZVT010000081.1:0-7229 GCA_035546915.1 Mycobacteriales bacterium | reverse complement strand
CTGCTCATCCACGGGCACCTCGTTGTGGTTCCGGCGCAAGCCGCCGACTGGACCTACCCGCCCTTTGCCGGCGAGGTCGTCGACGACATGCTCTGGGGGCGCGGCGCGATCGACATGAAGGACATGGTGGCGATGACGCTGGCAGTGGCCGGCGGCTGGCAGGCGACCGGGGTCCGTCCTCCGCGTGACGTGGTACTCGCCTTCGTCGCCGACGAGGAGGCCGGCGGCACGAAAGGCGCTCGGTTCCTGGTCGACCAGCACGCCGACCACTTCGATGGCGTCAGCGAGGCGATCGGCGAGGTCGGCGGCTTTTCGTACACCGTCTCGAACGACCTGCGGCTCTATCTGATCGCCACCGCCGAGAAGGGGATGGCCTGGTTACGGCTCACCGCCCGGGCCCGCGCCGGCCACGGCTCGATGGTGCACGAGGACAATGCGGTCACCCAGCTGTGCGAGGCGGTCGCCCGGATCGGGCGACACCCGCATCCGCTCCACATCACACCCACGGTGCGCGCGTTCCTGGACGAGCTGTCCGAGTGTCTGGGAATCGAGCTCGATCCGGACGACCCCGAGGTAGTGCTCGGCAAACTCGGAGGTATCGCCCGGATGATCGGGGCGACGCTGCGCAACACCAGCAACCCGACCATGCTGGACGCGGGCTACAAGGTGAATGTGATCCCCGGCGCGGCCAGCGCCGAGATCGACGCCCGGTTCCTGCCCGGATATGAGGACGAACTGATGGCGACCATCCGGGACCTGGCCGGGGACGGCGTCGAGATCGAACGCACCCACGGCGATATCGCGGTCGAGACCGATTTCACCGGCGAGCTGGTCGACGCGATGGGCGCCGCCCTGCGCGCCGAGGACCCGATCGCGCGCCCGGTTCCCTACATGCTTTCCGGCGGGACCGACGCGAAGTCCTTCTCTCGGCTCGGGATCCGCTGTTTCGGCTTCTCACCACTGCAGTTGCCGCCGGACCTCAACTTCGGCGCGATGTTCCATGGCGTCGATGAGCGGGTGCCGCTCGACGGCCTCCGATTCGGCGCCCGGACCCTGGCCCGCTTTCTCGACGCCTGTTGATCCGGTCGATCCGGCTTCCGCCCGTCGGCGGCTAGGTCGGCAGGTAGGGGGGCAGCCCCGGCCTGCTCCGGCGGCGCAGCTCCACCCAGCGTCGTCCATCGGGATAGACCCGCGAACGCATCAGCTCCCACTCGCCGTACGACGCGTGGATTGCCAGCGTCACCCGAGCCCCTTCGCGGTCGAGGTCGTGAGGTAACCACACCCGCTGGTACTCGTAGCCAGGGCGCCGGCCGTCGACCGCCCCGGCTACGCTTCGCTGTGGTGCCGCTCGCTGTGACATCGCCGACCAGGGTAGGACGGACGGGCGTCAGGCGGACGGTCCCGCGCCGCTTTCCTCGTGATAGTCCTCCTCGACGTTGACCGCCCAGACGTCGTGGTCGGTCCCGTCCAAGATGTTCTCCACGGTCAGCAGCGCGGTCACCATCGAGTGGTCCTGGTTGTTGTACTTGTGCATCCCGTTGCGTCCCACCGGGTGCACGTTCGGCACACACGCGGCCATCCACTCACGGATGGTCTGCACGTGACGTGCGTACGACCAGTCGTACACCGGGTACGCCTTCGGCATCCGGACCACGAAGCCCTGCTCGATCTGGTCGGCCTGGACGAGGTCGAGCGCGGCCAGCTCCTTGATACCGAGTTCGATGAGCTCGTCGTCGGGGGAGTTCCACAGTTCGTCACCGACATTGACGAAGTACTCGAGCCCGAGGCAGGTGCGCCCCTCCTTCACCATGTACGGCGACCAGGAGGCGAAGTTCTGGATCCGCCCCAGCTTGACCTCGGGGGAGTGCACGTACACCCAGTTGTCCGGGAACCCGGCCGAAGCCGGCACTACCAGCGCAACCGTGAGGAAGTCCCGATACGCGAGACCGTTCGCCGCGTCCAGCACTTCCGCCGGCGGCGGCGGGTCCATCGCCCGGATCAGCGACGACAGCGGCATCGAGGAGATCAGCTGATCCGCCTCGAAGTGTTGCTCGGCGCCCAGGTCGGTGCGGCTCGCGTCGGGTGCGCCGGCCCCTGGGCCGTATCCGCCGGTCACGAACGTCGTGACGCCGGTCGCCCCGCGGCCCTCGGACCAGTGCACGGCCTTGACCTTCGTCTCCATGACGATCTCGCCACCGGCCGCAAGCACCTTGTCCCGGCACGTGTCCCACATCAGGCCGGGCCCGGTACGGGGGTACTCGAACTCCTCGATGAGCGAAGTGATCTCCTTCTGGTTCCGCTTGGGCAGCAGCGCGTTGATGATCGCGTTACCGAGCGAGAGCCCCTTCACTCGCTGCGCCGCCCAGTCCGCCGGCATATCGCTCACCGGGATGCCCCACACCTTCTCGGTGTAGGTCTTGAAGAAGGTCCTGTACAGCCGCCAGCCGAACCGGGCCACCAGCCAGCCCTCGTAGTTGCTCTGGTCCTTCGGCGGGCGCACCCGCGCTCGGATGTAGGACAGCACGCACTTCGTCGCCTCGATCAGGCCGAGATTGCGCAGCGCGTTGGAGGCGACCAGTGGGTAGTCGTACAGCTTCCCGTCGTAGTAGATGCGGCTCATCCGTGGTCGGAGCAGGAACTGCTCCTCAGGGAGGATTTCGTGCCACAGCCGCGAGACGCGCGGCACCTTGGTGAAGAAGCGGTGGCCCCCGATGTCGAAACGCCAACCGTCCCGCACCGCGGTGCGGGAGATTCCACCGACCATGGCGTCGCCCTCGACGACGGTGGTCGATGCTCGGCGCTTGGTCAAGGCGTATGCCGCGGTCAGGCCCGCGGGTCCTGCTCCAATCACCAGCACGTGGGGGGCGTCGGCGTTGCCGGCTGTCCGCTTCCGCGGAGGCCTGCCCGCTCGCTCAGTTGGCCGTTCGTCGGCCACGCGGATCTCCCGTCGTCGAGGTCAGTGGATGTGACACCCGCACGAAGGCCGAGCGTCATTCGCTCTTGCAGTGTCTCACCGATCAACGCGGACGCCCTCCCCGCAGCACCGTTCGGGCATTCTTGTCAGCATGCTGTTACCTCGCGGGCGCTCGGCGCGCCTGCGAGACCTACCGCGGATTGTGACCGGCGTCACGCGGCCTAACGCCGGTCCGGACCCGGGCACGCTGACCCTCGCCTGGGCTGCGATCGCCTTCGGCATCTCTCGGCAGCACGGTGACTACAGCCCCAGCGCACTCGGCCTCATCGTCGCCGGTTGGCTCCTGGCCTATCTCGGGATCGCCGCGCGGGTCCGGGTCCCCACCACGCTCGCCTTCGCGGCGGCAGCCCTGGTGGTCGCGGATGCTGCTCTGCAGGCAGGCCCCGCCAATCACGGCCACGGTGTCTGGTACGCGCTGAGTCGGATCTGCGCCTATCCGGCAGCCGCCGCCACGCTGCTCGCGCTCCGTTGGCGCCGGGCCTTCGGCATTGCTCTCGGGCTGCTGATGCTCACCGGGCTACTGCGCATTCTCGCTACGCCGACGCCGCCGATCGACGTACATTTCCTGCTCACCGATTCGACCCGCGGCCTGATCCACGGCTTGGACATGTACCGGCAGTCGTGGCCGGGGTCGGACGGGCTGCAGAACGAGTACCCGTACCTGCCGTGGACATCCGTGCTGCTGCTGCCCGCCTGGCTGGTGACGCACGAGGTTCGGGTGGGCCTGCTTGCCGCGATCGCGGTCGCCGCGATCGCGCTCCACCGACTTGCCGGGCCCGGGCCGGCGCGTTGGAGTGCATTCGCACCGCTGATGGTCGCCAGCTATCCCCTGTTCGCGTATCAGATACAGCAGTCCTGGACCGAACCACTGCTGATAGCGCTGCTGGCGCTGTTGGTGCTGGCGACCGAACGGGGCCGGACCGGATGGGCGATCGTGGCGCTCGCACTTGCCCTCGCCACCAAGCAGCACATCGTGCTGCTGCTTCCGCTCGCTGCGCTCTGGCCGGCCTTCGGGTGGCGGCGCACCGCGATCGCGACCGGGCTCGGTTTCGGCCTCGTACTGCCGTGGCTGATCGCCGGTCCGCGGGACTTCTGGGATGATGCCGTGCTGCTGAACGTGCATTATCCGGTGCTGCAACGCGCCCTGGACGTCCCGGCGCTCGCCGACCGCCACGGCCTGACGCTCGGCTTCGGCGTCACGGTCGCGGTGGTGCTGGTCGGGTACGCGCTGGCGGTGTTCCGACTGCCGCGGGATGCGGCCGGCTTCGCTGCCGGGGGCGGCTTGGTGCAGCTGGGCCTCGACGTCTTCAACAAGCAGTCGTTCTTCAACCACTACACGCTGGTGATGGGGCTGTTCGCGATCGCGCTGGTCGCCACCAGGCTGCCGGGCCGGTCAGTCGCTGCCGGGAAAGCGGGCGAGCGTGGCGCGCTCGAAGATGCCGCCGTCTGAACCGACCACGATCGCGGGCGCGCCTCGGGACCCGGAGAGCACGTCCTCGACCTGCGAGCAACGGTTTCCGTAGACCCGGTATCCACCCTGGGTCACCAGCCAGACCGCATGGCCGCCTCCGGCAGCGGTCAATGCCTGCTGCGCGAACGTCGCCGGCGGGAGCGCGTGCACCCGCTTGCTGTAGTCCACCCAGTTCACCAGTGCTGGGCCGGCCGGGTCGGCGTACGGCAGCTCCCGCAGGCCTAGGCCCGGCGCGAGTGCGCGGTGCACCGCAGGTGCCAACTGATCCGGGCAGTAGGCGACCACGTCGCCGGGACGTGCTGCTGCCGCCAGCGCGGACGCGATCTCACCAGCCTGGGTGCGTGACGTCGTTGCGGTGTCCAGTCCGCCGAGCAGCCCAGCCACCAGGACCACGCCCAGGGTTCCGTTGCGGAGCCGGTCGCCGGGCAGCACGCTGAGCCCGCGGGCCAGCAGCAGCAGGTAGAAGGGTAGGCACACCGCGGTGTAGCGCAGCGCGTACCCGCTGTGCAGGACCGAGCCGAGCACGACGTCCACCAGCAGCGGGGCCACGGCGAACGCGGCGAGTGCGCGTACGCCCGGCACGCCGAGCGGACGCAGTCCGAGCGACTCGCCTGCCGCCGGACGCCTCAGCGCGCAGCAACCCAGCAGCGCCAGCGGAATCATCAGCAGTGCCAGCAGCGAACCGATCTGACCGGGGCCGCCCCACTGCATCAGGGTGGTTCGGAAGATGCCGAAGTCCGCCGGCGCCGCCCACGGCGTGCCGGTGTAGCGCATTTGGTACACGAACGACGGCAGCCAGGGGGCGAACGGGACGATCGCCGCGGCCATCGCCCCGATCAGGCGCCACTGCCGCCGCCACAGCAGCCAACCAGCCACCGGCAGGAGCAGGTAGAAGGTCCAGTAGTGGGTGTAGGCGAGGGCCGCGGTGATCACGGTCACCCCTAGCAACCGCGGCCAGCTGGGGTCCCGCCGGGCGCGCAGCAGCAGCACGATCCCGGCCAGCACTTCGACCAACACGAGCGAGTACATCCGGGTCTCGGTGGCGTACCGCAGCGCCCACGGGGTGGTAGCGGTGACCAGGAGCATCGGTCCGGCCAGCCGCCGCCCTCCGACCTCCTTGCCGACCACCCAGGCCAGCGGCAGCGCGAACAGTGACAGCACCGAGCTGAGCGTCCGGACCGCCACGGTGGAGTCGCCGAACAGCGCGATCCAGCCGTGCAGCAGCAGGTAGTAGAGCGGCGGCGACCCGTCGTGCCGCAATGCGGTGAACATGCCGGACAACGGACGACGAGCGATCTCGACGGACAGCGATTCGTCCAGCCAGAGCGGACCGGTGGCCACGAAATGCAGCACGACCGCCGCGACCAGGACGAGGCCCCCCAGGATGACCGCGAGGTGCGCGCGCCGGAGCGGAGCGACATGGACCGCGGCCTCGGGCCGGGACACGTCCCCCGATCCGGCGCCGCGGGCCGCCGGACGCGGCGCGGTCGCCGTCACGGCCCCAGCCTAGAGGGGACTCGGACGTGCTTCCTGCCGCTGCCCTGTCCGGATCGCAGCGCGCGCGGATCCAACTCCCCGGCCGGAGGCCGGGTGGTCAGCCCGATCCCTCTTGGAGGCGGTCGCGCAGCCGTGTTACCCGGGGCACCGCGTCGACCGCCTCGACCGCGCGCGCAAGCGCCGCGCCGACCGCCGGCACCACCGACAGGTGCCGCTGGGCGCGGGTGAAGGCGGTGTAGACCAGGGGCCGCGACAACATCCGGCGCGCCTCCGGTGGCAGCACCACCACGACGGCCGGCCACTCACTTCCCTGGGCCCGGTGCACGGTGATAGCGAACCCGAGGGTGAGGTCGCCCACCGCTTCCCGGGGGACCTGCAGCGGCCCGGCGCTGAAGGCGACGTACAGCCCGCCGTCGTCGCCGGGCCCGATCACAGTGCCAACCTCCCCGTTCGTGAATCCGGCGTCCGGGCGGTTCGCCAGCGCCACCACGCGATCGCCCGGGTCGAAGCCGCGCTGCGCGCCGGGTCCGGGATTCAAATGCTGCTTGAGCGCGGTGTTCAGCGCCTTCGTCCCGGCCTCACCCCCGTGTACCGGGGTGACCACCTGCACGTCCCCGGTCGCGATGCCGAGCGCGCGCGGGATCGAGTCGGTGACCAACTGGACGGTACGGCGTGCCGCGTCCGCACCGCCGCGGCTGGGGACGACGACGACTTCCCGTGAGGGATCTTGTACCGGTGGCAAGGCGCCGGATCGCACCGCGGTCGCCAGCCGGGCAATGGTCCCCCCGGCCTCCTGCCGGTAGAGCGTGCGCAGTTCGGCCAGCGGGAACGCGCCACTGTCCACCAGGTCGCCCAGAACCCAGCCGGCACCGATGCTCGGCAGCTGGGCGGGGTCGCCCACCAGCACCAGGTGGGTTCCGTCCGCGCAGGCCTGCAGCAACGCGGCGGCGAGTTCGGTATCGAGCATCGACGTTTCGTCGACCACCACGAGGTCCGCGTCGAGCGGCCAGTCGCGACACCGCGTGAACAACCCGGTGGTGCCCTGCGCGCCGAGCAGGCGGTGCAAGGTGCTCGCCGGTGCGTCTGAAAGCTCCTCCAGCCGCTTCGCCGCGCGGCCGGTCGGCGCGGCCAGTGCCACGGTGTGTCCGCCTGCCTCGGCGAGCTCGACCAGTGCGGCGATGGTCCGCGACTTCCCGGTGCCCGGACCACCGGTGAGCAGGCTCACCCCGTGTCGCATCGCGTGCTCGACCGCGGAGCGCTGCGCCTCGTCCAACGCCGTGGTGGCAC
>DASZVT010000080.1:0-1598 GCA_035546915.1 Mycobacteriales bacterium | reverse complement strand
GGTTGTTCGCGAGTACGACGACACCCCGGAGGGCTTCGGCCGGATCGCCTCGATGACCGCGAAGCAGGTGGTGATGCAGCGGCTGCGGGACGCCCGGGACGAGTCCGTCCACCAGGAGTACGCCGGCCGGGAGGGTGACCTGGCTGGTGGCACCATCTCGGCGCACCACGGCCGCCGCTCGGACTCCGGCGCAGTGTTGGTGGATCTCGGGAACGTCGAGGCGGTGCTGCCCGCCTCGGAGCAGGTACCGGGGGAGAGCTACGACCACGGTAGTCGGATCAAGGTCTTGGTCACCTCGGTCCACCGGGGCCCGCGCGGTCCGCAGGTGAGCGTCTCGCGGAGCCACCCGCAGTTGGTGCGGGCGCTGTTCGCGCTGGAGGTACCCGAGGTTGCCGACGGCACCGTCGAGATCGTCGGGGTGGCGCGTGAGGCGGGGCATCGCAGCAAGATCGCGGTCCGGGCGACGGTCGCCGGGGTGAACGCTCGAGGGGCCTGCATCGGTCCGCTCGGCCAGCGCGTCCGCACCGTGGTGGCGGAGCTGAACCAGGAGAAGATCGACATCGTCGACTGGGCCGAGGATCCCGCCGAGTACGTCGCGCATGCGCTGTCGCCGGCCACGGTGCTGTCCGCCCGGGTGGTGGACCCGGCGCTGCGGCAAGTCCGAGTCGTGGTGCCTGACTACCAGTTGTCGCTGGCGATAGGCCGGGAAGGCCAGAACGCGCGGCTGGCTGCCAGGCTGACAGGGCAGAAGATCGACATCCAGAGTGACGCTCCTGGCGCGTCAGCGTCGGCCGCCGGGTCCGAGCAGCAGGGCGCGGCGGGCACCGGCAGCGGACCCGCGCGCTAGACTGGTCGTGTCTCGTCGGTCTTCGGCACGCCCTCCGCAACGCACCTGCGTGGGCTGTCGTCGGCGCGGGGCGCAGAACGATCTGCTCCGTGTGGTGGTCGAGGACGGCGCGCTGGCGCCGGATCCGACCAGGAGCATGCCGGGTCGCGGTGCCTACATCCACCTCGACCAGGCATGCTGGGAACACGCCGAGCGGCGGAAGGCGTGGCCGCGCGCACTGCGCGTTCCCGGCCCGTTGGATGCCACGGCGGTTCGCCACGCGGTGAACGCAGCAAGGACGAGCACCCGCGCCGGGCGGCCCCCGGCACCCGATCCGGCTCAGGAGAGTGGTTCCTGATGCGACTGGCCGCGACGAGCACGCCGTGAGCGTGCTCGAGAGCACCCTGTCCCGATGAGCATGTCCCGGTAGCACAGGCTGTGCGGGGTCCCCGCCAGCCGAGATGAGGAGAACTGTGGCTGGCAAGGCCCGCGTCCACGAACTCGCCAAGGAGTTCGGGATCGAGAGTAAGACGCTCCTGGCGTGGTTGAAGGACCACGGGGAGTTCGTCAAGAGCGCGTCGTCGACGGTGGAAGCACCGGTCGTGCGCAAGCTCAAGGAAGCATTTCCCACCGTGACCGCGCCGGCGGAACCGGCCGCGAAGGCTGCCGCGCCGGTGCCTGCCCCGGCGCCTGCGGCAGCGCCCACCCCGACGCCTGCCCCGGTTATCCCGGCGGCGCCGGCCCCCGCGGCGCCCGCCCCGGTGGCTCCGGT
>DASZVT010000079.1:0-14553 GCA_035546915.1 Mycobacteriales bacterium | reverse complement strand
TCCGGATCCACGGCCTCGCACCGCAGTGCCGCGACCAGACCGGCCAGTGTCCGTGGCCGGGAAACCCGACCGGTCACCGCCACCGGCCGCACGCCCAGTTCGTCGAGAAACCGGGACGGTCGTTCAGCGTCCTCGTCCACCCCCGCGACCGCGGTGACCACCAGCTCGCGGCGGGCTCGCGTGCAGCCGACGTAGAACAACCGACGTTCGTCCGCCAACACCGCGCGCAGGTCGGCCGGCGGCTGCGCGCCCTGCGGGCCGAGTTCTTCCGGATCCAGCAACGATCCCCGCGCCCGCAGGTCCGGCCAGGCACCCTCCTGGACATGTGCGACCACGACCAGGTCCCATTCGAGACCCTTGCTGCGGTGCGCCGTCAGCAGCCGCACGCCTGGTCGTGTCAGCCCGGCCTCATCCTGGCTTCCGGCCGGGATCTGCTGCGCTGCAATCGTTTCCAGCAACGCCCGCACGCCGATACCGACCCGCTGCTGCTGTGTCCGCTCCACCGCGTCGAACAGGGCGACGACCGCGTCCAGGTCACGATCCGCAGCACGCGCGTCTCGCGAAAGCCCGCCGGAGAGTTCCAGCAACCGGTGCCGCCACAGGCTCGAATCCCACACGAACCACAGCACGTCGGCCGGGGTCCCGCCGGCGTCGAGCACCCGACGGGCACCCTCCAGCAGGCTGACCAGTCGCAACGTCGCGGCCGAATCCCCGGGTGGTGCGTCCGCCAGTACCGCCGGTGCGATGACCGCGTCATGCAGTAGCTGCGCCGATCCCGGCGGCGGGAGCACCGGATCGCGCTGCCGGGCCAGCGCGCGCAACGTCCGGCCGAGACGTCGCAGCTCGGCCGGGTCGGCGCCGATCAACGGGGAGAGCAGAAGTTCGCGGACCCGTTCCACGGTGAGCTGCGACGGATCGGCGACGCACCTGAGCACCGACAGCAGCGGGGTGAGCGCCGGCTCGGCGGACAGCGGGATTTCGTCCCGGGCTACCTCGACCGGCACGCCCATCGAGCCGAAGACCCTGCGTAACAGCGGGATCGACGCAACCCCGGAACGCACCAACACGGCCATCCGCGACCAGTCCATTCCGTCGTCCAGGTGCGCGCGCCTGAGCCGGTCCGCGATCCACTCCGCCTCCGCAGCCTCCGTCGGCAAGGTCACGACCTGCAATGAGCCCGACTGCCCCGCGGGGACCAGGTCGCGATGCGCGCCCCCGTGGCCCGCCGGCAACCGGGCGGCGACCAGCCGGGATGCGGCGACGAGCTCCGGACCGGCGCGGCGGCAGGTCCGGAGGGCAGCAACCGGCGCGGGCGCGCCCGAGACGGTCCGGAAGGCGTCCGGGAACCGGCTGATCCCGGCCACGCTCGCACCGCGGAAGGCATAGATGGCCTGGTCGGGGTCGCCGACCACCGTCACGTCCCGGCCGTTCCCGGCCAGCGCCCGCAGCAGCGATTCCTGAGCCGGGTCGGTGTCCTGGTACTCATCGACCCACACCGCAGCGAAACGAGCTCGCAACCGCTCCCGCACGTCCGGCCGATGGGCCGTGCTCGCCGCCCGAGCGACCAGCTCGGCGTAGTCCAGCAGCGACTGACTCTCCAGGTTGACGAGATATTGCTCGTAGAACCGCGCTACCGCCTGCCAGTCCGCTCGGTCCCCGGCTACGTCCGCAAACTCGGCGGGTGACAGGCCCAGCAGCTGTGCTCGCGCCACCAGAGCGCGCACCTCATCCGCCAGGCCACGCGTGTCCAGCACGGCGCCGAGCGGCGGCGGCCACGCCCGGCCATCTGCGAGGTCCCCACGCAGCAGCTCACGGATCACCGCCTCCTGGTCAGGGCCGGAAAGCAGCCGCGGGCGCGGGTCACCGGGAGCCGACCGGGCGCGCTCCTCGGTGAGCAGCGCGAGGCAGAACGAATGGAACGTCCAGGCGGCCGGCGCGGTACCTCGCCCCGCCAGGCGCAACGCGAGCCGTTCCCGCAACTCCCCGGCCGCCCGGCGCGAGAAGGTCAGCAACAACAGGGAATCCGGTGCGGCACCGGCCTCGACCCGGCGCGCTACCGCCTCCACCAGCGTGGCCGTCTTCCCGGTGCCGGGACCGGCCAGCACGAGCAGCGGACCACCGGCGTGAGCGGCAACGCGCTCCTGGTCCTGGTCCAGCTGCAGCGGCGCCGTGGACCGCGGCGCATCGCGGCGCAGCAGGTACCGGACGGGCATGTCAAGGATCAGACCACAGCGCTACGACATTCCCGAGCAGCTAGCTCCCGTCCCAGCGGCAGCAAGCGAGGTCCACCCGCGCGCCGCCCGCCAACAGGGGTACGCCCTCGGCGACCAAGTGCCGCAGCGCCTCGGCCGGGTGCGACGGGGCCGGGTACCCGGTCGCCGGCAACACTCGCCACCAGCAGACTTCCCGGCCGTAGCGGCGCAGCACGGCTCCCACCGCGCGCGGCCCGCCCGCACCGAGGTACTCGGCCACGTCGCCGTAGGTCATGACCTTGCCGGCCGGGATCCGATCGACGGTGTCGAGCACGGACTGGGCGAACGCGGTGAGGGCTGCCGGGCGGCTCCCGGCTTGTCGCGACGCAGCCACGGCGGGACGGGGCACCGGCGCTGTCACTCGCTCCGCTGTTACCAGCTCAGTACGTGGGCAGGCTCGGGTCAACCTGACTGACCCAGGCGAGCACTCCGCCCTGGACGTGCACGGCGTCGGCGAAGCCGGCGTCCTTCAGCACGGCCAGTGCCTCGGCGGACCGGGCACCGCTCTTGCAGTGCAGCACGATCTTCCGGTCGTGCGGCAAAGCGGCCAGCGCCGAGCCGTTGACGATTTCGCCCTTCGGGACCAGATGTGAGCCGGGGATCTTGACGATCTCGTACTCGGCCGGCTCCCGCACGTCGATGATGTACGGGTCCTGGCCGCCGTCCACCATGGCCTTGAGTTCGGCCGCCGTGATGGTGGACCCCTGCGTCGCGGCCGCAGCCTCCTCGGAGACGACGCCACAGAACGTCTCGTAGTCGATCAGTTCGGTGATCGGCGCACCGGCCGGGTCCTTGCGCACCTTGATCGTCCGGTAGGTCATCTCCAGCGCGTCGTAGACCATCAGCCGGCCCAGCAACGTCTCGCCGATCCCCGTGATGAGCTTGATCGCCTCGGTAGCCATCACCGAACCGATCGACGCGCACAGGATCCCCAGCACGCCGCCTTCGGCGCAGCTCGGCACCATGCCGGGCGGCGGCGGCTCGGGGTAGAGGTCCCGGTACTGCACGCCGTCGTTGGGCTCGCCGTCCGGCCCGGCCGGAGGGTCGGCCCAGAACACGCTGACCTGACCGTCGAAGCGGTAGATCGAGCCCCACACGTACGGCATGCCGAGCAGCACGCAGGCGTCGTTGACCAGATAGCGGGTCGCGAAGTTGTCGGTACCGTCGACCACCAGGTCGTACTGGCTGAAGATGTCCAGCGCGTTGCCGGACTCGAGTCGTTCGGTGTGCAGCCGCACGTCGACCAGCGGGTTGATTTCGTGGATCGACTCTCGTGCCGACTCCGCTTTCAGCTTGCCGACGTCGGACATGCCGTGGATCACCTGGCGTTGGAGATTGGACTCGTCCACGACGTCGAAGTCGACGATGCCCAGGGTGCCGACGCCCGCGGCCGCGAGATAGAGCAGTGCGGGCGCACCGAGGCCACCCGCACCGACGACGAGCACCCTGGCGTTCTTCAGCCGCTTCTGGCCGTCGGTCGCCACGTCCGGGATGATCAGGTGCCGGCTGTAACGCATGACCTCGTCACGGCTGAGTTCGGCGGCTGGCTCGACCAGGGGCGGCAGCGACACGGAAAGCTCCTTCGGGGTGTACGGGCCGGACGCGACGGCGTCGGATCGGCCGGTACGACGATCAGATGTCAGGAACAAGCTTCGCAGACACCCGCCGCATTCCCATCGGCGGCGCCGGTGGAAATGGACGCCGGTGGAAATGGACGCCGGTGGAAATGGACGTCAGCGCCGGCGGAACCAGCGGCGGCGGTGCGATGCGGGAGCCGCCCAGGCCGGGGACACCGGCGGGGACATCGGGGGCCCGGCCGGCTCAGTTTCGGTCGCGGGCGGGGTCGCGGGCGAGGTCGCAACGGGCGGGGTCGCAGCGGGGGGGACCTGGCCAGCCGCGGTCGCGTCCTCGACCGCGCCGAGTGCGTCCTCGACCGCTTCCGCCGGGGGGGCAGCCGTCGGTGACGTGGCGGCATCCGCCGGGGACGCCGATGCACTCTCGGCGACCGCCGCCTGCGGGGACGGATCACGCCAGGACGTGAAAGGTATCTCCGGTTCGGCCGCGGCAGCCGAACCGGAGTCAGCGGCCCCGGAACTCGGGACCGCCGGCGGCACCGGATCGGCCGGCCTCGCGGTCGGCCTGGAGGGGTCCCCGGCCACGGCGTCGCCCCCACCCGACAGCGCGGGCCGGCGCTGCAGCAGCGCCTGCGCCAGGGCGAGCACCGCCTCGTCCACGTGGTCGGTGATGCGCCGCTCGGTGTCCCGGGTGGAGACGGTCACGATGTCCTGGACCGCCGCTCGCAGGTAGTCGCGGACGAAGTCGCGGGTGGCGTCCCGTACGCCGGCACGCACAATGCCGGCGATTTCGGCCGCGTCCGGTCCCTGGTGCACCGGCAGCTGCTCCAGTGACCGGGTCCGCTCGCCGAGTAGCGCCAGCGCCGTTGCGATCTGGGGCAGCGCATCCAGTCGCGGGCCGAGCGCCTCGATACGGGGGGCCAGCGCGGCCAGTTCCGTCTGCAATCCGGCCAGGTCGTGACGGGTGGTCTGCTGTTCGTCCTGCAGTCGCTCCAGTGTCCGGCCGACGTCGGTGAGGCCGAAGCCGACCGCCTGCGCGACCGCAGGACCGATCTGCTCCGGCAGCCCGCGCAGGTCGGTCCGAACCCCGGCCATGCCGTCGTGCAGGTCCTGCACCGTGGGCGCCTGCGGATCGGCATGGGCGAGCGGAGCCTCTTCCAACCGGATCCGGATGGCGTCCAATGCGGCTTGTGTCTCGGTGAGCCGGCGACCGAGATCTGCTACCTGCAAGTCGGTGTGCTCCTGGCCGCTGCGATCCGCGAGGGCGTCCCGGACGTCGGCCAACAACTGCGCCAGCTGGCGCTGCTCGGCCACCTGGTCGTCCACCGCGGTCTGCAGCATGGCGTGCAGCCGGTCCCCCACCGTCGTCGCGGTGGACTCGTCCTGCTGCGCCGGCCGCGCGGCGCCCGGCCCGGACGCCGGTGCGGAGAAGGTCGGCGGCGCGTTCGGTGGCGGTGGTGGCACCGCGGGGTAGGGATCACCCGGAATGCGCGAGTCACTCATGGCCCGCACGCTACCGATTCCGGTCCACGATGACCCGCGTTCGCCGCAGTCCACGGCACCGCGTCGCGATCACACCGAGCGGAACCCGCTGGTGTGCACGCCTCCCGACCGGGAAGATCCACCGTGTGCCGACGCGCAAGGAGCACCTGCAGATCGATGACCGCACCGTCGCGGTGTCGAACCTGGACAAACCCCTGTACCCCGACGGTTTCACCAAGCGCGACGTGATCGACTACTACGCCCGGATCGCCCCGTTCATGTTGCCGCACCTGGCCGACCGACCGGCGACGTTCGTCCGCTTCCCGGACGGGACCGACAAGGGCTCGTTCTTCAGCAAGAACGCGCCGCGGGGCACGCCGGAATGGGTACGTACTGCGACGTTGCCCTCCCCCGGCTCGGGCCAGGACCGAGACACCATCGACTACGTGGTCGTCCAAGACGCCGCCACCCTGGTGTGGGCAGCCAACCTGGCGGCGCTCGAGTTGCATGTGCCGCAGTGGCGGGTCGGCCCGCGAGGGGCGGTGCACGCCCCCGATCGGGTGGTCGTCGACCTCGATCCCGGACCACCCGCCACCGTGGTCGAGTGCTGCCGGGTCGCCGTCCTGGTACGCGACCGGTTGGGCCCGACCGCGGTCGCGAAAACCAGCGGCAGCAAGGGCTTGCAGGTCTATGCCCGCTGGGACGCAGGAGACTCCCGCGCGGCGATGCACGATGTCGCCCGCGAGCTGGAGGCAGATCACCCCGACCTCGTCGTCTCCACGATGACGAAGTCGATCCGGGGCGGGAAGGTGCTGTTCGACTGGTCTCAGAACAACCCCGCCAAGACGACCGTCGCGCCGTACTCGCTGCGCGGGCGGGCCCGGCCCACCGTGTCCACGCCGGTGCGCTGGGACGAGGTGGAAGCCTGCGCGCACGCCGACGACTTGGTCTTCACCGCCGGGCAGGTGCTGGAGCGGACGGCGCAGTACGGGGACCTGTTCGCCCCGCTGCTGGCCTGACGGTCGACTCCGGCAGGGCGCACGACCGGCCGCCGCACACCGGGCCGACGCGCGGTGCAGGATGGAGCGGTGAGCACGGCCCAGACCGCCCACGGGACGTCCGCACCCGCCAGTGGCCGGGTGCGGATGCCGCGGCCCGCCCGCCGCGCGCAACTACTCGATGCCGCCCAGGAGATCTTCGTCGCACAGGGCTACCACGCCGCCGCGATGGACGACATCGCCGATCACGCCGGTGTCAGCAAACCTGTGTTGTACCAGCACTTTCCGGGCAAGCTGGAGCTTTACCTGGCACTGCTGGACCGGGTCGCTGACGAACTCGTCGCGACCGTGCGGGACGCGCTCGCGAGCAGCACCGACAACCACTGCAGGGTCACCGAGACGGTGCGTGCCTACCTGCGATTCGTGGATGCCGAGGGGACGCACCGGCTGGTCTTCGAGACGGACCTGCGCAGCGAACCGAAAGTCGCCGACCGGGTGGAACGCATGATGCACGAGGCGACCGAGGCCATCGCGGAAACGATCGCGAGCGATACCGGGCTGTCCACCGGGGAGGCACGATTGATGTCGGTCGGCCTCGCCGGGATGGCCGAGGTGGCGGCGCGCTGGCGACTCGACTCCGGGCTGGAAGTCGGCGAGGACCGCGCGGTCGAGTTGCTCAGTCAGCTCGCGTGGCGCGGCATCTCCGGCTATCCGCTGCACTGACTCCTGCCCGTGCACCGGCTCCTGGGCAGCTGGCATACCGGGTTCGCGCAGAGCGCAACGTACCGGCGCATCCGAGTAGCCAGGCCGCGGTTACGGTGGCTGCACGCAGCCGGGCCATCCGCCGCGGCTCGCAACGGGACATCCGGAGGTACCGCGTGGAGGTCAAGATCGGCATCCAGTTCGCCACCCGCGAGCTGGTCGTGGAGAGCGGCCAGACGCCGGAGCAGGTCGAGGCCGCCGTCGCCGATGCCCTGAAGGCGGACCTCGGCGTCCTCACCCTGGTGGACGACAAGGGCCGCCGCGTGCTGGTGCCGGCGGACAAGCTCGCGTACGTAGAGATCGCGGAGGCGGAGACGCGCCGGGTGGGCTTCGGCGGCTGATCCCAGGACTTGCGCGTGCCGCGCACCGGCGTTCGCCGGCGGTCGCGTACACTGGAGATCGTTACGAAGCGCCCGGCGCGAGCCGCTCTCGCGGCATCCGCCCGGTCCAGCTCAGCTGCCGGCGCCGTCGCCCGCCACCCGATGTTCCGGGCGATCGATTGCACATGTGCGTGGCATCCGCCGCGCGAGGCGGAAACAGGAGCTCCCTCATCAGCATCCCGGCGCAGGACACGACAACCACGTCCGAACTCCCCCAGCCGAGCGTCACCGACCCCGATCCCACCCCCGACATCACCCAGGACGACCTTCCCGACGAGGTGACGTTCGCCAGTCTCGGCGTCCGACCGGAAACCCTCGAATCGCTACACGGCATGGGGATCATGACGCCGTTCGCGATCCAAGCGCTGTCGCTGCCCATCGCGCTGGCCGGGCACGACGTCATCGGGCAGGCCCGGACCGGAACCGGCAAGACGCTGGCATTCGGCATCCCGCTGCTCGAACGGGTCGAGATCGCACCGAACGCCCAGGCGCGATCGCAAGCCCCGCCGCAGGCGTTGGTCGTGGTCCCGACCCGAGAGCTGTGTATCCAGGTCGCGAACGACCTCACCCGCGCCGGTGCGGCGCGAGGCGTCCAGGTCGTCGCGATCTACGGCGGACGTTCGTACGAGCCACAGATCGAGGCGCTGGAGCGGGGCGTGGAGGTCGTCGTCGGCACCCCCGGCCGGTTGCTCGACCTGACCCAGCAGCACAAGCTGCGGCTGGGCGGCATTCGAATGCTGGTGCTCGACGAGGCAGACGAGATGCTCGACCTCGGTTTCCTGCCCGACGTGGAGCGGATCCTGGCGCGGACCGTCGCCGAGGGCCGCCAGACGATGCTGTTCTCGGCCACCATGCCCGGCGCGGTCGTGACGCTGGCCCGACGTTTCCTGGTTCGGCCGACGCATGTGCGGGCCGAGATGCCGGACGAGTCGCGCACGGTGCCGACCACCTCGCAGCACGTCTACCGCGCACATGCGATGGACAAGCTGGAGGTTCTCGCCCGGATCATGCAGGCCGAGGGCCGCGACCTGGCGATGGTGTTCTGCCGGACCAAGCGCACCTGCCAGAAGGTCGCCGACGACCTGGCCGACCGGGGCTTCGCGGCAGGGGCGGTGCACGGGGATCTCGGCCAAGGGCAGCGCGAGCAGGCCTTGCGCGCGTTCCGCGCGCACAAGATCGACATTCTGGTGGCCACCGACGTCGCCGCCCGCGGCATCGACGTCGACGGCGTCACCCACGTGGTGAACTACCAGTGCCCCGACGAGGAGAAGACCTACCTGCACCGGATCGGACGCACCGGTCGCGCCGGGGGTAGTGGCACCGCGGTCACGTTCGTGGACTGGGACGAGTTGCACAAGTGGGCATTGATCAACCGTGCTCTAGACCTTCCCTTTGCCGAGGTCCCGGAGACGTACTCCACCTCGGCGCACCTGTACGAGGATCTGAGCATCCCGGCTGGCGCCAAGGGCACCCTCCCGCGCGCCCAGCGGACCCGAGCCGGCCTCGACGCCGAGGTGCTCGAGGACATCGGCGATACCGGGCGTCGGCACAGCGCCGCCGACCGGCACGGCAGCACCGACCGGCACGGCAACCGGAGCGCCGCGGCGGACAGCCGGGAGGCAGCGCCGCGGCCGGCCGGCCGCAAGCGCCCGCGTAGCCGTACCCGTGGCGCCGGGGCGGCGCTGTCAGCGGTCACCGGTGCGGCAGCCGAACCGACCAGTACCGACGGTGGCCGGCTGCGCACCGAGGACGAGACCCAGCCAGGCCCGCGCCGGCGTCGCCGCCGCGGTGGACGCGGTCGGGGTTCCGCGAGCGACAGCCCCGCGACCGCCTGATCGATACCGGCCGCCGGCCCAGACAGCGGCTGGGACGGGTCAAGACCAACGCCGCGCTCGGTCGATGTATCGCAGGTGACGCTCAGTACCCGCCCGGACCGGGCCGTGATCGCCGAGGACGCGGCGGACCTGCGGGCCTACCTGCACGGCGGGGCCCACGAGCCGGCGGTTACCCACAGCCTCGCGCTGCGCTGCCCCGCGCACGGCCCGGACGCGGGCAGCTGGTTCTACGTCGAGGCGGACGCCGCGGCCGGGGTGGCCCGCCGACGATGCGTCGCCTGCGCTCGGACCACCTCGCTGCTGGACAGCGCACAACGGTGGACGTACCCGTCGATGTGCGTCTGCGCCGGCTGCGGTCAGTCCCTGTTCGAACTGGCTGCCGGCATCGCCCTGGACAGCGCGGACGCGGCCGATGCCGGCCGGGTCCGCTGGCTCACCCTCGCGGGGCGGTGCGTCGAGTGCGGACGGGTGCGCGATCTGGTCGACACGGCGGTGCCGCTGCTCACCGTGGGCGACGTCGCCGCGCATTGTTGAGACGCGGTCAGGGAACGCCACCGCCAGAAACATTGCCGCGAGCAGCAGCGTCGCCGCAGCGCCGTACGCTGCCCGGCATGACGCGCACTGCCGTCCCCCTCGGTGACGTACCGATCCGACGCGTCACGATTCCCGGCGCGCGGCTCGCACTCGCCGACGTCGGCGACGCGCGGGCGATACCGGTCGTCATGGTGCCGGGCTATACCGGCAGCAAGGAAGACTTCGGGCCGCTGCTCGCCCCGCTAGCCGAAGCCGGTTTCCGGGCGATCGCCTACGACCAGCGCGGACAGCACGAGTCCACCGGCGCCGGGGGCGCCTACACACCCGAGGCCCTGGCAGCCGACCTGCTCGCACTGCTGCAGACGCTGGCATTGCCGCCGGCCCATCTGGTGGGGCACAGCTTCGGCGGCCTGGTCGCCCGCGCTGCCGTGCTGCGCGCGCCGGACCGGTTCGAGAGCCTGGTCCTGATGGACTCCGGCCCCGCCGCACTGCCCGGTGCCCGTGCCCACGGCATGCGGCGGCTACGGCCGGTGCTGCTCGAACACGGCTTGGAGGCGGTCTGGGCGGCGCTCGAACCGACCACGTCGAGCAGCGACTTCGGACGGCGCCGCTTCCTGGCCCAGCACCCGCCGGCCGTAGTCGCGATGGGAGACGCCCTGCTGGCCGAGCCCGACCGCACCGAGGAACTACGTACCGTCGCCGCGGCGCATGCACTGCCCATCCTGGTGCTCACCGGCGAACGCGACGACGCCTGGTCACCGCGCCAGCAGCGGGCCATGGCGCGCCGGCTGCGGGCCCGGTACGTAGAGATCGCAGGCGCTGTGCACTCGCCTGCGGTGGAGGAGCCGGCGGCGACCCTCGCCGCGCTCTGCTCGTTCTACGCGTCGCTGGGACTACCCGAGCGCGGCGTGCTCGGGTAGCTCCAGCTCTCGTTCCTTCCCGCGGCGGTGGAGGATGCAGGGGTGAGCGCGGAACCTGTAGAACGACGCGCCGGACCCGACCCGGGCCTGTTCGGGCCGCAGAGTGTCACCTGGCGGGTGCACGCCGACCCGCTGCTCGGCCTTGCCGGGCTGCGGGCGCTGTTACTGCAGGCGCTGCACCCGCTGACGATGGCTGGCGTCGCCCAGTTCTCCGGCTACCGGGAAGACCCGTGGGGGCGGCTGCAGCGGACGGCGGCGTTCGTCGGCCGCACCACCTTCGGGCCGACGCCCGATGCGCTCGCGGCCGGGGCCCGGGTGCGAGCGGTGCATCGCGGTCTCGCCGGCATCGAGCCGGAGTCCGGGGTGGCGTATCGGGTCTCGGATCCGGAACTGCTGCGCTGGGTGCACGTGTGCGAGGCGCAGTCCTTCCTCACCACGTTCCGGCGCGCCGGCGGCCGGCTCGAGCCCGGCGAGGCAGACCAGTACTACGGCGAGATGCAGCGCGCCGCCGACCTGGTCGCTGCCGGCCCGGTGCCACACACCGAGCAGGAGGTGGAGCGATACCTGCACGCGATGCGCCCGCGGCTACGCGTCACCGCGGACGCGCGTGAAGCCGCGTGGATCGTCGTCAACCCGCCGATGCCCCGCTGGGTGGCGCTGGCTACGCCGGCGAAGCCTGCCTGGTGGTCGATCGGCGCGCTTGCGGTCGCGCTGTTGCCCAGGTGGGCGCGTCGGATGTACTCGCTCCCCGGCCTGCCGCCCACCGACCTTGCGGCCACGGTGGCGCTGCGAGCGCTGCACCGCGCGGTGCTCGCGCTGCCGGCCCGGAGGCGGGAGGGGCCATCACTGCGCGAGGCTCGCGACCGCCTCGAGCTGTCCCGCTGAAACGGTCGACGATCAACCGGTCCGGGCGAGCCGGCGACCCGCTTCCTGCAGCGTCTCGATCCGTTTCGGAAACGCGAACCGGATACTGTGGCGGCCCTGCCGCGGGTCGGCCCGGAAGCTCGAGCCCGGGACCGCCGCCACCCCGACCGTCTCGACCAGTCGCCGGGCGAAGGCGACATCGTCGCCGGCGGGGTCGACTGCGCTGGTGTCACACAGCACGTAGTAGGCACCGTCCGGCTTGCGGAAGGTGAATCCGACCGCGGCGAGGGTGTCACACAGCAGATCCCGTCGCTCGAGGTAGTGCGTGGCCAGGTCCGTGTAATAGCTGGCAGGCATCGCCATCGCGGCAGCCCCGGCTGCTTGCAGCGGCGCAGCCGCCCCGACGGTCAGGAAGTCGTGCACCTTGCGGATGGCGTCGGTGAGTACGGGTGGGGCGATGGCCCAGCCGACTCGCCAACCGGTGACTGCGTAGGTCTTGGACAACGCGTTGATGGTGATCGTGCGGTCTTCCAAGCCGGGCACCGTCGCCGGCGGGACGTGGCCGCCCGCGCCGAGATAATGAATGTGCTCGTAGATCTCGTCGGTGATGCACAGCACGTCGTACTGCTGGCAGAGTTCGGCGATGAGCTCGAGTTCGGCGCGGGAGAAGACCTTCCCGGTCGGGTTGTGCGGTGTGTTCACGATGATCGCGCGAGTACGCGGACCGAACGCCGCGCGCAATTCGGTCTCGTCGATCGACCAGTCCGGCTGGTGCAGCGTCACGTATCGCGGCACAGCGCCGGACAGGACGGCGTCGGGCCCGTAGTTCTCGTAGTACGGCTCGAAGGCGATCACCTCGTCACCGGGGTCGATCAGGGCCAGCATGGTGGCGATCATCGCCTCGGTAGAACCACACGTGACGGTCAGCTCGGTCTGCGGATCGACCTGCCAGCCCGGATAGCTCGCCGCGGTCTTGGTGGCGATCCCCTCCCGCAGCGACTGCGCCCCCCAGGTGATGGCGTACTGGTTCACGTCCCCGTCGAGCGCGGCCTTCGCCGCCTCCTTGAGCTCGGCCGGGCACGGGAAGTCGGGGAAACCCTGGGCCAGGTTGACAGCATCGTGAGCCAGCGCGAGCCGGGTCATCTCGCGGATGACCGACTCGGTGAAGGTGGCCGCTTTGGCGCTGACCCGGGTGGTGGCATCTGCCATGCTGGTGAGCCTACGCAACCCCCTGACACCGGCCGAAGACCTGCCACCGGCTGGACGGGTTTGGGTGATCTGCGACGTTCCTGGGAGGATCAACCGGGTGATACCCCCACTGGCCCACATCTCGACGAAATGAGGACCTTCATGCGTACCAGGACCCGGCGCGGGTTCGCGGTCACCGCCCTCGCTGCCGCTGCCGCGATCACCGTGGCGGCGTGCGGATCCAGCGGAAGCAGCGCAGACAACTCGAAGTCGCCGCAGGACGCCGTGCGCTCGGCCTACAGCAAGCTGCTCGACAGCGACGCGGTCAGCATGACCTTCAAGGCGGACACCACCGCGGACCAGCTCGTCCAACTCGGTAAGAGCAGCTCGGACGGCGACGGGCCGACAGCGGAGCAGGCGAAGGCGATCGCAGGCGGCTCCATCGTCGTCGCGGTGAAGTCCGGTAGCGGATCGCTGTCGGATGCAGCCAAGAAGGGATCGAACGGCAAGGAGTCGTTCGCGTTCACGGTCAACGCTGGCGACGCGCCGAAGCTGGTCGAAATCCGCTACATCGACAGTGCCCTGTACGCGCGCGCCGACGTGCACAAGTTCCTCGACTACGCCGGTCAGGATGCGAGCGTGCTGAACAAGCTCACCGGGCCGGATGCACCGCAGCAGCTGTCGTTCCTCAAGGACGCGGTGGCCGGGAAATGGCTGAAGCTGCCGCTGAACGAGGTCCTGTCAGCGTTCGGCGGCAAGCAATCCAGCCCGAGCGTGGACCCGAGCCAGGCAGCCGCGCTGACCGGCGCGCTGGACAACATCTTCACCAAGGACGTCACCGCCGCGAAGGCGGACGGCAGCAGCGACCTCGGCGACCACTACGTGCTCAGCGGCAACTCCCGCCAGCTGGTCACCGACCTGGTGAACGCCTTCAAGTCGCAGTTGTCGTCGCTGCCCGGCGCGGACCAGGCCTTCAACGACTTCGACCCGGCGGACGTGCCGAACAAGGTGGTCAAGCTGGACGCCTACGTCAAGGGCGGCAAGCTGAACGCGGTCAAGCTCGACGTCACCCAGTTCCTCGATCCGCAGGACGCCCAGCGGTTCGACGGCAAGCCGTTCTACCTTGAAGCGGACTTCGACGACTCCGCGGACATCTCCACCCCGTCCGGCGCGACCGACGTCGACCTCGGTTCGATCATCGGCGGCATCACTGGTCTGGAAGGCAGTTCGAACAGCTTCTGACCGCCCTACGCGACCTGGTGGGGTCCGGCACCGACTACGGCTGCCCGGACCCCACCGTCGTATCAGCGTCCAATCCGGCGAGCTGGGCTTTCTCGGTGTCGGCGACGAGAAGCGGCTCCCAGAAAGGGGTCTCGTACCAACCGCCCGGCACCGACACGCCGGCGAGGTCGCCGCCGGCGAAGTGGTGCACCGAGCCGGGCCGGTACGCCGGCAGCGCCCGGTACGTGCGGCCGTCCACGACGACATCGACCGGTTCGGCCGTGACGGGCGCGTCGTTCGGTGGTGGCGGCGGCGCACCGACCGGGAGACCGGATGCGCTCCGTGCGTCGTACGCCGCGGCGAGTCCCTCGAGCAGGGTGTGGCGAGCGGCGCGCAGCACCGGTACGCCGCGACCGGTAGCCGCGATCTCCTTCGCCCGGGCGAGCCGGCCCTGGGCATCGGTGCGCGCCAAACCGGCCGGCACCCCGTCGAGTTGTGCCGCGAGCAACGCGAGTCCCTGCGCGACGTCCCGGGCGAAAGCGT
>DASZVT010000078.1:0-18339 GCA_035546915.1 Mycobacteriales bacterium | reverse complement strand
TTCCACCTCGATGCTGCAGCGCAAACTGCGGGTCGGCTTCGCCAAGGCGGGACGGCTGATGGATCTGATGGAGAGCCGGGGTGTGGTCGGGCCGTCCGAGGGGTCGAAGGCTCGCGATGTGCTCGTCCGCCCAGAAGAGCTGGAAGGTTTGCTGGTCACCCTGCGCGCCGACTGACCGCGCCCCCTTCCGGGCGCTCACGCGCCCGACCGCACCGTTGTTTCCGGGCGCTCACGCGCCCGGAAAGGGGGCCTTTGTCGACATGACGCTGCGGCCTAGACTGTGCACGGACACGAACTGGCGCACCCGTCCGATGTCGGCCACGACACGTGGGTAGGTGCGCCGGTGGCCTTCCTTCCCCTGGAGGTTCCTCGCATGGCTGTCGGTCCGCCGCCTGTGGACGATGGCGCCGAAGCACTTGGCGCGGCGATGCGTGCCGCGCGAATGGATGCCGGGCGCAGCATCGAGGACATCGCCGCGAGTACCCGTATCCGCGCCGGCCTGCTGCGGGCCATGGAAGCTGGGGACTTCGCGCCGTGCGGCGGTCACGTCTACGCCCGGGGTCACCTCCGCGCGTTCGCGGTGGCGCTGGGGTTGCCGGCGGACACATTCATCGCGGCATACGACGGGATGGCGGACACCCAGGCGGAGCCGCTGGTCACCTCGGCCCTGCCGCCCGAGGATCAGGCGGCGGATCCGCTCGCGCTCCGGGACCTGGGTGGTCGCCGGGCCCGTCGGCCGTCGACGTGGCTGGTCGCCGCGGTCGGTGCGGCGTTCGTGATCGCCGTGATCGCCGGTGTCTCGTACCTGGGTGGCAGCGGCGGCGGGCACGCTACCGCGGGCAGCACCCCCAGCAGCGGCACGTCGCCCAGCGCGGCCCGGACGAATCCGCACCCGGCTGGCAGCACTCCGCAGGCGACCCAGACGGTGGCGTCCTCGGGTGTCAACGTCGACGTCGCGGTGCACGACAGCCCCTCGTGGGTGCACGTGGTGGACGAGACAGGCGCGGTGCTGTTCCAGGGCACCTTGGAGCCCGGGACGAACAAGCCGTTCCACGCGACCCAGGAACTCAAGTTCGTATTCGGCTACGCCCCGGCCATCGACCTCACCGTGAACGGGCGGCAGGTGGGCCAGCCGCCCCCGCAGAGCGGCGACGTCGCGACCGTGTCCTTCGACACCAACAGCGGCGCGGCCGGTTGATCGCGGCGTTCACGAGTTCTGCTGATCGGTAGTCGGCGGCGCTACCCGCCGTAGACTGCCCGGGTGTCCGCTTCCCCCCGCATCGCGCTCGTCACGCTCGGCTGTGCGCGCAACGAAGTCGATTCGGAGGAGTTGGCCGCGCGGCTGGTGGCCGACGGCTATCAAGTGGTCGACGACGCGGATGGTGCAGACGCCGTCCTCGTCAATACCTGCGGGTTCGTGGAAGCGGCGAAGTCGGACAGCATCAACACACTGCTGACAGCCGCCGACCACGGCGCACCGACGGTTGCGGTGGGGTGCCTGGCGGAGCGGTACGGCAGCGAACTCGCGGACGCGCTCCCCGAGACCACCGTGCTCGGCTTCGACCACTACCCGCAGATCGGTGCGTCCCTCGCCGCGGTACTGCGCGGCGAACAGGTCGCAGCGCACACACCGCGGGACCGACGCACCTTGCTGCCGCTGAGTCCGGTCGAAAGGCGGCTGGGTGGCGAGGTCCTCGCCGATCTGGCCCCCGGCCTGGCACCGGCCAGCGGCCCACGGGTGCTGCGTAAGCGGTTGGCCGGCGGCCCGGTGGCGCCGTTGAAGCTGGCATCAGGCTGCGACCGGCGGTGCGCGTTCTGCGCGATCCCGTCGTTCCGTGGCGCGTTCGTCTCCCGGGACCCGCAGGACGTGCTCGCCGAGGCCACCTGGCTCGCCGATCAGGGCGTACGCGAGGTGGTGCTGGTCAGCGAGAACTCGACCTCCTACGGCAAAGACTTCGGCGACCTGCGCGCCCTCGAAAAGCTGCTCCCGCAGCTCGCGTCGGTGGCAGGCCTCGTCCGGGTACGGGTGGCATACCTACAGCCGGCCGAGACCCGGCTGTCGCTGCTGGAGGCGTTGCTCACGACGCCCGGTGTCGCGCCCTACCTGGACCTGTCGTTCCAGCACGCGAGTGCGCCGGTGCTGCGCCGGATGCGCCGCTTCGGTGACCGGGAGCGCTTCGTCGGCCTGCTCGCGCAGGCTCGGGCGCTGGCTCCGCACCTCGGCGCGCGTACCAACGTCATCGCCGGGTTCCCCGGCGAGACCCGGGCGGACGTGCAGGAGCTGACCCGCTTCTTCGAGCAGGCAAGGTTGGACGCGGTCGGTATCTTCGGCTACTCCGACGAGGACGGTACCGAGGCAGCGGGCCTGCCCGGCAAGGTCCCCGCGGCGACGATCACCCGGCGCGTGCGCCGGCTGACGGCGCTGGTTGAAGAGCTGACTGCGCAGCGCGCCGCGGAGCGGATCGGTGAGCAGCTGGAGGTGCTGGTCGAGGAGATCGCGTCCGGCGGCGGTCTGGCGGAGGGCCGGGCCGCGCAGCAGGCCCCCGAGGTGGATGGCAGCTGCGTGCTGCGTACCGGCAGCCTGCCGGACCCGGTGCGGGTCGGCGACCTGGTGGCTGCACGCGTCGTCGCCACCGAGGGCGTCGACCTGGTCGCCGAGGCCGTCTCGGTCGTGTCGGCGGCGAACGCGGTCGTGGTCAGCGCGTGAGTGCTACGGCCCGGTCAGAGCCGGGCGGCCGCTCGCCGCAGGAACCCCACCCGCTGGCTCGGGCGGCGCAAGTGGCGCGCGACGGCATTCCGGACCCGGCCGGGACGGTGCCGGTTCCGGGCGTACCAGTACTCAATCTCGCCAATGCGCTGACCGTGCTGCGGCTGCTGCTGGTCCCGGTGGTCCTGGTCCTGCTGTTCACGGCCGGTGGGCACGACGCCGGCTGGCGGATCGCCGCGTGGGGCGCGTTCGCGGTCGCCAGCGTCACCGACCGCATCGACGGTGAGGTCGCGCGACGGCGTGGACTGATCACCTCATTCGGCAAGCTCGCCGATCCCATCGCGGACAAGGCGCTCACCGGTGCGACCCTGGTCGGCCTGTCGGTGCTCGACGACCTGCCGAACTGGGTGACCGCGACGATCCTCACCCGTGAGGTTGGTGTCACGCTGCTGCGCTTCTGGGTGATCCGGCACGGCGTCATCCCGGCCAGCCGGGGCGGCAAGTTGAAGACGCTCCTGCAGGGCGTCGCGATCGGCTGCTACCTGCTGCCGATCGGCGCGGGCCCACTGGGCACCTTGCGCGCAGTCCTGATGGCGGCCGCGCTGGTGGTCACACTCGTGACCGGATTCGACTACATCGCCCGCGCGCTCAAGCTGCGGCAGACCAGTGAACGCGCCGCGATGAAGCGCGCCCGCCGGGCCGAACGGGCAAGCGGATTGTGATGTCCGCGCCGCGGGCTGCCCTGGTCGCAGTGGGTGACGAGTTGCTCAACGGCGACCAGGTCAACGGCAACGCGGTCGTCGTCGGTCGGGCCCTGGCAGATTTCGGTGTGCCCGTGCGCGCACAGTTCGCGGTTGGCGACGATACGGCGCAGATCGCCGCGGCCGTACTCGCCGCCGCGGCGGACGCCGACGTCGTGGTGATCTCCGGCGGGCTGGGACCGACCCAGGACGACCTGACCCGCGAGGGCCTGGCCCGCGCGGCAGGCGTGCCGCTGGAGCGCGACGCACGGTTGGAGACCGAGTTGCGCGCCCGGCTGTCGGCGCTGGGCCGGCGCGACATCCCGGAGATCAACATGCAGCAGGCGGACTTGCCGCGAGGCGCGCGCCCGCTGCCGAACCGAGTTGGGACCGCACCGGGCATCCGGCTGCGACTGGGGGAACGGGTGATATACGCGTTGCCTGGGGTGCCCCGCGAGCTCACCGGCATGCTGCACGACGCGGTCCTGCCCGACCTCGTCGGCCTGTTCCCGCACCGCCTCGCGGTAGCTCGGGCGACGATTCGGACCGTAGGCCTGTGGGAGTCGGCCGTCGCCGAAGCGATGGCGCCCGAGGTACGGCGTACCGGTGGAACGCCGATCATCGGCTTCCTGTCGTCGGGCGGCGAGACCCGGGTAGAGATCACCGCGAGCGGCGTGGACCTGCCCACAGCACAAGAACTGCTGGCGCCGACCGTTGCCTTTGCGCGCCGCGTGCTCGCAGACGCCGTGTACGACGCCCCGTCCCTGCCGGAGGAGATCGTCCGGCTACTGACCGATACCGGTGCGACCGTTGCGTGCGCGGAGTCGCTCACGGCCGGGTTGCTCGCGGCGAGGATCGCCGACGTTCCCGGGGCAAGCGCAGTGCTCCGGGGCGGCATCGTGGCGTATGCGACGGCGCTCAAGGCCGACTTGCTCGGCGTGCCGCGACAGCAACTGGCCGCCGATGGACCCGTCGCCGCCTCGACGGCCGCCGCGATGGCGGTGGGAGTGGCTGGCCGCTGCGCCGCGAACTACGGCATCGCGCTCACTGGCGTCGCCGGCCCCGCGCCCCAGGACGGCCATCCGGCCGGGACCGTCTTCGTCGCGGTGCACGGCCCGGCCGGGACCGAGACCGCTCGGCTACAGCTTCCCGGCGATCGGCCCCAGATCAGGTCGTACGCCGTGACGGCGGCATTGGCGATGCTGCGTGGCGCCGTGCGCGCCGCATCGCACCGAGCCGCAGCGGGGAAGGCCTGATGCGCCTGTCGCGTTGTCTACGGGGTGGCGGGTCCGACGGGTGTTTCGCTGTCGGCGATACGGTCGGATCGCAAGGCGCGCCGGAGACGATCCGCAAGACTGGGGTCCCTGGCACGGGGTACCGTTTCTGAATCCGAGTTCGGGTCCGACCGATCCGGACTGACCTGCGAGGACGGGAGGCTGATGGTGCTGGTACGCACTGCCCTGGGTGCCCAACTCCGTCGGCACCGTCTGGCGCAGCGTCGCACGCTGCGTGACGTGAGTGGCCGTGCCCGGGTCTCGCTGGGATACCTCAGCGAGATCGAACGCGGCCACAAGGAGGCGTCGAGCGAGCTGCTGGCGTCCATCTGTGACGCGCTGGACGTTGAGCTCTCGTCGATCCTGCGCGACACGAGTGATGACTTGGCCTTGGCCGAGCTGGTCACCGCCACCCGGGATGGTGCCGCGGCTACGGTGACATCCCGCTCCCGACTCTCGGTGGCCGCGGAAGGTTCCGGCCGGCCGGTCGGGGTCTCGCTGCCGGATGCCGGCGAGGTCGTGTCTCGCGTCGGCGTCGCGGTCAACCGCGCCGCCTGACGCTCGCGAGGGCTGCGGTGGATACCCCCCGGGGGCACGTCGCCGACCCGGCGACCGCGGCGCCCCCAGGCACTCGGGTACGCGCCGGAAACGCGATGGGACGGACCCGGGCGGCGGTGGCAGCGGGCACAGCCGAGTGCCTGGCCCGGTCCGGCGCCCGCAAGACCACGATGATCGACATCGCGAAGGCCGCAGGTATCGCGAAGGGGACGCTGTACAACCACGTCCGAACTCGCGCGGAGGCGTATCTGCTGCTGGCCGAGACGGAGACGGACCGGCTGGTGCAGCTGATCGCTACCGAGCCGGACGTGACGAGTGCGCTCACTCGCGCTGGCGACGCGGTGGCGACACATCCGGTGGTGCGCCAGTTGGCGGCGCTCGAACCCGGGGCACTCGCGGTCCTCGCACTGCCGGGGGAGTGGACCGACTCCTGCCATGTGCGGCTCCAGGCCGCCGTGGCAGCGCGGCTGGGCGAGCCCGCCGGCATGCTGGCATTCCGGTGGTTGCTCTCGCTGCTGTTCAGCCCGGGGGACGAGGTGGGACGCGCGCGCGAGGTCGCGACGCTGGTGGGCACCGGAGCGCGCCCGTCCGACGCTGCGCCCGGATTTCCTGCCTAACCGGACACGACGACGCCGTCAGGCGCGCAGCCGCAGGCCGCGAGGGGTGGCGCGGAAGCCGGCGTCGCGGAGCGCTTCCGACAGCGGCGAGCCCTGTTCCTCCCGGGCCAGCAGGTGCGCCCCGTCGGCCTTCTCCACCGTGATCTTGCCCAGGTGCCCCTCCCGGACGGCGAGAGCGAGTGCGTCCACCGCCGGGCCGAGTCGCTCAGCTTCCTCGGCGAAGGTGAGCAGGGTCCTGCCGCCGCGCTCGACGTAGAGCACGAGGTGACCGTCGACGAGCACCACCAGCGCGCCGGCCTTGCGACCGGGCTTGTGCCCACCGGATTCCGGGCCGCGATCCGGCCAGGGCAGCGCGGCCCCGTAGGGATTGGCCGGATCCGTCGCCGCAAGCAGTACGGCGCGGTCGTGGGGGCCCGGGGCGCGGCCGGCCGGGGCGCCCGCTGGCGGCGTGATCCAACTGGGCTCGGGGGCCGCCGGTGCTGCGATGTCGGTGGCGCGCATCCGATCCACCGCCCCGGGGAGTGCGAACTGGGCGGCGCCGAGGCCGGCGACGAAGTAACCGCGGCGAGCCCGGCCGCTTTCCTCTGCCGCTTTCAGGACGGGATACACCGCAGCAAAGCCGCCGGACAGCCGCTCGGCCATCACCGCACCACGGGTCACCACGCCGTGCCGGTCGAGCAGGACCTCGGCCGCCGCGTGGGCCCGGCGGGTGCCGTCGGCATCGCGGGACGGCAGCGCCGACCACCTGCCAGCCACGGTCGGAGGGGCGCTGCGCGTCGTACCCGTTGGTCGGCCGAGGATGCCGTAGCGGCCGGGCCGGGCGCGCGGCGGTGGTCGACGCGCCCGGTGCGCGACACCGCTGGCGCGACCCGAGGCTGCCAGCCGAGCCCGCAGTGGCGTGAGCGTGTCATTGGTGAGATAGCCGCCCCAGACCAGGTCCCACATCGCCGATGCCACGGCCGCGTCGTCGACGGCGGCGTCCAGTCGCTCGGTCAGCGTGCGGAAGAACAGGGCCGACGCGTCGGCGAAGGCGGCCATGATCTGCTCATGCAGTGGCGTGGCCACCGCGTTCGGATCCGGTGTCGGCAACAACAGCGCGGCACTCTCGGTCGGCGACAGCGTGATCCAGCCGTCCTGTCCGGGCAGTGCCCCCGTACCGGCCCAGACGAGGTCACCCGCAGCGGTGAGTTCATCGAGCAGTCCCGCCTGGTAACCCGCCACGCGAGCCGGCAGCACCAGCGACTCCAGCGCGCTGGCCGGGATCGCCGCACCGGCGAGTTGCTCGACCGCCCGGAACAACGCGTCGACGCCACGTCCGCTGCTGCTGCCGACGCCCTGCCAGCGGGGGAGGAAGCGACCGAGCGTCTCCGGCAGCACCGGCTCGACCTGCTGGCGCAGTCGGGCGAGCGACCGGCGCCGCAACATGCGCAACACTTCGGCGTCGCACCATTCGAGACCGGTCCCGGCCGGCCGGAACTCGCCGCTGACGACGCGACCGCGCGCGCTGAGCCGGTCCAGGGCAGCCTGCACGACCGCCGTCCCGACACCGAATCGGTGCGCGACCTGCGCTGGCGTGAACGGGCCGTGTGTGCGGGCATACCGGGACACCAGGTCGGCGAGTGGATCCGCCACCGGCTCCAGAAACGCCTCTGGTACGCCGACCGGCAGCGGCACGCCGAGCGCGTCGAGGTAGCGTCCGGCATCCTCCGCGGCGGCCCACCTCTCTTCGCCGGCGATACGCAGTCGGATCGCGCGGCGCGCCTCCTCCAGCTTCGCGAGCCACGCCGGCGTCGCACCCCGGGCGAGCAACTCGGCGGTACTGAGATCCCCCAGCCGGCGCAGCAGGTCCGCAGCACCTTCCTCGTCCCGCGCGCGCCGTTCCGGCGTCAGCAGCGCGATCTCCCGCTCGACCTCGGCGACCACATCGGCGTCGAGCAACTCGCGGAGTTCTGCCTGGCCCAGCAGCTCAGCGAGCAGCGTGGTGTCGAGCGCGAGCGCCTGGGCCCGGCGTTCGGCAAGCGGGGCGTCCCCCTCGTAGAGGTAGGCAGCGACGTAGCCGAACAGCAGCGAGCGGGCGAACGGCGACGGTGCCGGGGTCTCCACCTCGACCAGTCGCACCTGCCGGTCCGCGATCTCACGCATCAGTCCGACCAGCCCCGGCACGTCGAATACGTCCTGCAGGCACTCGCGCATCGTCTCCAGGATCACCGGGAACGAGCCGAACTGAGCAGCGACCGACAGCAGCTGCGCGGAGCGCTGCCGCTGCTGCCACAGCGGCGAGCGCCGGCCTGGATGTCGACGGGGCAGCAACAGCGCGCGGGCTGCGCACTCCCGGAACCGGGATGCGAACAACGCGCTCGTCCCGACCTCGCCCTGGACCAGTGGCTCGACCTCGTCCGGCTCGAACAGCACGGCCGCTGCGGTCGGCGGGGTCTCCATCTCCGGTAACCGCAGCACGATGCCGTCGTCCGAATGCAGGGCCTGGACGTCCACACCGTGCTGCTCCCGCAGCCGGGCGACCAAGGCGAGTGCCCACGGTGCGTTCACCGGGGCGCCGAACGGCGAGTGCACCGCGATGCGCCAGTCCCCGAGCTCGTCCCGGAAGCGCTCCACCAGCAGCGTGCGGTCGTCCGGGACGACCCCGGTGGCTTGGCGCTGCTCGTCCACGTAGTCGACCAGGTTGCGGGCGGCCCGGTCGTCCAACCCGGCCGCGACGGCTCGGGCGGTCGCCTCGGCCGGTGGCAGCCGCCCGAGCTCGCGCAGAAAAGCCCCGATCGCCTTGCCGAGTTCGACCGGCCTGCCCGGTGCGTCACCGTGCCAGAACGGCAACCGTCCGGCTTGTCCCGGCGCGGGAGACACCAGCACCCGGTCGTGTGTGATCTCCTCGATCCGCCAGGAACTCGCGCCGAGCGCGAACACGTCGCCGACCCGCGACTCGTAGACCATCTCCTCGTCGAGTTCGCCGACCCGGCTGGCCTTCTCGCCCACCAGGAAGACGCCGAACAGCCCGCGGTCCGGGATGGTGCCGCCGCTGGTCACGGCCAGCCGCTGCGCGCCCGGCCGGCCGGAGACCGTGCCGGTCACCCGATCCCACACCAGCCGCGGGCGCAGCTCGGCGAAGTCGTCGGACGGATAGCGGCCCGCGAGCATGTCCAGCGTCGCCTCGTACGCCGAGACGGGCAGCGTCGCGAACGGGGCCGCCCGCCGTACTAGCGCGAGCAGCGCATCCACCTGCCAGGTATCCATCGCGCACAGCGCCACCAGTTGCTGCGCGAGCACGTCCAGCGGGTTCCGCGGATAGCGCATCTGTTCGATCGCGCCGGCGACCATCCGTTCCGCGACGACGGCGGCCTGCACCAGATCACCGCGGTACTTCGGCAACACCACACCGCGGCTGATCGCGCCGACCTGGTGGCCGGCTCGACCGACCCGCTGCAGGCCGCTCGCGACACTGGGGGGCGCCTCGACCTGCACGACCAGGTCGACCGCGCCCATGTCGATACCGAGTTCGAGGCTCGACGTCGCGACCACGGCCGGCAACCGGCCCGCCTTCAGTGCCTCCTCGATCTGGCTGCGCTGCTCCCGGCTGACGCTGCCGTGGTGCGCCCGAGCGATCTCGTGACCGGCGCCGCCGCTCATGCCCGAGCCGCCCATCAACTGGGCGGGGACGTTATCCGGCGGGGCTTCCAGACCGCTCGCGATCTCGTTCAGCCGGGCACAGAGCCGTTCCGCGAGCCGCCGGGAGTTCGCGAACACCAGCGTGCTGCGGTGCTCGCGAATCAGGTCGACGACGTGCTCCTCCAGCCACGGCCAGATCGATGCCTTACGCACCGGTGCTGCGGCGTCATCCGGATTGGGTCCCGCGGCCGGTGACTCGTCCAGCGCGGTCATGTCCTCGACCGGGACCTCCACCCGCACCTCGATTTGTTTGGCCGACGGAGGTGCGACCACCGTTACGTCCCGCGCACCGCCCAGGAAACGGGCCACCTCATCGAGCGGCCGGACCGTCGCGGACAGGCCGATGCGTTGGGCCGGCCGGTCGAGTAACGCGTCGAGTCGCTCCAGCGACAGCGCCAGGTGCGCGCCGCGCTTGGTGGCGACGACCGCATGCACCTCGTCGACGATCACGGTCTGGATACCGCGGAGCGCTTCCCTCGATTGGCTGGTCAGCAGCAGGAAGAGCGACTCGGGGGTCGTGATGAGGATGTCCGGCGGGGTGCGAACGAGGGCGCGACGTTCGGCCGCTGGGGTATCGCCCGAGCGGACGCCGATGGTGATGCTCGGTTCCGGCAGGCCGAGCCGGACGGCGGCATGGCGCATCCCGGTCAGCGGTGCCCGTAGGTTGCGCTCGACGTCGACCGCAAGCGCCTTGAGCGGCGAGACGTAGAGCACGCGGCAGCGCCGCTTGGCCTCCGGGAGCGGTGCCTGCGCGATCTGGTCGAGGGACCACAAGAAGGCGGCGAGCGTCTTGCCGCTACCCGTCGGTGCGACGACCAGCGCATCCTGGCCGGAGCTGATGGCTGCCCACGCTTGCGCCTGGGCCGGTGTGGGCTCGGAGAAGGCGCCGTCGAACCAGCTGCGGGTCACGGCGGAAAAGCGGTCGAGCGGCACGACGACCATCCTGCCTGCTGGCTCGGACATGTGCGGTGGCCACAGTCCGTACGCTCATGGGGTGCGGCTGACCGAGTTCTGGGCCCGGATGGAGCGGCAGTTCGGCGCCGGGTACGCCGACTCGGTCGCCCGCGACCAGGTGCTGGCGGCGCTCGGCGGCCGGACCGTGCACGAGGCGCTGGACGCGGGCGAGGACGCGAAGCAGGTCTGGCGTGCGGTATGCGCGCACTTCGACGTACCCGCGCGCGAGCGCTGAGCGCGATCGCACGCGGGTCAGCCGAGGGCGCGGTCCAGGTAGCACCACCGCCACGCCTCGCCCGGTTCGACGCTGCGCATCACCGGGTGCTGGGTCCGATGGAAGTGCCGCTCGGCGTGCCGGCCCACCGAGGAGTCGCAGCACCCGACGTGTCCGCAGGTCAGGCACATCCGCAGGTGCACCCAAGTGGTGCCCTCCTGGACGCAGTCGCCGCACCGGCCGGGAGTGTCGGGGCGGGCGCTGCGCGGCGCGTCGAGCAGATGCTTGCAGTCCCCGGACCCGCGCCGCGGCGCCTGCAGTTCGTCCTCGAGCCTGTTCTCCGCATCGTCCACCCGGTCCAGCAGTGATTCCTCCAGGTCGACGGCGGTCATCGCGGCGCGGAGCACCTCGTCGTCGTAGTGCCCGGTGTTGCGCGCTTCCAGGATGCGGTGGCGCTCGGCGTCGAGCATCTGCAACCGGAGCCGGCGGTAGGTCGCCGACGGCGTCTCCTGTTCCGCTTGCGGGCGGCCGAGCCGTTCCCAGGCGGCATTGCTGCGCACCTCGGCGCGGGCTACCAACTGGTCGTAGATCTGGGGCGGGTCGTCGCCGGACCGGACCTCTTCCAGCCGCCGGATCCCGGCCTGGGCGGCATCCGAGACCAAGGTGGCGGTGCGCAGCGCGTCTTCCGCCGGGTCCGGTGCCGGAAGGCCGAGCCGGCGGACCAGCGCCGGGAGGCTGAGCCCCTGGATCAATAGGGTGCCGGCCACCACGGCGAACGCGGCGAGCCGCAGCAGGTCGCGGTGCGGAGTCTCGTCGGGAAGCAGATAGGCAGCGGCGAGGGTCACTACGCCACGCATCCCGGCCCATGACGTGACCGCCGCCACCGGCCAGGACCAGGCCAGCGGCCGGGTGCGAGGTAGCAGCCGGAACCCAGCGGCGAAGCCGAAGATCCACAGCGCTCGGGCGCCGATTGTGGCAGCGAGCACCGCCAGGCACGTCCCGACCACGATCCCGGGCGCTACGCCGCTGTGCTGGACTCCGCGTGCCAGTTCCCGCAACTGCAGCCCGATCAGCACGAACACCACGTTCTCGAGCAGAAACTGGACGGTGCGCCAGTTGATGTTCTCCGAGATGCGTGACGCGGCGGACTGCACCACCGGCGACCGGTGGCCCAGCAGTAGGCCGGTCACCACGACGGCGAGCACCCCGGACGAGTTCGCCGCCTGCGCCGGGAGAAACGCGAGATACGGTGCGATGAACGACAAAGTGGTATCCAGCACCGGGTCCTCGAGATGGCCCCGGACCAGGTTCAAGAGGGCAGCTACGGCGAGTCCGATCAGCACGCCACCCCCCGCCGCCCAGGCGAACCGACCGACTACCTCAACGGCCGTGACGTGGTGGGTGAGCGCGGCGACCGCGGTGTTCAGCGCCACCAGGGCCGCGGCGTCGTTGACCAGGCTCTCGTTTTCGAGCAGCGTCACGATTCGTCGTGGCATCCCCACCCGGCGGGCTACGGCGGCAGCCGCCACTGCGTCCGGCGGTGCGACCACCGCCCCGAGCGCGAACGCAGCTGCCAGCGACGCCGCCGGGACGACCAGCCAGGCGACGAGCCCGACCGCGACGGTCGAGAACGCCACCAGTCCCACCGACAGCAGCGCGATCGCGAGTTTGTTGGTGCGAAAGTCCAGCAGCGAGGTCCGCAGCGCGGCGGCATACAGCAGCGGGGGGAGCAGCCCGACCAGGACGACGTCCGGATTCAGCTCGACCTGAAGAACGCCGGGAATGAACGACACCATGACGCCGGCTCCGATCAGCAGCAGCGGGGCGGGCCAGTTGAACCGCCGGCAGCCACCGGCAATGACCGCGACCAAGGCGCCGAGCCCGAGTACCTGCAGAGCCGTGTCCACCCGCTCATCCTGGGACACCCGCCGGGCCGCCGTCGCCGGTGATACGACCCGACACGGGTCGGCGTGTCGCAGCCTGGCTTCGAACATCTGTTCGCCTAGCCTGTGGACACCGTGACGGGTGTCCACAACCTCGATCGCGCGCCGGTTCCCGTCGGTGCCCGTGGTTAGCGTCACCGTCGTTCGTCACGGCCGGCATCGAGACCCAGGAGGCGTCATGGCTCAGGCAGGACCCGACCGCAGTAAGGCCCTGGAGGCCGCGCTGGCGCAGATCGACAAGCAGTACGGCAAAGGCTCGGTCATGCGTCTCGGGGATGATGTCCGGCCTCCCGTTCAGGTCATCCCCACCGGCTCGATCGCGCTGGATGTGGCGCTGGGGATCGGCGGCCTGCCCCGAGGCCGGGTCGTGGAGATCTACGGCCCGGAGTCGTCCGGTAAGACCACGGTGGCGCTGCACGCGGTCGCGAACGCACAGGCGAACGGGGGCATCGCCGCGTTCATCGACGCCGAGCATGCGCTGGACCCGATCTATGCCAAGGCGCTGGGCGTCGACACCGATGCGCTGCTGGTCAGCCAGCCGGACACCGGCGAGCAAGCGCTGGAGATCATGGACATGCTGATCCGTTCTGGCGCGCTGGACATTGTCGTGGTGGACTCCGTGGCCGCACTAGTGCCCCGGGCCGAGATCGAGGGCGAGATGGGGGACAGTCACGTCGGTTTGCAGGCGCGGCTGATGAGCCAGGCACTGCGCAAGATCACCGGCGCGCTGAATACATCCGGCACGACCGCGGTCTTCATCAACCAGCTGCGGGAGAAGATCGGGGTGATGTTTGGATGCTTCTCCTATAACACGCGGGTCACCCTCGCGGACGGGAGCCAGGAGAAGATCGGCAAGATCGTCAACCAGAAGCTTCCGGTCGAGGTGCTGTCTTACGACGCGGATCTCGGCGAGATGGTGCCCCGCAAGGTGGTGGGTTGGTACGACAACGGCCTGACGGATCGTTTCCTGCAGATCACAACCGCAAAGCCGTCCGGCAATGGGCGTGCACAGATGGGTGTCACCGAGAACCACCTGATTGCCACTCCTGGTGGATGGCGCGAAGCTGGGGAGCTACTTCCCGGGGATCGGGTGCTGGTCAACGCCGATCGCAGGCTCAGCGAGCAGCAATGGAAGGTCGTTCTGGGGTCGGTGATGGGAGACGGGAACCTTTCCCCAGGGCACGACCGGCGTAGCCCCGTCACCCGGTTCCGAATGGGGCACGGGGCCCGTCAGATCGCGTATCTGGATTGGAAAGCCGGTCTGTTCGGCAACATCCCGCAATCACGTTCGGTTCGATCCGACGGGTCTGTCCACGTGGATCTCACCTCGTTGCCAGAGTTGGCCGAGGTACGTGACGTCGTCTACCAAGGGGACGGGCACAAGCATCTGACGTGGGACTTCCTCAAGGCCTTGACGCCGCTGAGTCTGGCTGTCTGGTACCAGGATGACGGCAGCTTGACGATACGGGCGAAGGGCCTGCAGCAGCGGACCCGCGACGGTAGCGGTCGGTCCGAGATCTGCGTGGAGGCGATGAGCTCCGCATCGCGGGAGCGGCTCCTGGAGCATCTCGCCGGCACCTGGGACCTGCACCCCACCCTTTCGTTACGAGGGGCTCGACGGAAGGCAGTCCTCACCTTCAGCAAGGATGAGACGGACAAGTTGCACCGCCTGATAGCGCCCTACGTGCATCCGTCCATGGCGTACAAGCTGCTCCCGAGGTACCAGGGGCAGTTCCGCGTTGAGCCGGAATTTGTGGAGCCGACCCAAGCGCCGATCCCGACCGTCGTCACCGACATCACGACGAGGCCGTTGAGCCGCTCCATGCACAGGTTCGACATCCAGGTCGAGGGGTCGCACACCTACCTTGCTGACGGTGTGATCGTGCACAACAGCCCGGAAACCACGACCGGTGGCAAGGCACTCAAGTTCTACGCATCGATCCGGCTCGATGTCCGCCGGATCGAGACCCTCAAGGACGGCACCGAGGCGGTCGGCAACCGGACCCGGGTGAAGGTCGTGAAGAACAAGCTGTCCCCGCCGTTCCGCCAGGCCGAGATGGACATCGTGTACGGCCAGGGCATCAGTCGGGAGGGCGGTCTGATCGACATGGGGGTGGAACACGGCTTCGTCCGTAAATCGGGTGCCTGGTACACCTACGAGGGCGATCAGCTGGGCCAGGGTAAGGAGAACGCTCGTCAATTCCTCCGGGACAACCCTGACCTCGCGGACGAGATCGAGAAGAAGATCAAGGAGAAGCTCGGGATCGGCTCGTTCCTGGCAGTCGTCGACGACGGTGACGAGGTCGCGCCGATGCCGGTGGACTTCTGAACCGGCAGATGCACCTGCGTCTCGTCCCCGATCCTCCGGAGGTATCCGGTGCGTCGGGGGGTGAGGACGAGCGGGAAATCGACGCGGCGCGAGAGCTGTGTTTGCGGAGCCTGCACGGGCGTTCGCGCACCCGCTACGAACTTGCCGAGTTGTTGCGTCGCAAGGGAGTTTCGCAGTACGCAATCCGGGAGGCGCTCGACCGTCTGGAGCGGGTCGGCCTCGTCGACGACGAGCGCTTCGTCCAGGACTGGGTGACGCTGTACGGGCCTTCGAAGTCGAAGCCTGTTCTCGCTCGAGAGCTTCGGCGCCGTGGCTGCGATGCCGCGACGGTGGATGCGGTGCTGGCCACGTCGCCGGAGCATCCGGACGCGGCGCACGCGGTGATTGTGAAGCGCTGGGGTTCGTTGCGCGGCCTGCCCGAACACGTGCAGCTGCGACGGGCGCAGGGACTACTGGCCCGGCGCGGCTTCGATCCGCAGCTCGCCGCCGCGTCGTGTGCCGCGCTGCGGGAGGGTGATGCGTCCGGGTGATCGCGCGGTGTCGTGTTCGCCACGGTGTCGGCCGCGATTTAGGCTGGTATGACACCGGGGTCACGGCCACTACCCACTCGGTGTCCCGTCGCTGATCGGGTGGCTCGAGGAGGTGGACGTGGCGGTCGTCATCGGCATCCTCGCGGCGGCAGTCGTCGCACTCGCCTGCGTGGTGGCTGCGACGTTGCGCCGGGCCGGCACGCAGTCGGTGCTGGATCCGCGTGCGGGTGGGCAGGTGCAGCGCGTGACCGAGCAGGACCGTGACGAGTTCGAACGTGAACAGCAGCGCGCCCGTGCGCAGCTGGAGCAGCTCGAAGGCCGGATGGCCGAACGTGAACGGCGGCTGGCCGATCGGGAGTCCCGGCTCGATGCGTTGGTGGCTCGGCTGGACGAGCGCGACGCGCACAGCGCCGAGGCTGCGGCCGAAGCGGAGCGCCAACGGCGCACCGCCGACGAGGAACTGGCTGCACTGCGGGCCCGGGAACGCGCAGCGCTCGAACGTTGCGCGGCGATGACCGCGGGTGAGGCGCGTGCCGAGCTGGTCCGGCAACAGGAGCAGCAAGCCCGGCGAGAGGCCGCCATCTTGGTCCGCGACATCGAAGCGCAGGCGCGCGCCGAGGGCGAGAAGCGCGCTCGCTCGATCGTCACGCTCGCGGTGCAACGGGTTGCTTCCGAGCAGACCGCCGAGTCCGTCGTGAGCGTGCTCCATCTGCCGAGTGACGACATGAAGGGTCGCATCATCGGGAGGGAGGGCCGCAACATCCGGGCCTTCGAGGCGGTCACCGGCGTCAACGTGATCATCGACGACACGCCCGAGGCGGTGTTGCTCTCGTGCTTCGACCCGGTACGTCGGGAAGTCGGTCGAGTGGCGATGGAGTCGCTGATCCGGGACGGCCGGATCCATCCGCAGCGGATCGAAGAGGCCTATGAAGCGGCGACCGGCGAGATCGACAAGCTCTGTCTGCGTGCCGCCGAGGAGGCGCTTCTCGCGGTCGGGATCACGGAGATCGACGACGTGCTGGCTGAACACCTCGGTCGGCTGCGCTATCGGACCTCCTACGGCCAGAACGTGCTCAAGCATCTGGTGGAGACGGCGCACATTGCGGGCACCATGGCGGCGGAACTGCACCTGGACGTTCCCCTGGTCAAACGGTGCGCGTTCCTGCACGACATCGGGAAGGCGCTCACGCACGAGGTGGAAGGCAGTCACGCGATCATCGGAGCTGAACTGGCCCGCTCTTTCGGTGAGTCGGACGAGGTCGTGCACGCGATCGAAGCGCACCACAACGAGGTCCCGCCGCACAGCCTCGAGGCAGTGTTGACGCAGGCCAGTGATTCCTGCTCGGGAGGCCGACCTGGCGCCCGACGGGAGAACGTCGAGTCCTACGTACAACGGATGGAGCGGATCGAGGAGATCGCGGCCGGTAAGTCAGGCGTCGAGAAGGTCTTCGCGATGCAGGCGGGGCGGGAGATCCGGGTGATGGTGCAACCGGACGTCGTCGACGATATCGGTGCGCACGTGCTCGCCCGCGAGGTTGCCCAGCAGATCGAGCAGGAACTCACCTATCCCGGACAGATCCGGGTGACGGTCGTACGTGAATCCCGGGCAAGCGAGGTGGCGCACTGACAGCCGGCGCTCACCCGGTAGAGAGCGGCAGGACGGGCACGCCGGGCGGCGTGAAGCCGAATACCTGCCCGTAGAACGAGAGCTCCGCCTCGAGTGCGGCAATGACCGTCTCTGCCCGGCGGAACCCGTGCTGCTCTCCCTCGAAGGCAAGGTAGGCGTGCGGGATCCGCTGTCGAGCAAGCGCGTCACGAAACATCTCCGCCTGCGACGGTGGGACGATCTTGTCCTCTAGCCCCTGGAGCAGCAGGACCGGACAGGACAGGTCATCCACGTGCTGCAGCGGCGCGCGCTCGTCGTACCGGTCCCGGGCCTCCGGCAGCGGACCGACCAGTCCGTCGATATAGCGTGACTCGAAGTCGTGGGTGTCCGCGACGAAGTGGACGAGCTCGGCGACTCCGTAGTACGAGGTCCCAGCTCCGAAGGCGTCCGTGGTGGTCAGGGCCGCGAGGGTCGTCCAGCCGCCTGCGCTGCCGCCGCGGATCCCGAGCCGGTGGCGGTCCGCCTCGCCGCGATCGGCCAGCGCGAGCACGGCCGCGGCGCAGTCCGCCACGTCGACGACGCCCCACTCTCCCTTGAGCCGTTCCCGGTAGGCCCGGCCGTAGCCGGTGGAGCCGCCGTAGTTCACGTCGACCACCCCGATGCCGCGGCTGGTGAAGTAGGCCTTGGTCAGGTCGAGGGTGGCGAACGCCTGCGCGGTGGGCCCGCCGTGGACGAACACGACGTATGGCGGTAGCTCGCCGCTGGGTCCGACGGCGTCGGGGGAGCGCGGTGGGTAGACGTGCGCGTGTACCTCTCGATTTCCTGGCCCGGGCAAGGTGACGGAGCGGGGCTGCGGCAAGTACGAGGGATCGGGCAGGCCGGTGGCGTCCTCACACAGCACGGTGATGCTGCCGGTCTCGACGTCAACGGAAAGCACCGCACCGGCCCGGTCGGGCGCGGTGCCGATCGTGATGACCGACGTGCCTGCGACGTCGAGTGTCGGCCGGAAGACGGTGTAAGGGGTCGCCAGGTCGTGCAGCGTGCCGGTGGCCGGGTCAAGGATCCCGAGCCGCCGTTCGTCGGTGCCGTGGATCACGGCAAGCCGACCGTCCGGCAGTAGGGTGTACGTTCGAAAACCCAGCTGCCACAGCGGTTCGGCGAACTCCTCGGTACGTGGGCAGAGCGCTGC
>DASZVT010000077.1:0-5769 GCA_035546915.1 Mycobacteriales bacterium | reverse complement strand
CCCGCTGCGCTCCAACACCAACGCGAGCAGGCCCGGATGCGGCCGCGCGATCTCCAGATGACCACTCAGCGCCTGACCGAACGACATCGTGCCGGTCGGCAGCTCGACCACCGTGTCGCCGTCGACGCCGGTGACGGCGAGCCACTCCTCGACCAGCGCCGCGCGATTTCGCGGCACGATCGACACGACGTCGCCGGTCCGGTAGTCGAGGTCGGTGTCGCCGATGCCGAACGTGAACAGCCGGACTTCCTTGCCGGCGCCCGGACCACTCAGCAACCGGTTGCCGACCAGCCGCGCGACGCCGTCGGCCTGTCGTTGCCGCGTACCCACAACCGGGACGCGCACCGGCGGCGCGAACGGCGTGTCCAGCGATCGGACGACCCGGTCCAGCCAGTCGGCCGCGATCGCCGCATAATCCCCGTCGCAGTCGACGCGCGGCATCAACCGGGTCGCACCGAGCTCGGCGAGCCGCTGGTCGATGCGGCGGCCGTGACCGCAGAAGTCGCTGTAGCTCGAATCCCCCAGTGCGAGGACGGCGAACCGCACCCGCTCGAGTTCGACCGACGTCCGCGCCGCGAGCGCTTCGAGGAACCCCGCACCGTTGTCAGGTGGATCGCCGTCACCGAACGTGCTGGTGACGACGAGGATGTCGCAGTCAGTGGGCAGCGCATCGACCACCGTGTCAGCCAGGCACCGCAACGTGGCTGCCCTGCCCACCCGTTGGACCCGGTCCGCGACGGTGGCGGCAACCTCCTCGGCATTGCCGGTCTGCGATGCCCACAGCACCATGACCGGACGCCCTTCGGGCCTTCGGTCGATCAGCTCGGCAGGTGTCGTCGCGGGGGCGTAACACCCGGCGAGCAACCCGTTCACCCACAACATCCGGCTCGGCTCCACCGGCGCGTCCGCAGGCAGCCGCGGCGTAATCAGGTCGCCGCGGTGTTCCGGGCCACGTTCCAGGCCGGACAGGAAGCCGGCGAGGAACATCCGCTCGTCCGCACTGAACTCGGGCACCCCGATCCCCTCGACGCCGAGGGTCTGGGCGAGCACCCCGGCAGCGGCCGGCAGACCCGCCGATACCGGATCCGTGGTGGGCGCCGGTGGTCCCGTCGTCACCGCCGTGAGGGACACGGCGCAGGCCTTGAATTCCGGCTGGAAGGAGATGGGGTCGACCGCGTCGTTCGTAACGGCATTGATGCTCAGGTACTCGCCGAACAGGTCGTTCCAATGGAACGGCGCGAAGCAGTTGCCCGGCAGCACCCGGTCGGTCACGACAACCGGCAGCACCGCGCGACCCCGCCGCGACGCCACTTCGACGGTCTCGCCCGCGCTGATGCCGAGCTGCGCCGCGTCCTGCGGGTTCAACTCGACGAACGGCCCCGGGTTCAGCTTGTTGAGCTTCGGCACCCGTCCCGTCTTGGTGAGGGTGTGCCACTGGTGCTGGACCCTGCCGGTGTTGAGCAGGAAGGGGAAGTCGGCGTCCGGCACCTCGGCCGGCGCCAGGTGGGGGCGGGGCAGGAATGCCGCCCGCCCGGACGGGGTGGGGAACGCCAGCCGAGGCACCTCGCCGTCGGCGTGCCGCCGCAGCCGCTGGCTGACCCCGTCGTTGCGGTAGCGAATCGGGTTGCGTGCCGACCCACCAGGCGGGCACGGCCACTGCAGCGGGCCCTCGCGCAACCGCTCGTAGCCCGCGCCACGCAGGTCGTAACCAGTGCCGGGGTTCCACAACTGACGGATCTCGTCGAACACCTCTGCCGCGGTCTCGTAGGAGAACGCGTCGGCGTACCCCATTGCGCTGGCCACCCGCGCGATCAATTTCCAGTCCGGCAACGCCTGGCCGGGCGGGTCCGCCGCCGGCTGCGCGAGGGTCAGGCTGCGCTCGGAGTTCACCAGCACGCCCTCGGCCTCCGCCCACATCGCGGCCGGCAGTACCAGGTCGGCGTACGCGTTGGTCTCGGTGTCGGTGAAGACGTCCTGGGTGACGACGAACTCGGCCGCCTCCAGCCCTTCGATCACCGTCCTGCGATTCGGGACCGACGCCACCGGATTGGTGCAGATGATCCAGCAGGCCTTGATCTCACCGGCGGCCATCCGCGCGAACAGATCGACGGTGCCGGTCCCTGCCTCCGGACGCAGCGTCCCGGCCGGGATCCCCCACGCGTCCTCGACGTACGCACGGTCCTGCTCGGACAGCACCGACCGCTGCCCGGGCAGGCCCGGCCCCAGATAGCCCATTTCCCGGCCGCCCATCGCGTTCGGCTGACCGGTCAGCGAAAAGGGGCCGCTGCCAGGCCGGCAGATGGCACCGGTCGCGAGGTGCAGGTTGCACAGCGCGTTGGTGCTCCAGGTGCCATGGGTGCTCTGATTGAGGCCCATCGTCCACAAGCTCATCCAGTTCCCGGCTGCACCGATCCATGTGGCCGCAGTACGAAGGTCGGCTGCCGGGATGCCGGTGATCTCGGCGACTCGCTCCGGCGGGTAGTCGGCCAGCAGCGGGGGCATCGCGTCCCAGCCTTCGGTGAACGCGGCGATGAAGTCCTCGTCGACGTTGCCGTCCGCGACGAGAAGATGCAACAGGCCGTTGAGCAGCGCCACGTCCGTGCCCGGCCGGAGCTGCAGATATAGGTCCGCCTTCTCGGCGGTCGCGGTCCGGCGTGGGTCCACCACGATCAGACGCGCGCCGGCCTTGACCCGCTCCAGCAGTCGCAGGAAGAGAATCGGGTGGCAATCGGCCATGTTCGAGCCGATGACGAGGAACGTGTCCGCGTGGTCCAGGTCGTCGTACGAGCCAGGCGGACCGTCCGCGCCGAGCGAGAGCTTGTATCCGCTGGCGGCGCTGGCCATGCACAGCCGGGAGTTCGATTCGATCTGGTTGGTGCCGACGAATCCCTTGGCCAGCTTGTTGGCGAGGTACTGCGCCTCCAGGCTCAGCTGACCGGAGACATAGAAGGACACCGCGTCCGGTCCGTGTCCGTCGACGAGCGACCGCAACCGGGCGGCCGTCTCGGCGATCGCGGCATCGACGTCCACCGGCTCGGGCGCGGACGAGCGGTCCGGGCGGCGCAGTGCTGTCTCCAGCCGGCCGGCGGCGGCCAGCATGTCGGCGGTGGTTGCGCCCTTGGTGCACAACCGCCCCCGGTTCGAGGGATGGCCGGCGTCGCCCCTCACCCGGACCACCCGCCGCCGCCCAGCCTCGTCGGCGGCGACGTCCAGCACCATGCCGCAGCCCACCCCGCAGTACGAACACACGGATCTGACGCTGTCCACCGCCATGTCCAGTTCGGTCCGTGCCACCTCGCTCCTCGTCCTCTCCACTCCGTTGCCGGCCGACGCTAGGCAGCCGCTGTTACGGCCCGGTCACCTGCGGTGCAACCAGCCGGTTACGTTCGCCTCACGGCGCGCCGCGCGGCACGGCGATCTGCGCGTTGCCGCGACGTAACACCGCGGACCGCAGCGGCCCGGTTCAATCGACGTCGAGGCAGCGACCCGGTCGGACGTAGCCGGCCCAGGTCAGCGCGACGCAGATCAGGTAGAAGGCGATGAACCCGATGTATGCCGCGTCGCCGGTCTTGTAGGTCAGGAAGGACTGACGAAACGCGACGTTCACCAGCACCCCACCGAAAGCGCCGACGGCGCCGGCGATCCCGATGACCGCGTTCGCCATCCGGCGGGACTCGCGCTCGGTCGCGTCCGGGTCTGCGCCGGCGGCGACCCGCACCCGTCCCTTCCGGCGGAAGATCATCGGGATCATCTTGTAGGTCGAGCCGTTGCCGACTCCCGAGGTGACGAACAGCAGCAGGAAACCGAGATAGAACAGCGGCAGTGACTCCCGTCGGGACGCGACGAGCACCAATGCCGCCGACACTGCCATCGCAGCGAAGTTCCATAGCGTCGTCCGGGCTCCGCCGACGCGGTCAGCGAGCCAGCCACCCACCGGCCGAACGAGCGATCCCACCAGCGGACCGAGGAACGTCAGGTACGCGATCTTGACCGGGTCGACCTTGCCGGCGGTGACGAAGTGCGCGCCGAACTGGTTCTGCAGCACCTGGCCGAACGCGAAGCTGAAACCGATGAACGAGCCGAACGTCCCGATGTACAGGACCGATATCGCCCAGGTGTGCCGATCCCGGACGGCGTCCCGCATCGCCCGCTTGTCGTTGCGCACCTGCGCGATGTTGTCCATGAACCGCGCGGCGCCCAGCGCGGCCAGCACCACCAACGGGATATAGACCGCCAGCAGCAGGCGCGGGTGCCCTTTGCCCGCGCTTGCCAACACCGCCAGCCCGACGAGCTGGACGACTGCGACGCCGAGGTTGCCGCCGCCGGCGTTCAGCCCAAGCGCCCGGCCCTTCAGCCGCTGCGGGTAGAAGGTGTTGATGTTCGCCATGGACGAGGCGAAGTTGCCACCGCCGATCCCGGCCAGTGCCGCCAGCAGCAGTACGGTGCCGTACGAGATGCCGGGTCGCAGGACGGCCGCGGCTGCGACCGTCGGGACGAGCAGCAGTGCGGCACTCAGGACCGTCCAGTTCCGGCCGCCGAATCGGGCCACCGCGAACGTGTACGGCACGCGGACGGTTGCCCCGAGCGCGGTCGGCAACGTAGTGAGCAGGAACTTCTGTGCCGCAGCGGTTTTCGGGTCCTGGCTGATGCCGTACTCCGGGGTGAGAAACAGGACGAACACCGACCACAGGCTCCAGACCGAAAAACCGATGTGCTCAGCGAAGATCGAGAACGTGAGGTTGCGGCGCGCGATCCGGGCACCGCGCTGCGCCCAGAACTGCGGATCTTCCGGTCGCCAGTCCTCGATCTGGCGGCCGCTCGTAGGCTTCGCCGGGCTCGCGGCGGCAGGCTGCTCGTAGCCGTCGGTGAGTGTGGTCGTCATCGCGCTCCCCTGCCCCGGCTGCTGTCGTCGTGATGGCAGCTCGGGCGCGACGCTAGGAGCTGTGTATTTCGTCACCGTGCCCTGCGCGCAAAAGTCCGGCAACATCCCGCGCACTTCCGGCCCGGGACGTGGGTGCGTCGGCATCGCGGGCCGTGCCCGTGTCGTATCCGGTGACCGTTACGCTCGATACGCCAGCGCATCGCGGGCCGACCACTGGGAGGAACATGGACACCGCACAACGTCTCGAACGACTCGAGTCCACCGAGGCGATCCGTCAGCTGGTGAGCCGGTACGCGGTACTCGTCGACTCGCGCGACATCGACGCGCTCACGAACCTGTTCGTCGACGACGTGCGCGCCACCAGGACCGAACGCGGCCGACCCGCGATGCGCGACCTGCTGGAGAACATCCTCAGCGAGTTCACCACCTCTATCCACTTCGTCGGCGGCACGCACACGATCAACTTCGTCGACGACGATCACGCCGAGGGCGTCGTGTACTGCAAGGCCGAGCACGAGTACGGCGAGCAGTGGGTCGTCATGGCCATCCAGTACTGGGACCGCTACGAGCGGCGGGACGGCCAGTGGCTGTTCACCGGTCGCAAGATCCGGCATTGGTACGCCGTGGACGCACTCGACCGGCCGATCGGCCCGGACAAGACGCGCTGGTCGGTAACCGGTCCGGAGACAATTCCCCAGGTCTACGACAGCTGGCACGACTTCTGGTCGCGGCACGAGACTCCCGCGGGAGCGGCGGCACCTCGCCCCTGAGGTCCCAGCGACACCGAGGTCCCAGCGACGCTCAGTGGGGTTCGATGGCGGCGATCCGCCGGATCACGTTCGCCCCGACGCGCGCGACCTCCTCGACGAATGCGGCGCGGGTGTCGA
>DASZVT010000076.1:0-1622 GCA_035546915.1 Mycobacteriales bacterium | reverse complement strand
GTCGGTGATCGGGAACGCGCGGCCCTCGCGCACCCAGTCGTACCAGTGCCGCAACTGCCGCAGGTATGTCCCGAGGGTGTCGTCTTCCGGCCCGTCGAGCAGGAACGCGAGGTCCCGGCGCCAGTCGATCGCGTGCACCGCGGCGAGTGCCGCCAAGCCGCCATCCCACAGCCGGCTGCGCGCCTCGGCGCTGACGTCCAGCAGCCAACCGGAGGTGTGAATGGAGGGCTTGGACGCGATGGGTCGTCCCTCCACCAGGGACATGACGAAAAACGGGGCACCGAGCGGGTCGGTGGCCGCACACGCTAGCCAGATCCGCGGCACGGCAACGGTTCCGGCCCGGCCGATGCCGGCCAGTACCCGCGCCTCCTGGACCACGTCCGGGTTCAGGAAGATGCTTCCCTCGCCGGCGGGCTGTCTACGGAGCACGACCCGGTCTTTGTGTGTGCCTTGCCGGTCCGACCAGCGCAGATCGAACAGGGTCATCGCGTGTGACTGCCCGCCGGCGCTGCCGGAGGGTGTCACCTGAAGGTCGTCGTAACCGCTCTCGTCGCGCAGCAGGGGGGTGAGAACCGCTGCGATGTCGGCGGTTTCGGTCACCGCGTACCGTCCCCGGCGGTGAATGCGTCGACCAGTTCGCCGAGGTTCTCGGCGGTGCTGCCGTGTAGGACGATCTCGTCCGCGCCGGCGTCGAGGTAGTCCCGCAGCCGTTGTGCGCAGGCGGCTGCGGTGCCGGTGGCGGACGACGACGGGAGCCAGTGCGACGGCATCCCGGCGGTGAGACGGGCCAGTTCAGGCCGGCTCAACGCCTTGTCGGCCTGCGCGCCGTTCAGACCAGCAAGGCCGGGCTGCTGCCGGTAGCGCTCGAGATCCGCTGGATCCCAGCCGTTTGCGCGAACCAGGGCATCCCCCAAACCGCTGACGTGGAAGTAGCCGGCGGCCCGAGCGTCGACGGTGTGCTCGCGTGGCTCGGCAGCATTGTCCGGCCCGCAGACGACGGTCGCATAGCAGCGGACGGTGCCGGGGTCGCGCCCGACGGCCGCGGCCGCGTCGCGCACCGCCTGTGCCGACCGGCCGACCGCCTCCGGGGTGAGGAACGGATGCAAGATCACGCCATCGAAGGTCGCCCCCGCGGCCTCCAGCGTCTTGGGCCCGACCGCGGCGAGCAGCAGCGGCGGCGGGGCGATGTCCGGGCGCTGTGCGAGGCGGAGCGACGGAAAGGTGCCTACCGGACCGTCGTAGCTGACGGTCTCACCCGCCCAGAGCCGGCGCAGGATGGTCGCCGCATCGCGCAGTGCCTGCGTGGTGGGATGGGGGAGCCCGTAGTTCTGCCAGCGCCACGCCGCGGATCGGCCGAGCCCGAGCGCGAATCGCCCCCCGGACAGGGACTGCAGCGTTTGCCCCATGGACGCGATCGTCATCGGATGCCGGGTACCGGTGTGTGTGATCGCCGCGCCGATCCGGATCGTGGTCGTCGTCTGGGTCAGTGCGCCGGCGAGGGAGCCGAGATCCTTCGTGTCGTAACGCTCGCCGATCCAGACCGTGCCGAGCCCGAGTTCCTCGGCCGCGCGCGCCTGGCCGATCACCTTCGTCGGGTCGCTCACCCCGCCGGGCAGGACGTA
>DASZVT010000075.1:0-8670 GCA_035546915.1 Mycobacteriales bacterium | reverse complement strand
CCCGGGCTCAAGCCACTGCCACTCGGCTGACCGGTCGGGTCGGCGGGTGCGAGGCAGCGTCTACGCAGCCACGCCTAGCCGGCCAGCTTCTCCAACGCGGACAGGGCGCGGTCTCGATCGTCGTCGACCGGACCGCGCCCTTCCGCGTATGACGCACGAAAGTCCTTGTCCCCCAGGACATGACGCAGTTGGTCGGTGACGGAAGCGACGTGTATGTCGCTCGCGTCCGGGATGCCGCGGATCCGCGCCGCCAGCCCGAGCGCGCGCGCCGCGTCGAGGGGCCGGCCCTCGGCGAGCAGCAGCTGCGCGATCCCGACTCCGACGGCCGCGACGATCGGCATGTCCGCGGTTCCCAGGGCGGTCGCGTACGCATCCCGGGCATAGGACTTGGCCGCGTCGACGTCGCCGGCAGCGATCGCGATCCGGATGCCGATGCCCTGCGCTATCGCGAGCAGGTGCCGGCTGCGCGGATGGGCGTGCGACATCGGCGCGAAGCGCTGCAGTGCTGCGGCGTGAAACCGGCCTGCCCCGCCGAGGTCGCCCTCCAGCAGAGCCAGCTCTGTCCGCGCGAGCAGCGCCCATCCCTGCTCGTGCACGCCACCGGTCTTGCTCCCGAGATCCAGTGCCCGGTCGGTTTCTGTCCGCGCCGCGGCCAGGTCACCCCGGCGCGCGTGCAGTTCCGCGAGCCGGATCCGCACCTCGATGTGTTCGCCGCTGTCGGTGAACGCCCCGAGGAAGGTCAGTGCCTCCTGGTACGCCGCAGCAGCCGCATCGAGGTCGCCGTGCAGGGTGTGCACCCGGGCCAACGTGGTCAGCGCGCCCGACATGCCCCACTGATCGCCGATCGCACGGAACGCGGTGACCGCGGCCTCGATATCGGTCTCCATCTGCGCGATGTCCCCGTCGTTCTCGGCGAAGTTCGCCCGCGCCATCCGCGCGGTGGCCGCAATCCACGGGTCGTCCAGCGCAACGGCTTCTTCCACCAGGTCGTTGACCCGGTCGTTGCGCCCCACCAGCCAGGCCAACACCGGACGCAGCAGACCAAGCATCGGATGCCCGCTCGGATCGACGCCGTCGAGCTGCTCGCTCAGCGCCCGAGCGTCGGTGAACAGCCGATCGCCCTCCGCGGCAGACTGCTGCGCCTCGGGACCCATCATCGCGTGCATCGCCTGCAGGCTCTGCGCCAGCAGCCGGTCGCCCGGATCGGTCTCGCCCTCGACTGCGAGCACGGTGGTCATCCAGGGGCCGACCTCGTGATGGTTTCCCTTGATCATCCAGGACCAGCCCAGTGACAGCGCCATCGCCAGCGCGTCTTGCGCCGGACCGGTGACGCACAACTGTTGCAGCGCGGCGAGGGTGTTGCCCCGTTCCTGCTCGAGCAGCTCGAGCCAGGAGAGCTGCTCCGGCCCGCGAAAGTGGGCGTCGGCGCGGGCTACCAGGCTCGCGAAGTGGCGGGCATGCCGGTCCCGCGCGGTGCCCAGCTCGTCCCGGGCAGCGAGCTGTTCGATGCCGTACTCGCGGATCGTCTCGAGCATCTGATACCGCGGGGACGCGCCGCCTGGTACGACCAGCAGCGACCGGTCCACCAAGGCGGCCAGCAGGTCAGCGACCGCGCCGGCGGGCAGCAACTCGTCCGCGCAGACCGCGATCGCGCTCTCCAGCGTCGCACCGGCCGGAAACACCGCGAGCCGTTCCGCGAGCACTCGCTCCTGCTCGGTGAGCAGGTCCCAACTCCAGGCCACGACCGCGCGCAGGGTGCGGTGCCGTGGCAGCGCGGTGCGGCTACCACCGGTGAGCAGCCGGAACCGGTCCGACAGCCCGGCGGCGACAGCTGACACCGGCAGCGTGCGCAGCCGAGCTGCCGCCAGCTCGATCGCCAACGGCAACCCGTCCAGTCGCCGGACGATCTCGATCACGTCCGCCACGTTGGAGCTGTTCACGGCGAACTCCGCGACACTGGCCCGGGCTCGGTCGACCAGCAGCTGCACCGCCGGGAACCCCTGCGCCGCCTGGGGATCCGTACCGTCCGGCGGTGCCTGCAGCGGCTGCAGATAGTGCAGGAACTCGCCGCTCACGCCGAGCGGCTCCCGGCTGGTGGCCAGGATCTGCAGCTGTGGGCAGCGACCGAGCAGGTGCTCCACGACGTGCGCGACGGTCTCCACCAGGTGCTCGCAGTTGTCGAGGATCAGCAACGTGACGGCGTCGCCGAGCGCCTCCTGCAGCCGGGTCAGCGCGTCGCGGGTGGTGCGTTCGGTGGCAGCCCGGCGCACCGCCTCCCGCAGGCCGAGCGTCTCCAGGATCACCAGCGGGACTGCGAGCGCATCGGTGACCGGCGCAAGCTCGACGAGCCAGGTATCGCGTCCCTGATATTCGGCCAGTTCGCCGGCAAGTCGAGTCTTACCGGCGCCCCCGGTCCCGACAACCGTGACCAGCCGGTGCTCGGAGAGAAGGCCGCTGACCCGGTCGATGTCGTCACGCCGGCCGACGAAACTGGTTAACGGCGCGCGCAGGTTGGTCCGGCGAGGACGGGCCCCCGGCACGGCTGCCGACGGATCCGACTGCAGCAGCGCGAGATGCAACTCGCGCGCAGCGGGCGACGGGTCGATACCGAGTTCGTCGGCGAGGGTGCGGCGCAGCTGTTCGTAGGCAGCCAGCGCGTCCGGCGTCCGGCCGACCCGGTGCAGCGCGCCGACCAGCTGGATCCAGAAGCGTTCGCGCAGCGGATGATCGGTGACCAGTGCCTGTAGCTCACCGGTGACCGCGGCAGCCCGTCCGAGAGCCAGTGCGGCGTCGATCCGATCCGCGATCGCATCGAGCCGGAGTTCGTCCAGTGCGACCCGCCGCGCGACCGCGTACGGGGCGTCACCCGCGTCCACCAGAGCGGGCCCGCGCCAGTACCCCAGTGCGTCGGTCAGCTTCGCGTGTGCCCGTCCCGGATCGCCCGCGGCGACAGCTTGCCGCCCCTGCGCGACGTCGCGCTCGAACGCCGCCAGGTCGGTGTCGAGGTCGGCTGGGTCCAGCTGGTATCCGTCCGAGATCTGTCGGACAGCACCGGCGTCACCGATCGCCCGCCGCAACCGCGACACCAGGGACTGCAGCGCGTTCGCCGTATCGCCTGGGGCGCCCTCCGGCCAGATCGCCTCCGTCAGCGCTGCCGCGGCGACGACGCGGCCGTCGGCAGCGACCAGGCGCAGCAGCAGTGCCCGCAGCCGGGCGCCACCGACCGGTACGGCGCTGCCGTCGTCCCGCCACACCTGCAGCGGTCCCAGCACGCATACCCGCATCCGTCCACTGTCGCAGACGAGGCGCCCATGACGGGCGTACCCGGCCGTACCAGGCTCACTACAGCCGGAAGCGATCCGGCGTCGCCGCGTCCCATTCCTGCGCCCAGTCACCCCGGCTGCCGGCGACGAGTTCACCCGGCGCCAACCACTCGTACAGGTCGGCGTAGCTATGCGTGTGTACGTGGTCGAGTCGGCGCATCAGGTATGCGGGCGACAGGTCGGCCGCCTCGCGCAGTCCCATCGACGCCAGCAACTGCAGCGCTTGCGCGACGGTCGCCTGTTGGAAGCGCTGCACCCGCTGTGACTTGTCCGGCACGTTCAACGCGCGGGCACGTCGCGGGTCCTGGGTCGCCACGCCCACCGGACAGGTGTTGAGGTGGCACTCCTGCGCCTGGATGCACCCGACCGCCATCATCATGGCGCGGGCAGCATTGGTGTAGTCGGCACCCTGCGCCAGCCGCTTCACGATGTCGACACCGGTCGCCACCTTGCCGCTGGCGCCGATCCGGATCTGTCCCCGCAGCCCGGCACCGACAAGCGCATTGTGCACCGTCATCAACCCGTCGGTGAGCGGTACTCCGACGTGGTCCTCATACTCCAACGGCGCCGCCCCAGTGCCTCCCTCTGAACCGTCCACCACGATGAAGTCCGGGCCCGTCCCCTCGGCCAGCATGGCCTTGCAGATGGCCAAGAACTCCCGGCGCGAGCCGACGCACAGCTTCATCCCGACCGGCTTGCCGCCGGCCAACTCCCGCATCCGAGCCAGGAAGAGCACCAGCTCCCGGGGGGTGGAGAACACCCGGTGGAACGGCGGGCTCACGCACTTCACCCCGACCGGCACGCCGCGCGCCGCCGCGATCTCGGGGCTGACCTTGACCGCGGGCAGCACGCCGCCGATGCCGGGCTTGGCGCCCTGGGACAACTTCAACGACACGCACTTGACCTGGGGCAGCGCGGCCTTGTCCCGGAACGCCTCGGGGTCGAAGTCGCCGTCGCCGGTGCGCGCCCCGAAGTAGCCGCTGCCTAGTTCCCAGATGAGATCTCCGCCGTTCTCCAGGTGGTACTCGCTCAGGCCGCCCTCACCGGTGTCATGTGCGAAACCGCCCATCGCAGCACCCTTGTTCAGAGCGCGGATGGCGTTTGCCGACAGCGCACCGAAGCTCATCGCCGAGACGTTCAGCAGCGCCATCGGGTACGGCTGCCCGCAATCCGGCCCACCGACGAGGACCTTAGGTGGCTCGGTCGCTTGCGGGACCGGAACAGTGGAATGCAGCAGGAACTCATACCCGACCTCGTTCACGTCCCGCTCGGTGCCGAACGCCTGCTCCCCGTGGATGCCCTTCGACCGCTCGTAGATGACCGTACGGGTGTCCCGGTCGTACGGGCGCCCGTCGTAGTTGCGCTCGATGAAGTACTGCTGCATCTCGGGTCGGATCGCCTCCAGCAGATACCGCAGGTGCCCGATCACCGGGTAGTTGCGCAGCACGCTGTGCCGGCGCTGAAGCAGATCGTGAAGGCCGAGGCCGACCAGCAGTAATCCCGGGACGGCGAGGAACCACCACCACGGGCTCACCACGGCGGCCAACACCACCGCGCCCGCCGCGCCCACCGCCAGCGCGGCGACCGAAGTGAATCGAGGCATCGCGTGTTCCCTCCCGTGATCGCCAGTCAGCCGCGGAAGACCACGGTGCGGCGGCCGTTCAGCAGGATGCGGCTCTCGGTGTGCCAGCGCACCGCTCGCGCCAGCACCTGGCACTCGACGTCGCGGCCGGCGGTGGCGAGCTGGGCGGTGTCGTAGGCGTGGTCGACCCGGGCCACGTCCTGCTCGATGATCGGCCCCTCATCCAGTTCGGCCGTGACGTAATGCGCGGTGGCACCGACGAGTTTCACCCCGTGTGCGAATGCCTGCCGGTAGGGATTCGCGCCCTTGAAGCTCGGCAGCAGCGAGTGGTGGATGTTGATGATGCGCCCTGGCAGCCGGCGGCAGAAGTCGTCCGAGAGCACCTGCATGTAGCGGGCCAGCACCACCAGGTCGATCCGGTACTCGGCGACCAGATCGAGGACGGCCGCCTCCGCGGCCGGCTTCGTCGCCGCCGTCACCGGTACATGGTGGAACGGGATGCCGGCGGTACCAGCCAGACCGGCGAAGTCGACGTGGTTCGACACGATCGCCGGGACGTCCATCTGCAGCGCCCCGATGCTCTGCCGGAACAGCAGGTCGTTGAGACAGTGGCCGTATCGGCTGACCATGATCAGCACCCGTGGGCGGTCACGCCCGTCCACCAGCCGCCAGGTCATGTCCAGCGCCGTGGCCACCGGGGCGAACGCGGCCCGCAGCGCTGTCACGTCACGGTCCGCGTCCTCGCAGCCGAAGGCCATCCGAAGGAAGAACAAGCCGGTATCGGGGTCCCCGTACTGCTGGCTCTGGGTGATGGTGCAGTCCTGCTCGAGCAGGTACCCGGTGACTGCGTGGACGATGCCGTGCCGGTCCTGGCAGGACAGCGTGAGCACGAAGTGGGGCTCGGGAGGCGTGTCCGCCTCGGGCGTGGCGGTCCGGGTCACGTCAGTCGATCCGCATCGCGGCGTTGGTCACCACGTGCAGCGCCGGCTTCCCCGCTGCCGTCAGCACCTCCGCCTCGACCGCAGCCACGGTGCGTCCTGGCTTGAGCACCCGTGCCTGAACCTGCACCGGCGCCCCGATCACGCCGGTGGAACGCAGGTACGAGTAGGTGGACGTGAGCGGCTGGTGCGACGCGCCCTCGCCCAGGGCGGCCAGGCAGACGAGGTCGGCCAGCAGCGCGCCCGCCCCGCCGTGCAACGCCAGCCCGAGGTTGACCAGGTCGGGCCGGACCACCGCGGTGGCGGCGGCACTGCCGTCGGCACGGGACAGTTCGGTGATGCCCACCAGCCGGCCGATCGGGCCCAGACCGGCATCCGCCGGTAGCGAGACCGGACCCGTCGAGGGGGGATCGCTGGGGGTCACTGCCGAGCGGCCAGGGAGTCTCATGAACCATGCGCTGAGCCGGGCAACTTGCTGTCCACCGAGCGTTCGCACGTCGCCCTCGGCCAGGTACAGCGGCCCCCGCTCGGCCACCACGGTGGCGCTGCCGACCAAGGTGCCCTCCGTCGGCAACTGCTCGACCGTCGGCTCGACGGTGAGGGTGACCGTGACGATCCCCTGCCCGATCGGCAGCCGGTGGGCGATCGCGCCGCCGGTCACGACGTCGGCCAGCACGGCGAGCAATCCGGCCGGCAGCGTCCCGTCCGCGGCTAGCAAGTCCGGTGACAACTGCTGGTACGCGTGACTGGTCCCGGCGTCGATGTCGCGCGGGCGGATGCCGAACAGCCCCATCACCGGGATCAGCGGGAGTTCGCCGGTCCACCAGCTATTGGCGCGCTCTCGCGCGGTCATGGCGTAGAACCTGCTACGCAGCTCGCGCAGGTCGGCGGCCGGATCCGGTGCGGACCCGGGCTCTCGTTCCGTCATGCTCGCATCATGCCGTGCCCACCCCAGGACGCTGCGCCGGGATCGTCAGCTGGGCTCGAGCGCCAGCCGTCGCCGGGCAAGCTCCAGCACCGCCGGGTAGTGCACCTTGCCCACCGCGGTCCGGGGTAGGTCGTGCACCCGCACGACGTGCCGAGGCACCTTGTAACGGGCCAATGTGGCGCGCACCGCCGCGACGATGTCTTCGTCGCTGACCTGCGCTCCGGGCATCGCCGCGACGACCGCGCAGACCGACTCGCCGAAGCGGTCGTCCGGCACGCCGACGACCGCCGCCTCCCGGACCCCCGGGCAGCTCAGGATGGCGGCCTCCACCTCACCGGGATAAATCTTCTCGCCGCCACTGTTGATGGATGCGCTACCCCGGCCGAGCAGTTCCAGGGTGCCGTCCGGGTGGCCGCGAGCCCAGTCGCCCGGCACCGCCAGCCGCACACCATGCCAGTCGCGGTAGACCCGCGCCGTTGCCTCCGGGTCGCGGAAGTAACCGTCCGGCAGCGGGCCGCCGACGGCCAGCAAACCGGGCACGCCGCTTCCGGGCGGGATGAGGTCACCATCGGGCGTGAGCAACCGGACGTCCGGGCCCGGTACGAAACGCCCGGTAGGCGGGACCGATCCGTGCACCGCGATCGCGGTCCCGGTGTTCGTTCCCTCCGACGCGCCGAGCGTCTCGATGATCGTCAGCTCGGGCAGCGCCGCCAGCAGCCGCTCCTTGTGTCCACTGCTGAACACGGCTCCGGAGCTGAGCACGTACCGTAGCCCGGGCAATTCCCGGGGCGCGCGCTCGAGGGTCTCGATCAGCCGGACCGCCATCGCGTTGCCGGTGATCACCAACATCTCCGCGTCCAACCGCTGCGCGACCGTGAGCAGCTCGGCCGGGTCGAAGCGAGCCCGGGGCAGGCAGATCACGCTGCCCCCGGCGGTCAGCCCGAAGCCGCCCATGCTGGTGAACAGTCCGGTCCCGTGCATGAACGGAGCCGCCGGCAACAGCGGTCGCGGCGCTGCGGCGTCCAGCTGCTGTCCGGGCACCAGTTCGAGCTGGGCGGCCGCGAGCAGTTCCAGCAGTGACTGCTGGCGCCATACGACGCCCTTGGGAACGCCGGTGGTACCACCGGTGAACAGCAGCAGGTGGTCGTCACCGGATCGCGCCACCGTCCGCGTGGTCAACCGATCCGGATCCACGTCGCCCGCTACCTGCAGCCAGCCCGCGACCCCGGTCGGCGTCTCGCCGCCCTCGTCGGCCGGTGCCGCGATCACGTCGCCGTGCCAGCCCGCGGCGGGAAGCTGTTGCGTCAGGGGAAGGAACTCCACACCGGCCACCACGGTGCGGCAGTCGGCGGTGTCCAGCACCTGGGACAACTCGACGCTGGTGTAGCGGTAGTTCAGGTTCAGCGGCGTCAGCCCTAGCTTGAAGCAGGCGAAGGCGGTGATCAGGTACTCCGGCTGGTTGCGCATCAGGATGGCCAGCCGGTCCCGCTGCGCCAGACCCCGCTGCGCCAGCCCCTGCGCGGCCGCCTCCGCCGCCCGCTCGAACGCGGCCCAGGTGAAGGTGACGCGGTGCCCGTCCCACAGGGCCGGCAGCTGCGGCTGGCGCGCCGCCACTGCCTCCCAGACGTCGGCGAGGTTCCTGACCGCCACCGCCGTCAGGTGCCGGGAGTGGCGTGTTGGGCGATCAGTTCCTGCGACAGCGGGAACTTGAACAGCTTCTCGGCATTGGCGTGGGTGATCTTGGTGATGACGTCCTCCGGGACATCCTCGAACAGGTCCTTGCAGGCGGCCTGAGTGTTCGGGAACGGGGTGTCGGCGTGTGGGTAGTCGGATTCCCACAGGATGTTATCCACCCCGTTGAAGTCCCGGGTCGTCAGGCCCCACGGCTCCTCGATCATG
>DASZVT010000074.1:0-6874 GCA_035546915.1 Mycobacteriales bacterium | reverse complement strand
GGGGCAGGCCGAGCACGCGCTCGGCGACGATGTTGCGCTGGATCTCGGTGGTACCGCCCCCGATCGACTGCGAGAACGAGTGCAAATAGCCGCCGCTCCATCCGTCCGGGTCCCAGCGCGAGGAGTACCGCAGCGCGTCGGACCCGAGGATGTCCATCCCGAGTTGTCCGACTTCTTTCACCAGGTCGGCGTAGAAGACCTTGAGCATCGATCCGGCTGGACCGGGCGCACCAGCACGCGCGGTACGGGAGATGCCCAGGTACGTCATCGCGCGTAGCGACGCGACCGCGGCCCGCGCCGACGCGAGCCGGCGCGCGACGTCGGTATCGTCCAGCGTGGCGCCCCCGCGCGAGTCACGGTGCTCCCGGGCGAACTCGATCAACCGCTCGACCGTCGTCTCGAGTCGCACCTGGTTGGCGGTGAACGCGGTGCCGCGCTCGAACGCGAGCGTCGACATCGCGACCCGCCAGCCGTCGTCGATCTCACCGACGACGTTGCCGACCGGGATGCGCACCTCGTCGTAGAACACCTCGCAGAACTCCGCGCCGCGCTCCATCGTCTCGATCGGCCGGACCTCGATGCCGGGGCTGTGCATATCGCAGATCACCCAGGTGATCCCCTGGTGCTTCGCACCGGTGCTGTCGGTACGCACCAGCAGCTCCTGCCAGTCGGCCACTTGGGCGTAGCTGGTCCAGATCTTCTGGCCCGTCACCACCAGTTCGTCTCCGTCGCGCACCGCGTGCGTGCGCAGCGAGGCGAGGTCGGATCCTGCGTTCGGTTCGGAGAAACCCTGACACCAGACCACATCCCCGCGCAGGATCTCCGGCAGATGCTTCTGCTTCTGCTGCTGCGTGGCGCAACTGATCAGCGTGGGGCCGGCGTGGTTGAGGCCGACGAAACACGCGTCGATGCCGGGGAGCCCGACCCGTCCGTACTCCTCGAACCAGATCAGCTGCTCCATCAAGCTCAGGCCCCGACCCCCGAACTCGGTCGGCCAGGAGACCCCAGCCCAGCCGCCCTCCCACTGCGCCCGCTGCCACGCCAGGTCGTAGGCACGGATCCCGGCCGCGTCGTCGGGGCGACGCTCCCGGGGGGCGTTCTCCGCCAGCCAGGTCCGAACCTGGTCCCGGAACTCCTTCTGCTCGACCGAGAAGTCGAGATCCACGGCGCCTCCTCCGACCACCGCCGCAGCGCAGCGGCTCGGAGCAAAGAATATACGACGTGTCAGATTCTGGCGGCCACGGCTAGACCAGCGGGCCGCGCGTCGGCGTCACCGATACCTCGGCGCTGGGGCAGCGCGCCTGCAGCACGGCCAGACACGCATCCGGGTCGTCAGGGGTGAGGAACGGCCGCACTCGGCGGCCGATGTCGAGAACGAGCGCGATCTGCTTCTGCGGCCGCCGCGGATCGAGATGTGCCCAGTAACGCGGGTTGTTCGTTCCCCACAGCCGCCCTCGACCACGCAGCAGGCTCAGTTCGACCGGCCGGATCGAGCGGACCGCGGCGTACGGGATGCGCTTGCTGCCCCACGGGAAGTAGTACCCGCGGATGCGGATATCGCCCTCGGTGCAGGCGATCCAGCGATCCCCGTAGGTGCCCGCTCTCGTCACCGGTTGACGGCGCTCATGTCGGCGTACCGGTCGCCGGACGCGGCGGGAACGTTCGCGTCCAGCCACCGCAGGTCCGCCGGGTCGAGCACGATCTGGGTGGCCGCCAGATTCTCTTCCAGGTACTGGCGCCGCTTGGTGCCGGGAATCGGCACGATGTCCTCACCTTGGGCCAGCACCCACGCGAGCGCTACCTGGCTGGCCGTCACGCCCTTACGCCCGGCCAGCTCGCCGACCCGCGCGGCCAGCACCCGATTCGCCTCGGCGTGCTCGCCGGTGAAGCGCGGATGCGCCCGGCGCGAATCACCCTGCGCCAGGTCGTCCGGTCCACTGATGGTACCGGTGAGGAAGCCCCGGCCCAGCGGGCTGTAGGCGACGAAGCCTATGCCCAGTTCCCGCACCGTGGTCAGCAGCTCGTCCTCGGGATCGCGGGTCCACAGGCTGTACTCGGTCTGCAGTGCGGCGATCGGGTGCACGGCGGCCGCCCGCCGGATCGTCGCCGGCGCCGCCTCCGACAGCCCGAGCTGGCGGACCTTGCCGGCCGCGACCAGCTCGGCCATCGCGCCCACGGTCTCCTCGATCGGGACGGAAGGGTCGACCCGGTGCTGGTAGTACAGGTCGATGTGGTCCACCCCGAGTCGCTGCAACGAGGCGTCACAGGCGGACCGGACGTACTCAGGCCGGCCGTTGATACCCAACCGGGTGCCGTCCTGCCTTCGCTGGATGCCGAACTTGGTCGCCAGCACCACCTCGTCGCGCCGCCCGGCGATGGCCCGTCCGACGAGTTGCTCGTTGATGAACGGCCCGTACATATCCGCGGTGTCCAGAAACGTGCAACCGAGATCGAGCGCCCGGTGGATGACGGCGATCGATTCGTCGTCATAGCGCTCGCCGTAGAACTCCGACATCCCCATACAGCCGAGACCGAGGGCGGACACCCGCAACGGGCCGAGATTGCGTTGCTCCATGACTCCTGTTCTACACGCCGGTAGCCGAGCGCGGGGCCCACCGGCTTGGATGGAGGCAACACGGAGGTCAGATGAAGCGGATCGCACTCGTCACCGGCGCGAACAAGGGCATCGGGTTCGCCGTCGCCCAGGGGCTCGGCGAGCTCGGGCACACCGTGCTGCTCGGCGCCCGCGACGTCGGGCGGGGAGAACAAGCGCGCAATGCACTGCGGGACACCGGTGTGGACGATGTGCATCTGGTCGCGATCGACGTGGCGGACGACGCCTCGGTGGCCGATGCGGCACACCGGATCGACCTTGAGTTCGGCCGCCTGGACACCCTGGTGAACAACGCGGGAGTGAAGCTCGAGTTCCACCCGGCACCACCGAGCCAGGCGTCCATGGAAGAGGTGCGTGCCACCTATGCCACCAACGTATTCGGCACCATGTCGGTGACACTGGCCATGCTGCCGTTGCTGCGCAGGTCGGAAGCCGGCCGAATCGTGAACCTCTCCAGTGGACTCGGTTCACTGGGGCTGGCCGCGGACACCAGCACCGTGTACGCGACCAAGTGCATGCTCGGCTACAACACGTCGAAGACGGCCATCAACGCCGTCACGCTGCAGTTCGCCAACGAGCTGCGAGCCGGTCCGATCAAGGTCAACGCGGCCGATCCGGGCTACACCAACACGGACATGACCCACCGCGACGGCGCCCGCACCGCTTCGCAGGCCGCCCGCGTCGCCATCCGGCTCGCCACACTGCCCGACGACGGGCCGACCGGTGCCTTCTTCGACAATGCCGGCCCGCTGCCCTGGTGAGGCGAAGCATCAGGCCCGAACGAAGGTGAGCAGCACCTCGAGCGTCCCGCTGTCCCCGACCCGGGCGGGTCCGAACGTGGGGTTGGGGATGCCGTAGTCGGCGAACGTGATCGGGAGCTGTCCGGACAGCGCGATGGACGTGCCCGACCGTTTCGCGGTGAGTGGGAAGACGATCTGTCGCGCGACGCCGTGCATCGTGAGCGTGCCCTCGACCTGGTAGGTACGGGTCGAGCTGCCGGAGGGCAGCGGGCCGAGTGGCACCGGCTTGCGCAGCGCGAAGGTGGCGGTCGGGTACGTCGCGACATCCATGATTCGACCGCGGAACTGGCCGTCCCGGTTGCCCTGGTCACTGTGCACCGAGGACATCTGCGCGACGAACGAGGCAGCCGTGACGGCGGTGGAGGTGACCGTCATGGTGCCGCTCACCTGATCCGTGCGACCCACCGCCGTCGTCGACTGACCGAACAGAACCTCCTTGACCCGGTAGCCGACCTGCGAGCCGGTGGTAACCTTCCAGGTCCCGGCAACCGGCACCGTCGGAGCACTGGTGTCGCCGGTATTGGCCACCGAGAGCTTCTTCGGCGCAGGCCCCTCGATCACGTGGATGTAGAGGAACGGACCACCGACGAACACGACCACGGCGAGTACGACCCCGGTGATCGTCCAGTGCTTCCAGCCCCAGTGGCGCGGTCCGCGCATTGATCGTCCTCGCGTTTCTGGCCGCCCGGTTGGCGCCGTCGACAGAAAGTACGGGCGGCCCGGGAGTGAAGTTCACTTCCACGCCCGCTCTCGGCAAAATCACAGGGATGTCCGTCGCACCGTCCCGGCACCGCGCGGGCAGAATGCAGCCATGGCGCAGACATGGACAGCATCGACCGCCCGGGACGTCAAGGCCGGCGAACGGATCCGGACCCAGGCGGGCGAGGAACTCACCGTCACCCGAATCGAGTCCCCCTTCATGGGGATGGACGGGATGGTCGCATTCATCGAGGACTCGGCCGAGCGCTGGTACAAGCGTCCACTGCCGCTCGACGCCGCCCTCGAGGTACTGCGCGACTGAACGTTACGGCGACTCCAGCATCGCCATCCGCGGGCCGACCGCGGCGCTTTCCCGCAATTCGGCGAGTTCCGTCCGCTGCGCGAGATAGGCACGGACCAATGCGTTCTCGTCCCGGCCGGCGGTGACGCCGGCCAATGCCAGCAGCGTTCCCGCCTGTTGCGCATCGCGTGGGTCCACATCCGGCAGCGCAGCCGAGCGAGGCCGGCGGGTATCGGGGCCGCGACCGCCCGACCGCAGCTCCGGTTCTGGCTGGTGCCAGCCGGTAGACCGTTGGAACGCGTCGCCTACCTTGAGCAGCAGCACCTCGTCGAACGGCCGAGCGACCAGCTGCATGGATAGTGGCAAACCCTCCTGATCGAAGCCGACCGGCAGCGACAGCGCCGGATATCCGAGCAGGCTCCAGTACGCCGTCATGCTGGCGGCCTGCAGCAGTTCTTCGTCGAGAGCACGCGAGTACGAGTAGCGCAGCACGGTGCTGGCGAAGGTGGGCATGGCGATGACGTCGACCTGCCGGAAGAGCGGCACGAGCGCGTCCCGGGTGAGGGCGCGCTGACCGGTCGCGGCGAGATAGTCGTCCGCGGTGACGAAGGCGCCGGCGGCGAGGCGGCGGCGGGTCGAGACGGAGTAGTCGTCCCAGCGGGACTGCAGGGTACGGCGGTGGACCGCGAACGACTCCGCCCGCAGCACCACGCGCTGCGCCAGATGCGTTCGGCGGTAGTGCGGGACCGGCACGGTGGTGGTCGTCGCGCCCAGCGAGCCCAGCGTCTCGACAGCGGTGGCGAGCGCGGCGGCGACCTCCGGACCCGGCGGCATCGCGAACTCGCTCGACTCGCCGACGCCGACCCGGATCTCGCGCAGCGATCCGTCCAGCCCGCCGAGGTAGTCCGGTACCGGCTCCGGCGCACACGTCGGGTCGGCGGCGTCGGGCCCGGCGGTGGCCTGCAGGATCGCGGCACAGTCCCAGGCGGTCCGGGCCATCGGACCGACGTGGTCGAGACTCGGTGCCAGCGGAATGCACCCCGCCGTGGACACCCGGCCGAAGGTCGGCTTCAGACCGGTGACGCCACACATCGCCGCCGGGAGCCGGATGCTCCCCCCGGTGTCGGTGCCCAGGCCGCCAAGAACCAGGCCCGCAGCCACCGCGACGCCGGTACCGGAGCTGGACACCCCCGGCCAGCAGTCCAGGTCCCACGGGTTGTGCGGCACCGGATACGGGACCTCGGGGCCGGGCAGTCCGACCGCGAACTCGGCCAGGGTCAACTTGCCGGTGATGACCGCGCCCGCTGCGCGCAGCCGTGCCACTGCGGTCGCATCGATGCCGCCGGACCAGCCGGGTTTGACCATCCTGCTCTGTGCGGTCGTCGGGCCCTCGGCGGCCAGCAGGATGTCCTTGAGCCCCAGCGGAATCCCCTGCAGCGGGCCACGGTCCACACCGCCCCGGAAGTCCGCGTCCGCGCGGCGCGCCGCATCCAGCGCCCGCTCATCGAATCGGGCCAGATATGCGCCGAGCCGGCCGTCGAGTTCGGTCGTCCGCTGCAGCAGCGAACCGACGAGCTCGACGCTGCTGACCTCGCGACGGCGCAGTGCCGCGGCCGCGTCCCGGATGGTCAGCATCCGGCGGCTGCCCGGGCCGGCTCTTCCATCTCCAGCAGCGACCGCAGCCGCGCCGTGACCGCACCGAGCCCGCTGCGATCACACACCGCGGCCACGTACCGGTCCGGGCGCAGCACGATCACCTCGCGGTCCGGGCTGGCCAGCAACCAGTCGCGGAAAGCGCCGTCGACGTCCTCGACCACCGTGACCGGATCGTCCTGGCCGGCGGACGCCATGGGCGCGACGGGGCCTGCCGGTCCCGGACCCGAGCGCGGAGCATCGATCCGCACGAACCGCGCGCCGAGCGAGCGCCACCACGCCTGCGCCTGCGGGCTGAGGAACTCACGCGGGTCGAGATGCAGCCCCAGCACAGCGAACCAGCCGCCGATCACCTCGTCGAGCTTGGCCCGCCGACCGCCTGCTTCGACGACCGGCTGGGTGAACATCCGGCCCACCGGTGAGTGCACGCCGCCGGCCGCGGCGTCCAGCACGATCCCCTCGTCGTAGCGTGGCATCGGCTTGTATTTCATCTGCAGGATGTACTCCTTGCCGCCGGGCAGTAGCTGCAGTCCCGTGAACGCGAGATCGCGCGCCCGTTCGGTCACCAGGTTGCGCGGCCGGTACATCCGGCCGATCCGAGTGGCGAACGACACCATCTCGGTGGCGTGCGCGCGACGTTCCTGGTCGTAACTGGGCAACAGCCCGGTCCCGGCCCGGCCGGAGGTCACCGCCGCCAACTTCCACGCCAGGTTCGTCGCATCCCGGATGCCGGAGTTCATGCCCTGGCCGAAGAACGGTGGCTGCAGGTGCGCCGCGTCGCCGGCCAGGAAGACCCGCCCGACCTGG
>DASZVT010000073.1:0-6476 GCA_035546915.1 Mycobacteriales bacterium | reverse complement strand
ATGTCCTTGATCACGTAGCCGCCGGCGCCGGCGAGGATGGCGTTGAGCATGGCCTCCTCGTCGGTGTAGGAGGTCAGCATCAGCACGTTCAGCTCGGGCAGCTTGGAGCGCAGGTCGCGGCAGAGTTCGATGCCGTTGCCGTCCGGCAGCCGCACGTCCAACAGCGCGACGTCAGGTCGAAGCGCCGGGATGCGGGCGAGCGCCTGCGCGGCCGTGGCCGCCTCCCCGATGACGGTCAGCTCGGGGTCGGCCTCCAGCAACTCAGCCACCCCACGGCGCACGACCTCGTGGTCATCGACCAGGAACACTGTGATCACGGCTTCTCACCTTCCGCGAGGACGAACGCCTCCAGGCTACGGCGCACGGCCCGGTTTGAGGACGGCGTTGGTCCCCGATTGGAGGGACCAAGGTCATCACGGGATGAGCACCGCCGCGCCGGTGACCCGGTCCGGAAGGGCCTAAGGACCCCGCGGATCGGGACACGCGACTCTCGCCCGGGCCACTGATGCCCGGCGATGGTGCGGGCATGATGGACACGACGGCACAGCAGTCGATCCTGGTCGGTGTCGACGGCTCGCCGTCGGCGATGCACGCGGTCCGCTGGGCCGCGCGTGAAGCCGCACGGCGGCACATTCCGCTCACGCTGTTTCACGCCTGTGCGCCGCCCCCTGCCGGACCGCACATGACCAGCGGGACCGTCGCCGGGGCGGTGGAGGCGCTGATCGAGCAGGGTCACCAGTGGCTGCGCCGCGCCGAGTGGGAGGCCCACGACCTCGCGCCCGGTCTCGAGGTGCACCGGGACCTGCGGGTCGGCGGGGCGGTCGCGCTGCTGATCGACGAGTCCGAGTCCGCGCGTATCGCCGTGCTCGGTTCCCGCGGGCTGGGCGGGTTCCAGGGCATGCTCCTCGGGTCGGTGTCGGTCGGGGTCGCCGAGCACGGGCACTGCCCGGTGGTCGTGGTGCGCGGCCGCACCCTGGCGGATCCACCGCCAGAGGGCGGCCCCGTGGTGGTGGGAGTGGACGGGTCGCCGGTGAGTGACGCCGCGGTGGCCTTCGCGTTCGACGAGGCGAGCCTGCGCGGGGTGCCGCTGGTCGCGGTGCACACCTGGACCGACCCTGCGGTCGGCGAGACCTGGTCCGCCCCGCCGTTCGACATCGACTACGAGGCACTCGCCGCGGAGGAAAGCCAGCTGCTGGCCGAGCGGATGGCCGGTTGGGGCGAGAAGTACCCGGATGTGCCGGTGCGCCAGGTCATGGTGCGGGACCGTCCGGTGCGTGGGCTGTTGAAGGAGGCCGACGGGGCGCAGTTGCTCGTCGTCGGTTCCCGCGGCCGTGGCCAGCTGGCCGGGATGGTAGGCCTGGGCTCGACCAGCCGGGCGTTACTGCACCACAGCAGCTGCCCGGTCGCGGTCGTTCGCCCGGCGGCCCCGTGATGGTGCACAAGCTGCCGCGCGAGGCCTACGAGCGCGAGCTGTTCCGACTGCAGACCGAACTGGTCACGCTGCAGGAATGGGTGCGTACGGAGCGGCAGCGGCTGGTCGTGATCTTCGAGGGCCGGGATGCAGCGGGCAAGGGCAGCACGATCAAGCGGGTCACCGAGTACCTCAACCCGCGGGTGGCACGGATCGTGGCACTGCCCCGGCCCACCGATCGGGAACGCGGCGAGTGGTACTTCCAGCGGTACGTGGAGCAGCTGCCGGCGGCGGGCGAGATCGTGCTGATGGACCGCAGCTGGTACAACCGTGCCGGCGTGGAGCGGGTGATGGGGTTCTGCACCGCGGAGGAGTACCAGCGGTTCCTGTGCCAGTGTCCGATCTTCGAGCGGCTGCTGGTCGACGACGGGATCCTGCTGCGCAAGTACTGGTTCTCGGTCAGCGTCCGCGAGCAGCAACGCCGACTGCGGGCGCGGCGGGATGACCCGTTGCGGCGCTGGAAACTGTCCGATGTGGATCTTCAGTCGATCCTGCGGTGGGACGACTACTCCCGCGCCAAGGACGAGATGATCCGCCACACCGACATCCCGGAAGCGCCGTGGTCCATCGTGGACAGTGACGACAAGCGCCGGGCGCGGATCAACATGATCGCGCACCTGCTGTCCAGCATCCCCTACCACGAGGTGCCGCTGCCCGCAGTCCGGTTCCCGCACCCGCCTGGGGACACCGGCTATCGGCGCCCGGAGCGCAACCCCGGCAGTTACGTGCCCGACTACGCGGCCACGCTGACCTGAAGGCCGGGCACGGCCGCGAGGGACGGAAGTCCCCTCTCGGATGACCTTCGCCCGCTCCCCGGCCGGGGCTAGGTTGGGGAGGCTGTCTCACGGGGAGCCCACGCCGACGACAAGGAGACGATCGATGGGGACTGCACAGCGAGCCCCGCAAATGGCCTCGCGCACACTCATGCTGGCGCTGGCGACGCTGGGGTTCGCGCTGAACTTCTGGGCGTGGGCCTTGCTGAGCCCGCTGGCGCCGCTGCTGAAGGACTTGTTGCGGTTGACGGCGTTTCAGCAGGCGCTGGTGGTGGCGGTGCCGGTGGTGGTCGGGTCGCTGGGGCGGATCCCGGTCGGGGCCTTGACCGACCGGTACGGCGGGCGGGTGATGTTCCCGGTGATCTCGGCGGTGACGATCGTGCCGGTGCTGTTCCTCGGGCTGGTGGGGCATTCGTCGCTGGTGGCGTTGCTGGTGGGCGGGTTCGTCCTCGGGGTCGCGGGGACCGCGTTCGCGGTCGGCGTGCCGTTCGTGTCGGCGTGGTTCCCGCCCCAGCGGCGGGGGCTGGCGATCGGGGTGTTCGGTGCGGGCATGGGCGGCACCGCGATCAGCGCGCTGACCACGGTGAACCTGACCAAGGCATGGAGCATGCCCGCCCCGTTCGTGGTGACCGCGGTGGTGCTGGCGGTATATGCGGCGGTGGCGGCCGTGCTGCTGCGGGACGCTCCGGGTCGGACCACCGCTGACGGGGGGCTGGGGCGCCGGCTGCTGGCCGTGGCGCGGTTGCCGGTGACGTGGCAGGCGTCGGCGCTGTATGCGGTGACCTTCGGTGGGTACGTCGCGTTCTCGGTGTACCTCCCGGCGTATCTGAAAACCGCGTACGGGTTGGCCCAGGCGGACGCGTCCAACCGGATGGCCGGGTTCGTGCTGCTGGCGGTGCTGATGCGCCCGGTGGGCGGGTGGGCCTCGGACCGGGTGGGCCCGGTCCGGGTGCTGGGCTGGGTGCTGGCGGTCGTGGCCGCCGGCGCGAGCCTGCAGGCGTTCACGCCGCCGTTGATGCCGTGGGGGACGATTGCGTTCCTGGCGATGGCGGCCGCGCTGGGCGCGGGCAGCGGTGCGGTGTTCGCGCTGGTGGCGCTGCTCGCCCCGGCGGCGCAGGTCGGCTCGGTCACGGGAGTGGTCGGGGCGGCCGGCGGGCTGGGCGGGTTCGTGCCGCCGCTGGTGATGGGGGCGCTGTATGGCGCGTTCTCCTCGTACGCGCTCGGGCTGGCCGCGCTCGCGCTGGTCGCGGCCGTGGCGTTGCTGTTCACGGTGACCGGCGTCCGCCACGCCACGCCCCTGCGCACCGGGATCGTGTGATGTGTGAGTACTGCGGATGCCAGGCGCTGCCGGCGATCGCGGACCTGACCGCCGAGCACGACCAGGTGGTCGCGCTGATCAGCCGGGTCCGCACCAGTACCAGCGTCGCCGAGATGGCCGAGCTGGCGCGCGCGATCGCGGGGGTGCTCGCGCCCCATACCGTCGTCGAGGAGCAGGGGCTGTTTCCGGCGCTGACTGGCGAGTTCGCTGACCACATCACCGCGCTGACCACCGAGCACCGGCAGATCGAACGGGTGCTGGCCGAGGCTGCGCACGGGGTGCCGGACGATCCGGCCTGGCCCGACCGGCTGCGGGCCGCGCTGCAGGTGCTGCGGGAGCACATCCTCACCGAGCAGGACGGGGTCTTCCCCGCCGCGCTCGGGTTCCTCGCGAACGAGGAGTGGGCCGCGATCGATGCTGTTCGTGCGCGGGTCGGGACCGCCGTGCCGGCCTCGGCTCGCGACCGTTGCGAACGTAGTGCGGCACCGCGTTGACGCTGCTAGCGTCGAGGCGGCTCCCGCGATCAACCATGGCACTGATGGCGAAGGGCAGGCGTGATGGTGGGTCTGGACAGTGAACTGACCGACGCGCTGGTGCGCACCCGGCGGTTCTTCACCCGGGGCGAGGTGTCGCCGGACCTGCGGGCGCTTTATCAGATCGGCGGGCGCCAGGCGGATGAGTTCTACCGGGACCGCTGGAGCCACGACAAGGTGGTCCGATCGACGCATGGTGTGAACTGCACCGGGTCCTGCTCGTGGAAGGTCTACGTCAAAGACGGGATCATCACCTGGGAGGCGCAGCAGACCGATTACCCGTCGGTGGGCCCGGACCGGCCGGAGTACGAGCCGCGCGGGTGCCCGCGTGGCGCGGCGTTCTCCTGGTACACGTATTCGCCGACCCGCGTGCGCTACCCGTATGTGCGCGGTGTGCTGCTGGAGATGTACCGGGAAGCAAGGCGGCGCACCGGGGATCCGGTGGCGGCCTGGGCCGAGATCGTGTCCGACCCGGAGCGGGCGCGACGGTACAAGTCCGCGCGGGGCAAGGGCGGCCTGGTGCGGGCGAGCTGGGACGAAGCGGTGGAGATGGTGGCCGCCGCGCACGTGCACACGATCCGCGAGTACGGCCCGGACCGGCTGGCGGGGTTCTCCCCGATCCCGGCGATGTCGATGGTGTCGCACGCCGCGGGGGCGCGGTTCTATGCGCTCCTGGGTGGGGCGATGTTGTCCTTCTACGACTGGTATGCGGATCTGCCGGTGGCGTCGCCGCAGGTGTTCGGGGACCAGACCGACGTGCCGGAGTCCGGGGACTGGTGGGACGCCGGCTACCTGATCATGTGGGGCTCCAACCTGCCGGTGACCCGGACCCCGGACGCGCACTGGATGACCGAAGCCCGGTATCGCGGGCAGAAGGTGATCGCGGTGTCTCCGGACTATGCGGACAACGTCAAGTTCGCCGACGAATGGCTTGCGGCGCAGCCCGGCACCGATGGTGCGCTGGCGATGGCCATGGGGCACGTCATCCTCACCGAGTTCTTCGTTCAGCGCCAGGTGCCCTATTTTCTGGACTACGTCAAGCACTACACCGATCTGCCGTTCCTGGTGCGCCTCGACAGGCGAGGGAACGCTTATGTGCCGGGAAAGTTCCTCACCGCCGAGGATCTCGGCCACGACACTGAGCACGCGGCGTTCAAGACCGTGCTGCTGGATGCAAAGACAGGGCGGCCGGTGGTGCCCGGTGGCTCGCTCGGCTTCCGCTACGGCGAGCAGGGCGCTGGCCGGTGGAACCTCGATCTCGGGGAGGTCGACCCGTTGCTGTCCGTCGGGGGCGAGGATGCGGTGGAGGTCGAGCTGCCGCGGTTCGACACGCCGGACGGTTCCGCCGGGCTGCTGCGCCGCGGGGTCCCGGCGCGGCGGGTCGGCGGGCACCTGGTGACGACGGTATTCGACCTGCTGCTGGCCCAGTATGGGGTGCGTCGGGACGACCTGCCCGGGGTGTGGCCGACCGGCTATGACGACGCGTCCGAGCCGTACACCCCGGCATGGCAGGAGGCGATCACCGGGGTGCCCGCGCAGGCCGCGGCGCGGATCGCGCGTGAGTTCGCGGCCAACGCCGAGGAGTCCCGCGGCCGGTCGATGATCATCATGGGGGCGGGCACCAACCACTGGTTCCACTCCGACACGATCTACCGCGCGTTCCTCGCGTTGACCACGCTGACCGGCTGCCAGGGCGTCAACGGCGGCGGCTGGGCCCACTATGTGGGGCAGGAGAAGGTTCGCCCGATCACCGGCTACTCGCTGCTGGCCACCGCCGCGGACTGGCAGCGGCCGGCACGTCAGATGATCCAGACCGCCTACTGGTACCTGCACACCGACCAGTTCCGCTACGACCACTTCAGCGCCGACACCCTCGCTTCGGCCAACGCCAGCGGGCAGCTGGCGGGCAAGAGCACCGCGGACGTGCTCGCGCAATCGGCGCGGATGGGCTGGATGCCCTCCTACCCGACCTTCAACCGCAACCCCCTGGACCTCGCGGACGAGGCCGGGCAGATGCCGATCGGCGAGCACGTGGTCTCCGAGCTCCAGGCTGGGCGGCTGCGGTTCGCGGGCGAAGACCCGGACGCGCCAGAGAACTTCCCGCGCGTGCTGACGGTGTGGCGGGCCAACCTCCTCGGCTCCTCGGCCAAAGGCAACGAGTACTTCCTCAAACACCTCCTCGGCGCCGACTCCGCCGTCCGTGCGGAGGAAGCACCACCCGGCGTGCGTCCCAAGGACGTGTTGTGGCGGGAGGAGGCGCCGACGGGGAAGCTGGATCTGTTGCTGACGCTGGATTTCCGGATGACCAGCACCACGATCTACTCCGACATCGTGCTGCCCGCCGCGACCTGGTACGAGAAACACGACCTGAGCAGCACCGA
>DASZVT010000072.1:0-3348 GCA_035546915.1 Mycobacteriales bacterium | reverse complement strand
GGCGGCGGTGGCAAGGGGATGCGCCTGGTTCGGGACGCCGACCGGCTCGCGGACGATATCGCCGGCGCCCGGCGGGAGGCCCGCGCCGCGTTCGGCGACGACACGATCCTGGTCGAGCGGTTCGTGCAGAACCCCCGTCATATCGAGGTGCAGGTGCTGGCCGACACGCACGGCCGGGTGTTGCACCTGGGCGAGCGGGAGTGCAGCCTGCAGCGGCGGCACCAGAAGATCGTCGAGGAGGCGCCGTCGCCGCTGCTGACTCCGGCGCGGCGGGAGTCCATGGGGGCCGCCGCGGTAGCGACCGCCCGCGCCTGCGGTTATGTCGGCGTCGGAACGGTGGAGTTCATCGTCTCCGCCGACGATCCGGACGCGTTCTTCTTCATGGAGATGAACACTCGGCTGCAGGTGGAGCACCCGGTGACCGAGTTGGTGACCGGGCTGGACCTGGTCGAGTGGCAGCTACGGGTCGCGGCCGGCGAGCACCTGACGTTCGAGCAGCAGGACGTGGCGCTGCAGGGTCACGCAGTGGAGGCGCGGCTGTACGCGGAGGACCCGTCGCGCGACTTCCTACCTACCGGCGGCACCGTGCTGGCCTATCGCGAGCCGATCGGCGACGGGATCCGGGTGGACAGCGCCCTCGCGGTCGCAGACGTGGTCGGGACCGCGTACGACCCGATGCTTGCGAAGATCGCCGCCTGGGCACCGTCACGCCCGGCAGCGCTGCAACGGCTCGCCGCTGCGCTGGACCGGCTGGTGCTGCTCGGCGTCCCGACGAACGCGGCGTTCCTGGCCGCGCTGCTGCGCGGTCCTGACGTGGTCGCCGGCCGGCTGGACACCGGCCTGGTGGAACGGGACGTCGCTGGGATCGTGGCGGCGGCAACCGCCGTCACGTCCACCGACGCCGCGCTCGCGGCCGCGGTCGGTGAGCTCGCCGACCGCGGCGGGGCAACCGGCTGGAAGTCGGTCGGCGGCTGGCGGCTGACCGACCCGGCACCAGTGCGGCGGGTGTACACACTGCCGGGCGGTGCCCGGGTGGTCGTGGTCACCGAGGGTGGCGCGGACGGTGCCCGGGTGCGGGTGCTGGGTGGACCGGAGGACAGCGTCCTGCTCGGCCCGACCGCGGTATCCGCACGAGCCGACGGCGACGACCTGCTGGTCACCACGGACGGCGTCGAGCGCCGCTGGGCACGTGCCGTACGCGGTCCTGACCAGTGGTGGGCACACGGCCCGCAGACGTTCCTGCTGCGGGACGCGCCGCCGTACCTGCTGGCGCGCAAGCACGCTGCCGGGTCCACGCTAGAGGTAGTCCGCAGCCCGATGCCCGGCACCGTCGTGGAGGTCACCGTCCAGGTCGGCGACGAGGTAGCCGCCGGGACCTCCCTGATCGTGGTCGAGGCGATGAAGATGGAACACACCGTGCATGCCCCGCATGCGGGCGTCGTCACCGAGGTCAGCGCCGACCGCGGGGACCAGGTGACGCTGGACCAGCCGCTGGTCCTGGTCGAGCCGAAGGAGCGCTGATGGATCTCCCCCGCGCGGTTCCGCTGGGCGGCCTGCCCGCGTCGGTCGCGGTGTACGAGGTCGGCGCACGGGACGGCCTGCAGAACGAGGCCATGCCGATCCCCACCGCGACCAAAGCAGCCTTCATCCGGCGCCTGGTCGACGCGGGCGCGCGATTCGTCGAAGCGACCAGCTTCGTCCGACCCGACTGGGTCCCGCAGCTCGCCGACGCCGCTGACTTGCTGGCGGAACTGGGGCCGCCACCCGACGGAGTCAGGTTCCCGGTGTTGGTACCGAACCTGCGTGGCCTGCAGCGCGCCCGGACCGCCGGCGTCCGGGACATCGCGGTGTTCGCGAGCGCGACCGAGAGCTTCGCACGGCGCAACCTCAACAGCACGGTGCACGGCTCGCTCGACGCCTTCGCGGCGGTGGTCCGGGCAGCACGCGAGGACGACATGCGCGTCCGCGGGTACATCTCGATGTGCCTGGGCGACCCCTGGGAGGGCCAGGTCGATCCTGCGCAGGTCCGCGACGTCACCGAACGGCTGCTCGAGATGGGCTGCGACCAGGTCAGTATCGGCGACACCATCGGCGTCGGCACGCCCGGTCAGGTCGCTGGCCTGCTCGAATTGCTGCTGACCCGCGCCCGGCCCGAGCAGCTCGCCGTGCACGTCCACAACACCTACGGTCAGGCGCTGGCGAACACGCTGGCAGCACTGCAGGCGGGCATCACCACGGTCGACGCATCCGCGGGCGGGCTCGGTGGCTGCCCGTTCGCCGGCAGCGCTACCGGCAACCTCGCCACCGAAGACCTGGTCTGGATGCTGGACGGCCTGGGGATCCGGACCGGTCTCGACCTGGACGCGCTGGTCGCCACCAGCACCTGGCTGGCCGGTGAGCTCGGCCGTCCCAGCCCGTCGTCGGTGGTCCGGGCACTCGGCGGCCGGTCCGCAAGCCCCGACTCCACCGAATCGACTCCCGCTGCGACCCAGGAGAACTCATGATCGACAAGACGGTCCCGGATGCCGCTGCTGCGGTCGCGGACGTCGAGGACGGGGCCTCGATCGCGGTCGGCGGATTCGGCCTGTGCGGCATCCCGGAGACGTTGATCCAGGCCTTGCTGACCGCCGGAGTCCGCGACCTGGAGACGGTCAGCAACAACTGCGGCGTCGACGGCTGGGGGCTGGGGATGTTGCTGTCAGCCGGTCGGATCCGGCGCACCACCGGCTCCTACGTCGGAGAGAACAAGGAGTTCGCCCGCCAGTTCCTGGCCGGCGAGTTGGAGGTGGAACTAGTACCGCAGGGCACGCTGGCCGAGCGGCTGCGCGCCGGTGGCGCCGGTATCCCCGCGTTCTATACCCCCGCCGGGGTGGGTACTCAGATCGCCACCGGCGGGCTCCCGCTGCGCTACGACGCTACCGGCGGCATCGCAGTGGCGACCGAGCCGAAGGAGGAGCGCGAGTTCGACGGCCGGCGGTACGTGCTCGAGCGCGGGCTGCGCACCGATTTCACCCTGGTCAGCGCCCACCTGGGGGATCGACACGGCAACCTCGTCTACCGGCAGAGCGCGCGCAACTTCAACCCGCTGTGCGCCGCCGCCGGCCGCGTCACCATCGCGCAGGTCGAGCACCTGGTCGAACCGGGTGAGCTCGATCCGGGCCAGATCCACACCCCCGGCATCTTCGTGCAGCGGGTACTTCACGTCCCCGATCCGGAGAAACGGATCGAGAAGCGGACGGTGTCGGCACCGGCGACATCGCGGCGGGGGGTGGCGTAATGGCACTGGATCGCAACGCACTGGCGGCTCGCGTCGCGCGCGAACTGCACAACGGGCAGTACGTGAACCTC
>DASZVT010000071.1:0-12733 GCA_035546915.1 Mycobacteriales bacterium | reverse complement strand
ACCGCCGGGGTACGGAGTGCGGTGCCAGCGTGGGGCGCAGTCGACGAGCCCTTACAGGATGCGGGCCGCGATCTCGGCGCGTTGCTGTTGCGGGTCACCGAGGAACTGCCGGTTGACCAGCGCCCGCTTGTAGTACAGCTGCGCAGGGTGCTCCCAGGTCATCCCGATCCCACCGTGCACCTGAATGCACTCCGAGGTCGCCTGCAGCGCGCAGTCACCACTGGTCGCACCGGCGATCCGGCTGGCCAGCGGCAGCTGCGCCGGGTCGTGCTGGGCCGCCCAGAGGCCGAACCACACCGCGGAACGGGCGCTTTCCACCTCCAGCAGCACGGACGCGAGGGTGTGCTTGATCGCCTGGAAGGAGCCGATCGGTCGCCCGAACTGTTCGCGCACTCTGCCGTAGTCACAGGCCATGTCCAGGGCCCGTTGTGCGACGCCGAGCTGCTCGGTCGCGATCAGTACTCGGGCGACGTCCAGCAACTGCTGCCGGGCTGACTCCGACTCCGGCCCGACCACGGCAGCTGCGGCCTGCTGCAGGCCGAGGTGGAAGTGCCGGCGGGTCGGATCCACCGACTCCACTCGCTCCAGGCTGACGCCGTCCGCGGGCAACTCGACCACTGCCGGGACGATGCGCTCCCCGTCCCGTACGAGCATGACCACCAGGCCGGCGGAATCGGCGTCCGGCACCCAAGGACAGCTGCCGGTGACCCGTCCGCCGTCGAGCACCGGCAGCTCTGCGCCCGCGTCCAGGCCACCCACGCCGGAGCCCCGGAGCGCAACCGTCGCGATCGTCGTTCCCGCCGCGACCGCAGGAAGGTACTGCTCGCGAGCCGGGTCGTCCGCCAGCAGCAGTAGCGCCTGCGCTGCCAGGTTGGTCGCCAGCAGCGGCAGGCACAGCAGTGCGGCCCCGGCTTCTTCCACCGCGATGCCGAGTTCCACCGCACCGAAGCCGGCACCGCCGAACCGCTCCGGGATCGCGAGAGCGGCCAGCCCGAGTTGCTCACACGCCTGAGCCCACACCGCTGAGTCGTACGACTGCGGCCCGTCCGCGAGCCGACGCACCTCGGACTCCGGCGCGCGGGTCAGGCAGAACTGCTTGATCGCGTCCCGCAGTTGCTCCTGCTCAGCGTCGAAGGCGAAATACACGGCCGCGGTCCTCGATGTCGGGTGCAGTGTCGGAACTGCAAGGGGGCTACCCGGCCGACTCTATAGTTGCGCCGGACGGACGTTGATGGAGGGATCGTCGTGGATATCGCTTACCCCGCAGACGCAGAGGCATTTCGGCGCGAGGTGCGCGACGTACTGGCGCAGGAGTTGCCAACCGGCTTCCGCGGCATCGGCTCCATCGTGGACCTCGACGAGGCGAAGGCCTTCGTCGCGCAGTGGCGGACCCGACTGCACGCGCGCGGCCTGTTCGGCGTGGCGTGGCCGGTCGAGTACGGGGGCCGCGGGCTGACCCGCCTGCACCAGGTGGTGTTGATGGAGGAACTGGCGCGCGCCGGCGTCCCCTTCGGTCAGCCGTGGGACTCGATGGGGATCAAGCAGCTTGGCAACACCCTGCTGCACTGGGGCACCGAAGAGCAGCGACAGCGCTTCCTGCCCGGCTTGCTGTCCGGCGAACAGACCTGGTGCCAGGGCTTCTCCGAACCCGGCGCCGGCTCCGACCTGGCCGCGGTGAGCACGTATGCCGAACTGCGCGACGGCCAGTGGCGCATCAACGGGCAGAAGATCTGGACCTCGCACGCGATGACCGCGGACTGGATCTACGTGCTGGTCCGGACCGACCGGCAGGCACCCAAGCACCGCGGCATCAGCTTCCTGCTCTGCCCGCTGCACCAGGACGGCGTGGAGATCCGACCGATCCGGCACATGAACGGCGGCGGCGAGTTCTGCGAGGTGTTCTTCACCGACGCCGTCACCGACGCCGACAACGTGGTCGGGCCGGTCAACGGGGGCTGGAAGGTCTCCGGCACCCTGCTCAGCCACGAGCGCGGCGAGGAAGCCGCCACGAACCCGATCCTGTTCCGGGCCGAGCTCGACCGGCTGCTGGCACTGGCACGCCACCGGGGTGTGGACAGCGACCCGGTCTTCCGGGACCGGATCGCCTGGTGCTACGCCCGGGTAGAGATCATGCGCTTCCTCGGCTACCGGATCCTGACCCAGGTGCTGCACGGCGACGGCCTGGGGCCGGCCGCCTCGATCTCGAAGCTGTACTGGAGCGAATACCACCAGGTAGTCACCCAGCTCGCGCTCGACATCGAGGGACTGGACGGGCTCGCGCCGCGGGGCCGCGCACCGGTACGCACCTTCCGCAGCGACGACCCCGGCGCCGATCCGCTCTCCTCCGGCTCGTGGTGGCACGTATCGCTGCTCGCCCGCGCCGGAACGATCTACGCCGGCACCTCGCAGGTGCAGCGCAACATCCTGGCCGAGAGCGTGCTCGGCCTGCCCCGGGAGCCGCAGCTGGTCAGGTGATGTGCCACCCCGCGTCCGCGGCGATCTTCGCGCCGTTGACGAGGACGGCGGCGTCCGAGCACAGCCAGATCACCAGCTCGGCTATCTCTTCCGGCTGCCCGAGCCGCTTGTTCGGCTGCACCGTCTCGATCCACTCGATCATCTCCGGTGAAGCGCTCGCCCGAGCTCGCTCCACGATCCCGGTCTCCACGTTGCCCGGCGCGATCGCGTTCACCCGGATGCCGCGGGAGATGTACTCGAGCGCGGCGACGGTGGTGAGGCCGTAGACACCGTGCTTGCTGGCGGTGTAACCGGCGTCGCCGGCGTTGCCCTTGTACGTCGTCTCGGACGCGACGTTGACGATCGCACCGCCACCACGCTCGATCATCAGCGGGATCTCCTGCTGCATGCACAGCAGCACGCTGGTCAGGTTGTTGCGCAGGATCCGGTCCCACTGCTCCAGCGGGTACCGCGCGACCTTCACCTGGGCCTCGATGATCCCCGCGTTGTTGTGCGCGTAGTCCAGCCCGCCGTAGGTCCCGACCGTCGTCTCGAACAGCCGGCGTACGTCGGCCTCCACGGACACGTCCGCCTCGACGAACAGCGCGGTGCCGCCGGCTGCGCTGATCAGCTGCTCAGTCTCCCGGCCGTGCGCGACGTCGACGTCCGCGATCACTACGCTCGCGCCGCAGGCGGCGAACCGGCGGGCCGATGCGCGCCCCATCCCGTAGCCGCCACCGGTCACCACGGCGACCTTCCCGGTCATGTCGATGGACACCGTCGTCGGGGGTGTGGCCGTCATCTGCCCTCCTGCGTATCGTCGGTCCGCCGGACGATAGCGTGACGCGACCGGCCGACATCATGATCCCGTCAGGAGAACCACCGTGGGCAACGTCCGGACCCAGACCGCCGACCACATTCTGACCGTCACCCTGGACAACGCCCCGGTGAACGCCCTGACCGGCGCCATGATGCGTGAGCTCACCGAGGTTTTCGCCGATGTCGAGTCCAGCTGGGACACCCGGGTGGTGCTGCTCGACGCGGTGCCCGGGCGTGCCTTCTGCGGTGGCGTCGACCTGTCCGATTCGGCGAAGCGGCTGCACGCCGAAGGCGCCGACATCGCCCCCACCGACCGGCTCGACAGCGGGCGGGTGGTGCGCGACCTGTTCCAGTCGGTGCTCGACTGCCCGGTGCCGGTGGTGGCCGCCGTGGGCGGTGCCGCGGTCGGAGCCGGCCTCGCCCTGTTGGCCTGCACGGACATCATCATCGCCTCGGACAAGGCACGCTTCGCGCTGCCGGAGATCAACGCCGGGGTGCTCGGCGGGGGCCGGCATGTGCAGCGGCTGGTCGGGGCGTTCAAGGCCCGCAGCATGTTCTTCACCGGCAACTTCGTCCCGGCCGCCGACTTCCTGCGGTTGGGCGCGATCGAGGAGGTCGTCGCCCCGGACGACCTCGCCGAGCGCGCCGCCGCGTGGGCGACTCAGCTCGCCGGCAAGAGCCCGATCGGGCTGCGGCTGGCCAAGGAGTCGCTATCCCGGGTCGAACACCTGCCGTTGATCGAGGCATACCGGATCGAACAGGACTACACCATGCGGATGACCCGTTACGAAGACGCCGCCGAGGCGCGCAACGCGTTCCTGGAGAAGCGCGACCCGGACTGGAAGCTGCGCTGAGCCAGGAGACGCTGAGCCCCGCGCCCCGCGCCCCGCGCCCGTGCTCCCGCGCCTCCCGCGCCTCCCGCGCCTCGGAGTTGTGCGACATCACGGTCGCTCGGGCAACGCTCATGTCGCACAGTCCGGGGCGACCAGGACCCCACTCCCGAATGGATGCGAGCAGACAGGTGAACCAAGCACAGGACCAAGCGCAGGCACAGGGCACAGTGGCGGGCAGGGTCGCGGGCAAGGTCGCGTTCATCACCGGAGCGGCCCGCGGGCAGGGTCGCAGCCACGCGGTCCGGCTCGCGAGTGAGGGTGCCGACATCATCGCGCTGGACATCTGCCACTCCATCGACGCGAATCCGTACCCGCTGGCGACGTCCGACGACCTGGCCGAGACGGTGCGACTGGTCGAGCGGACCGGCCGGCGGTGCCTGCCGTTCGAGGCCGATATCCGGGACCGGCCCGCCCTGGACCGGGCGGTGCAGGCGGCGACGGCGGAACTCGGCGGCATCGACATCGTGATCGCGAACGCGGCGATCTCGCCGCAGGGCCACCCCGAGGACGCGGACTGGGTGTTCCGCGAGACCATCGAGATCAACCTGGTCGGCCAGTACCAGACGGTGCACGCTGCGGTCCCCAGCATGATCGAGAAGGGCCACGGCGGCTCGATCGTGCTGATCAACTCCACCGCCGGCCTCGGCGGCGAGGGCGGCAACGGCCGCGCCGGGGTCGACGGCTACACCGCCGCCAAGCACGGCTTGGTCGGACTGATGCGGACCTGGGCGAACTGGCTGGGCGAGTATTCGATCCGAGTCAACTCGGTACACCCCAGCGGCGTCGATACCCCGATGATCCGCAACGACTCGATGCTCAGCTACATCCGGGAGAAGGGCGCGCGCACCGGTGGCCGCGCCGCCAACCTGCTGCCGGTACGGCTGATGAAACCAAGTGACATCAGCGACGCGGTGCTGTGGCTGGTCTCGGACGAGGCCAAGTACGTCACCGGGGTCACCCTCCCGGTCGACGCCGGCTTCCGGGTCAAGTAAGACCGGCACCGCGCGGACGCCTGCGACACTGGCGCAGTGGAGGAGCGGCCGGGGACGGTGCAGTCGGTGGAGCGGGCGTTCCGCCTGCTCGAACTACTCGCCGACAGCGGGGGCCAGCGCACCCTCCGTGAACTCTCGTCGTCGTCCGGCCTGGCCCCGGCGACCACGCACCGGCTACTGCACACCCTCGCCGCGCGCGGTTACGTCCGGCAGGTGGAGGGCCGGCGGTACGCGCTCGGCGCCGCGCTGCTGGTCCTCGGCAACGCCACCAGCCGGCTGCTCGCCGCGCTGGCGCAGCCGTACCTCGCCGAGATCGCCGACCTGAGTGGCGAGACGACGAACCTGGCCATCATGGAGGACGACCACGTGGTCTACGTGGCGCAAGCCGCGGGCCGACACCGGATGCGAATGTTCACCGAAGTCGGACGGCGAGTGCTGCCGCACAGCACCGCCGTCGGCAAGGTGCTGATGGCCTGGAAGCCGGAGGACGAGGTCCGTCGGGTGACCGAGCGGTTCGGGCTGCCGCAACGCACCGCCCACACCCACACGCAGGCCGACACGTTCATCCGTGAGCTGGGCCGGGTCCGGCAACGTGGCTACGCGCTCGACGACGAGGAGGAGGAAGAGGGCGTCCGCTGCGTCGCTGTGCCGGTCGGTCCCGGCCCGACCGCGGTGATGGCACTGTCCGTCTCCGCACCCGCGACCCGGATGCCCCGCCATGACCACGCCCTGATCGCGCAGATGACCCGCACCGGTGAACGGTTGCGCGCGGCGCTGGACGACCAGGAAGACACCGGGTCAGCGCTTTAATTCCGTCTTACGGAATATTCGTTCCGCTCTGGCTTGCTGTTACCCGGTCCTTAGGGCACCGTAGGCAGCAGTACAACCGCCCTCACTCTGCGTCTTGGAGGATGACCATGACCGGCGCGCCCCGTGTCGACGGTGTCCAGATTACGAGCCCCTGGCGGGAGGAGTACGCGGACGTTCTGACGACCGACGCGCTCACGCTGCTCGCCGATCTGCACCGCAGGTTCCAGCCCCGCCGAGCCGAACTGCTGGCCCGCCGGGCCGAGCGGGACAAGCGGCTCGCCGCCGGCGAGCGGCCGGCGTTCCTGCCGGAGACCGCCGAGATCCGCGGTGGCGACTGGAAGGTCGCGGCGCCCGCGCCCGGGCTGGTGGACCGCCGGGTCGAGATCACCGGTCCGACCGACCGCAAGATGGTGATCAACGCGCTGAACTCCGGCGCGAAGGTCTTCATGGCGGACTTCGAGGACAGCAACACGCCGACGTTCGACAACCTGGTCACCGGCCAGGCCAATCTGCGCGACGCATGGCTCCGCAAGATCGACTTCACCTCGCCCGAGGGCAAGAGCTACGCGCTGAACGACAGCATCGCGACCCTGGTGGTGCGGCCGCGTGGCTGGCACCTGGACGAGCGGCACGTGCTGGTGGACGGCACCCCGGTCTCCGGCGGGCTGTTCGACTTCTGCCTGTACATGACCACCAGCGCCCGGCACGCGCTCGATGCCGGTGCCGGGCCGTACTTCTACCTGCCGAAGCTGGAGAGCCACCTCGAGGCACGGCTGTGGAACGACATCTTCGTCGCCACCCAGGACGCGCTCGGCATCCCGCAGGGCACCGTCCGGGCGACTGTGCTGATCGAGACGATCCTCGGCGCGTTCGAGATGGAGGAGATCCTCTACGAGTTGCGCGAGCACTCGTCCGGGCTGAACGCGGGCCGCTGGGACTACATCTTCTCGGTGATCAAGAAGTTCCGTACCCAGGGCACGGCGTTCCAGTTGCCGGACCGGGCGGCAGTCACCATGACCGTGCCGTTCATGCGGGCGTACACCGAGTTGCTGGTGAAGACCTGCCACGCGCACGGCGCGCACGCGATCGGCGGGATGGCCGCATTCATCCCGAACCGGCGCGACCCGGAGGTCAACGACCGGGCGCTCGCCGCGGTGCGAGCGGACAAGACCCGCGAGGCCGGCGACGGCTTCGACGGCTCCTGGGTGGCGCACCCGGACCTGGTGCCGGTTGCCCTCGAGGTCTTCGACCAAGCGCTCGGGGCGACGCCGAACCAGCTTGGCCGGCAGCGTCCGGAGGTTCAGGCCGACGGCGCAGCGCTGATCGACATCGCCGCCACGCCGGGTGAGGTCACCGAGGCCGGGCTGCGCAACAACATCAGCGTCGGTATCCAGTACCTGGAGTCCTGGCTGCGCGGCACCGGGGCGGTGGCGATCTTCAACCTGATGGAGGACGCGGCGACCGCCGAGATCAGCCGCTCGCAGGTCTGGCAGTGGGTGTTCAACGGCGTGAAGACCGCCGAGGGCACCACCATCACCCGCGAGTACGTGCTCGAGCTGGAGGACTCGGAACTGGCCAAGGTTCGCGAGTCGGTCGGCGCCGAGACCTTCGCCGCGGGGCGGTACGAGGATGCCCGCAAGCTGTTCGAGCAGGTCGCGCTGGCGGAGGACTTCGTCGAGTTCCTGACCCTCCCGGCGTACGAACTACTGGGGTAATCGATGCAGGCTGACGCGCGCCCGGCGGCACCGGAGCTGGACCGGCTGGTGCCGCGGCTGCGCGCGTCCGTCGGCCCGTCCCGGGTGCTCACCGACCCGACGCAACTGCGCACCTACGAATGCGACGGGCTGACCACGTTCCGGGTGCGACCGGCCGTGGTGGTGCTGGCGGAGAGCCGCGAGCACGTGATCGAGACGGTCCGGCTGTGCGCCGAGCACGGCGTGCCGTTCGTCGCGCGGGGTTCCGGGACCGGGTTGTCCGGCGGAGCGCTTCCCACTGCGGACGGTGTGCTGCTGGTGCTGTCCCGGTTGCGCGCGGTGCTCGATGTCGACCTCGACGACGCGCAGATCACGGTCGAGCCCGGGGTGATCAACCTGCAGGTGACCCGGGAGGTGGCCGCCGCTTCGCTCGCCTTCGCGCCGGATCCGTCATCCCAGCAGGTCTGTTCCATCGGCGGCAACGTCGCGGAGAACTCCGGCGGCGCGCATTGCCTGAAGTACGGCTTCACCGTCAACCACGTCCTGGCCGCCGAGGTGGTGTTGGCGGACGGTGAGGTGGTGACCCTCGGCGGCAGCGCGCCCGAACACCCGGGCTACGACCTGCTCGGCGCGTTCATCGGCAGCGAGGGGACCCTCGGGGTGGCCACCCGGGTCACGCTGCGGCTGATCCGCACGCCGGAGACCGTGCAGACGATGCTGGTCGGGTTCCACAGCATCGCCGCGGCCGGGGACGCGGTCAGCGACATCGTCGCGGCCGGCATCGTCCCGGCCGCGATCGAGATGATGGACGCGCTGGCGATCGAGGCCGCCGAAGCCGCCGTGCACTGCGGCTACCCGCCCGGCGCCGCTGCCGTGCTCGTTGTCGAGCTGGACGGCCCGCACGCCGAAGTCACCCACCAGTTCGCCGAGGTGGAGCGCCTGGTCGCTGCCCGCGGCGCGTTCGCGATCCGCATCGCCGCGGACGACGAGGAGCGGATGACGATGTGGCGTGGTCGCAAGTCGGCCTTCGCCGCAGTGGGCCGCATCAGCCCGGCGTACTTCGTCCAGGACGGCGTCATCCCGCGGACCCAGCTCGCGAACGTGCTCGACGAGATCGACCGGATGGCCCAGGCCAGCGGGCTGCGCGTCGCGAACGTCTTCCACGCCGGCGACGGCAACCTGCACCCGCTCGTCCTCTTCGATGACGGCGTGCCCGGACAGGCCGAGGTCGCTGAGGAGTTGGCCGGAGACATCCTTGACCTGTGCATCGACCGGGGCGGATCGATCACCGGCGAGCACGGGGTCGGCTTCGAGAAGAAAGGCAAGATGGCGAACCAGTTCAGCCCGGACGACCTGGACGCGATGCAGCGGCTGCGCTGCGCCTTCGACCCGGCCGGGCTGGCGAACCCGGGCAAGATCTTCCCCACCCCGCGGCTGTGCGGCGAACGGCCGGGACCGCGAACCGGGGAACACCCGCTGTCCGCCGCCGGTATCGCCGAGGTGTTCTGAGTGCCGGCATCCGCGTCGGCGACGCGCCCCGGCGCAGCCGCTGACGCCGTCGACGGCCAGGTCCCGGCCACCGTCGCCCGCCCGGGCAGCGTCGAGGACACGGTCGATGTCCTGCGCGAGTGCGCTGCCGAGGGGCGCAGCGTGCTCCCGCACGGCAACCGGACCAAGCTCGACTGGGCCGCGCCGGCCGGAGCGGTCGATGTGGCCCTCGACCTGCGCGGGCTGGACCGCGTGGTCGACCACGCCGCCGGCGACCTGGTGGTGGTGGCCGAAGCCGGGGTACGGCTGGCCGACCTGCAGCAACAGCTGGCCCGGTCCGGGCAGATGCTGGCACTGGACCCGTGCGAGCCGGGGGCGACGCTCGGCGGCATCGTGAGCGCGAACGCGTCCGGCCCGCGCCGGCTGCGCTACGGCACCGCACGGGACCTGCTGATCGGCATCACCGTGGTGTTGCCGGACGGCACCCGGGCGGTGGCCGGTGGCCGGGTGGTGAAGAACGTCGCCGGATACGACCTCGGCAAGCTGTTCATCGGCGCGCACGGGAGCCTCGGTGCGGTCGTGACGACCACCTGGCGACTGCACCCGCTGCCGCGCGCGCTCGCCACGGTCACGGTCGAACTCGACCGGGCCGTCGATGCCGCGTCCTGCGCGCGGCTGCTGTCGCACTCTCCGCTGACCCCGACCGCGGTGGAACTGAGCGCTCGCACCGGCGCCGGCGCCAGCCTGCTGGTGCTATTCGAGTCGATCCCGGAATCGGTTGCGGCGCAGGCTGAAGCAGCCGTGGCGCTGCTCGGCGGCGGCGCCATCACGACGGAGCTGCCGGCCGACTTCGGGGAGCGTCCCGTCGACCCGGACGCGCTGGGGGTACGGATCGCGCATCCGCCCAAGGCGCTGCCGGTGGTGCTGGCCGCGCTGCCGGCGGGGACCGAGGTGCGCGCGTCCGCCTGCTCCGGCATCACGTACGCCGCCATTACCGGCTCCGCTGTGGCAGCGCTCGACCGGCTGCGCGCCGCGCTCGGACCGGTCGGTGGCAACGCGGTGGTCGTCGCGGCACCGGTCGACCTGCGCGGACAGGTCGACCACTGGGGACCGGTCGGCGACAGCCTGCCGCTGATGCGCCGCGTCAAGGACGAGTACGACCCGCAGCACCGCTTCGCCGCGGGCCGCTTCGTCGGAGGGATCTGATGAGTACGAACGCCGAGGACACCGGCACCGACGGCACTGCCGGCCGACCGGCCGGTTCTGGTCGGCCGGCCAGCATCGACGCCGCGACGGTTGGTTCGGGCCCGGCGCCGCGGGCGCTGCCGCTGATCCCGGCGTTCGACGCCGACCACCCGCCACAGGCCGCGCTGGTGGCGGACTGCGTGCACTGCGGATTCTGCCTGCCGTCGTGCCCGACCTACAGCCTGTGGGGCCAGGAGATGGACAGCCCACGCGGGCGCATCGACCTGATCAAGGAGGGGCTGGAAGGGGAGCCGCTGTCCGTGTCAGCGGTACGGCACCTCGACCAGTGCCTCGGCTGCCTGGCGTGCGTCAGCTCCTGCCCCTCCGGGGTGCGCTACGACCGGCTGCTGGAAGACACCCGCGGCCAGATCGAGCGGCGGGTGCAGCGCCCGCGGGCCGAGCGCCTGCTGCGGAAGTTGATCTACGCGTTGTTCCCGCATCCGCGCCGGCTGCGGGCATTGCGCGGACCGCTGCTCCTCTACCAGCGCTCCGGGCTGCGCCGGCTGGTCGCGCGCAGCGGCCTGCTGAAGTTGCTGCCGGCGCCGGTGCAGGTCCTCGAGACGCTGGCCCCTCGGCTCGGGCCGATGCCGTCGCTGCCGGAACACACGCCCGCGGTCGGAACCCGCCGCCGCACCGTCGGGTTGATCACCGGGTGCGTGCAAGGCGCGTTCTTCCCCGACGTCAACGCCGCCACCGTCCGGGTGCTCGCGGCCGAGGGCTGCGACGTGGTCGTGCCTGCTGCCCAGCCGTGTTGCGGCGCGCTGTCGGCGCACGGTGGCCGGCGGCAGGAGGCACTGCGGTACGCGCGCCGGATGATCGAGTGCTTCGAGGCCGCCGGAGTCGAGACGGTCGTGGCGAATGCCGCCGGTTGCGGCTCCAACCTCAAGGAGTACGTGGACCAGCTGGCCGACGACCCGGCCTGGGCGCAGCGCGCCGCGGCGTTCTCCACGGTGGTTCGGGACGTGTCCGAATTGCTCGACGAGCTCGGCCCGGTCGCACCGATGCACCCGCTTCCCGTCACCATCACCTACCAGGACGCCTGCCACCTCGGGCACGCACAGGGAGTCCGTGCGCAGCCGCGGCGGTTACTGCAACGCATCCCCGACCTGCAGCTGCGCGAGATCGCCGACGGACAGATGTGCTGCGGCAGCGCGGGTGTCTACAACATCCTGCACCCGGATACCGGCCGGGAACTCGGCGAACGCAAGGCACAAGCGGTCGTGGACACCGGTGCCGAGCTGATGGTCACGGCCAACCCGGGCTGCTGGATGCAGGTGGCCACCGCGCTCGGCGCGCGCGGCCAGCGGATGCCGGTCGCGCACACAGTGCAGGTGCTCGACGCGTCGATCCGGGGCGTGCCGGTCGACGAACTGACGACACAGGGCCTGGACGGGCCGGGGGCCGCGCTGCCACCCGTGGGTTCGCGATGAGCGCCGGACGTGATATGCCTGACCCCATCCCTACCCCTTGGAGACACCTGTGACCTTCACGCCGCCCAAAGAACTGCTGATCGAGTCAGACGGCCCGGTCCGCATCCTGACCATGAACAACCCGGACATGCTGAACGCGTTCATCGACCCGCTGCACGACGCGATGGTGGACGTCTGGCAGCACCTGGCCACCGACCCAGCGGTCCGTGCGGTGGTGCTGACCGGCGCGGGACGCGCCTTCAGCGCCGGCGGGAACATCCCGGGCTTCGTCCGGGACTACGAGGACGCGGAGCACCGCCGGGCGTCGCTGCGGGGCGCGCGCCGGCTGGTCGACCGGATGCTGGAGTTCCACCTCCCGGTGGTCGCCGCGGTGAACGGTCCCGCGGTCGGCCTCGGTTGCAGCGTGGCCGCGCTCTGCGACATCGTGCTGATCGCCGACACCGCGTTCATGGCGGATACGCACGTGAACGTGGGCCTGGTCGCGGGTGACGGCGGCGCCATGTCCTGGCCGCTGATGATGAGCATCCTCAAGGCCAAGGAGTACCTGTTCACCGGTGAGAAGATCCCGGCTGAGCAGGCCGTCGCAATCGGGCTCGCGAACCGCGTGGTACCGGCGGACAAGCTGCTCGAGGAGGCCAAGACGCTCGCGCACAAGCTGGCGGAGAAGCCGGCGCAGGCACTGCAGGACACCAAGCGTGCGGTGAACCTGCACCTGCAGCAGGTCGCGCAGACCGTCCTGCCGTTCGCGCTCAGCGCGGAGTCGGAGTCCTTCGGCACCGACGACGTGCGCAAGATCTCCGAGTCGTTCAAGGCGAAGTCAAAGTAGCTGGTCCACGTAGCTGGGTCCGAGCGACGAGAGACGCCGGAACGCCGCCCGCGCTTGGCGCGGGGCGGCGTTCCGGCGGCTT
>DASZVT010000070.1:0-5419 GCA_035546915.1 Mycobacteriales bacterium | reverse complement strand
ATCCACGCGATCGGCAGGCGCGAGTTTGTCGCGACGTTGCCGAAGGTCGACGGAGTGGACCCGACCAGACCGGTCGCGCAGCAGCACGAAGCGCTGCTCGCGTTCGCGGCCGGGCCGCTCGACGTGCTGGCGAGCGAGCTGACGATCACCACCCCCTACGGCAACCCGGAAGTGCTGGTCCTGTCCGACCGCACCGGGCCCCGCGCGGTGCTCACCGTTTTCGACCAGATCGGTGAGCGGCACCCTGGTACCCGTCCACATGACCGCATCGGCAGGCTCGCGGCTACGATCTGGGGTTACGACCGGCTCGAGCAGCTGGTCACCCTGGAGTTCGAGACACCGCAGGTGTTTGCGGCGGGCCGGATCTCCGGCGATGTCACCAAGGCCGTGCTGCTGACCTCCGTGGCGCCCGGTGTGACGCTGGAGGAGGCGCTCCTCGCCGTCCGCAACGCCCGGACGGACGAGGCGCGCGCACAGGCGGTCGAGGTCGTGCGCCGGATGGTCGTCAAGATCGCCCGTGCCTATGCGGAGCTGCACATCGAAAGCCGCGACCGCAGTGGACCGGACTGGTCGCTGGGCGCGGGCTGGGTGGAAGCGGCGGCCGAGTACGTCCGGGACGAGCCCGCTGACCAGACGCTGTTCGATGTGCTGGACCGGCTCGGCCGACTCGTCCAATCCGCTCCGGAGGCTTGGCGGGCGATCTCACTCGGCGACGCGCACGGCGAAAACCTGCGGTATCACTACAATCCGGTGTCCGGCGAAGAGCGGCTGACGCTGCTCGACCCGGAGCATCTTCGCTTCACGACGGACGTCGATGGTGCTCCGCTGACCGGCATCGCTGGGGTGCCGCTGGCCGGGGTGAGTCGTTTCGACGGCTCACCGATCCACGGTGACACGGCCCTGTTACAGGCCGACTTGGTCGCCACCGGCACCCGGCTGCGGGTCGACACGCGTGTGCCCGGACTGACCGCGGAACTCGCGGAGCTGTTCGGGAGGGAGTACAGCGAAGCAGTGCGGAACGTGCCGCCCGCGGTGCGGCCGAGGAGCTACCAGCTGTTCGAAGCCGTGCAGGCGTGGCAAAGCGCGCGTCAGGGTGGATCAGAGGTGGCGGCGCGGGCTGCGGACATGTGGTCGCGCCTCGTGGCGGTTACCGCGGACCGGGTGCGCAGCGCCGAGCAGCAGCTGCTGAATGCGAGCGGCGATGCCGCCGCGAATGCCAGGGACACGGTCAACAACGCGCGTCTGCTGCACGCCGACGCTGTCCGCGGCCGGGACGTCGCCCTCGCTGCCGTCGGACAGCCCGTCGAGTCCGCCCCGCAGTCCGTCTCGCAGATGATGATCTCGGCAGCCAACCGCTGGACACGAGTCTCGATCGCTGCCGAGGAGGCTGCCCGTGCGAGCGATGGGGCGGACAACGCCCAATACGCGCTCGAGACCGTGGGGGACGTGGTGCGCGAGCTCAGTCGCCTGCAGCAGGTCTCACTCCGTTACAGCAACGCGATCGACGCGGGGGACATCGGGGCAGCGAGCCGGCTCCTGGGCACGCTGTCGGATGACGTCCGGGGTGTCAATGCCAGGGTCGCCGAGGATGTCGCGGACAACCCGGCCCTGCAGGACCTGCTGTCCGGCGACGCAACCTTGGCCGACCCGCTGGAGCTGTTGTCCGCGAAGGCTTTACAACTGACCACAGTGGACGGTCAGACCCATCTCGACACCGAGTCACAGGCCGTGCTCATCACCCGGTACCGCGCGACACTGGAGGCGGCCGGGCTGATCGGTGCCGAGGTCGACGGCGAGGTCGAAGGCTTCGCTCGCTTCCTGCGTGAAACGCCGGCCAAAGCGGAAGCGGTGCAGCGCATGGCAGCGGATGTGTTGCCGGCCCCGGCCGAGCGCACCCCGGTCGGCGAAGCGCTACAGCGCCTGCGTCAGTTCTACGGGACGCGGCTCGTGGTGGACGATCCCGGACAGCTCGCGGCGTTCGCCATCCTGCCGGCCGTCCTGCACGGGCGGATCGCCGCGCGTGCGGCGGCGATCGGCACCGGCGTGCACGTGGGCGCCCGGCCGACTGCGGCCGTCGAGGCGCTGCACGAGGGCTACTCCGGCGACAGCAGCGGAGAGTTGCGGTTCGCACCCGGCTCCCCGTCCATTGCCGGCCTGCTGGACAGCGGCACAGGGCTTGAATGGGACCTGCTGCACCAGACGGTGCTTTCGCTCACCCGGCACGCTGTGCCGGTCGGAGTGCGAACCGAGGCCGCCGCGCTGCTGGCCCAGCTGGTCATCGGATACCACGTGGACCGCGCCGGGAACGCGGCCCCGCGGAAGCGGCTGGGCCTGCGGGCGATGCTGGGCGCGGACCTGCCCGGCACTGTGCCCGTGGTGACTGTCGAGCGCGAGTCGATCACTGTGGCCACCAGCCTGGGCGTGACGGTCCAGGCCACTGTGGACGGTTCGATTCTGGTCAACAGCAGGGAAATCGGCGAGCTTCCCGAAGGTGTGACTGTCCGCGGCCACGAGATCGAACTGGCCGCCGGGGCGACGGTCGTGCTCGGTCGTGGCACGGTCACGATCCGGACGGTGGACGGCACGACCACGGTGCTGCGCGCGGACGGCAGCGTGGATGTCCTGCGGGACGGCCAACCCGTCGCCGCGATCGGCGCCGACCGCACCTTGGTTCACGCGAGCTGGCCGGCGGAGGCCGCGAACGGCGGGTTCACGGTGCGCGCCGGGCTGAGCAGGATCAGCTCCGACGCCGGCGGTGTGGTCCGGGTGGTCGTCACGGGCAACCGGACTCCCGAGGGGAATGCGGCGGAGGATGTACTCGCCGACGTCGAGGCCTTCATCGAGGCCAACGTTCTGCGGATCGCACCGGACACCGCCTGGCTCACCGCGTGGTCCGAACTGGTCGGCGAGGTCGAGTCACCGATGGGCGCACTCGTCACCTGGCTGGACGCACAGCGGCCTGGCACGGTGCCCGCCGGCCTCGACCGCGACGTGATCTCCTGGCTCCACCAGGCCTGGCGGACGAACTTCACTGGCGCCCGGCGCACCGGCGAGCGCGACGGCTGGTTGTCCGCGCTCAAGCGCGGTCGTGATCTCGCTGCCGACATCGCACTCATGGTGGACCGCTGGCGCGAGGCGATCGAGAGCCTGCCCGCGGCGGAACGGTTCGCCGGCCGCCTTGCGCTGGCGGCGGCCATGCGGGAGTCACTCTGGCACCGGCTGGCGGCCATGGGTGATCCGCTGTCCGAGCAGTTCCTGGACCGTGCTCAGCACACCGGCGATGCACTGAGCGAACTGTTCCTGACCGCGGCGGTCCAGCACCACGGCTACTCGCTGGACCCGAACCGGCTCGCGGAAGACGTGCGTGAGCCTGGGGCCAGGGACGGCGTGACGATCGGGGATATCGTGCGCCTCGCGGTGCCCGGGCTGACCGGCGATTCGCTGGTGCACCGGATCCGGTTGACCATGCTCGAAGCCGGCCGCCGGCAACCGGGAAATCTCGACGCGCTCGATACGCGGGCGCCCGGCCGGCTCGGCCGAGCGCTGCGCGAACTCAGGGTGCGATTGCGGGTCGCCGGGCTCCGTGTGCTGTCCCCGGAAGCGGCCGCCCCCGTCCCGGCCCGCGACGCCACGGCCATCCTCCGGATGCCGGGGGTCCTGGCCAGGGCCCAGGCCGCGAACGAGTTCGCCCGGGCAGCCGAAGAAGGGCGCGCGCCGCGATCGACGGTCAACGAGGCCAGGATCGTGTCCGCGCGGACTCAGCGGGACCTGTCCGAGGTTGGTGGAGAAGTGGGCAGCGATCGCGCCGTCGGGACCAGTGCGCCGGCGACGGAGCCGCTCGGGCTCGACAAGGCGTGGGCGGGCCCGGAGCCGGCCGTGGGCACTCGCACCGCACGTGACCTGTGGTGGTCGATCACCGCCGCCGAAGATTTCTGGGTCCGGGCAGCGGAACGGGAACCCGCCGCTGCCGGGGAACGGCTGATCCAGCTGCGGGCGGTGCTGGGCGGGCAGTTGCAGGCGTTCGCGGCCGAGCCGGGCGTCGTCCGGTCCGCAGCGCTGCTCAATGATCTCGCGGCGGAAATCGAGCGGTACAACGCGCAACTGCGGTCCGGCGAACCCAGGCTGCTGAACCCGCTGGGCCTGGACTACCACACGCAGCGGACGTTGGTGCGCGCCGGAAGCCGGTACACACGCGACACCCAGATCCTGCTCGTCGGGTTGTATCGTGCGCTGCTGGCAGGTAAGTACGCCGATGATCTGGCCGGATCCGTGGCCGGATATGCCATGTTCGTGGAGAACACCCCGGCCGCGGCGGACTTCGACGGGCGGTCATTCGCGGACGCGCTGGGCGCCGACCTGTTCACCACGATCGAGGCAGGCCGGCGTCGGCCCATGTCGCGGATCCACAGCCCCCGGCTGACCGGGTTGTACGGCACGGACCGGATCGTTTTCGAAGACGCTACCCCGCCTTTCCTGGTGGGCCTGCTGGAAAACCTGCCCGACGAGATACACGCGCGCATCGCGGCGCGGCTCATCGCCACCGGGGGCCGGATCCACGTCGGCGCGGGGGAGGTCCGTTACGTGGGACCGGCCGGCCGTGCCGCGTTCGTGGCCCTGCACGAGGGGTACTCGCGGCCCGCTGGCAGCGACACCGATATCGCCATCAGCGCCGGACACGACGGCTCCGCCGATGGCGCCGTGCGCGCGCTCGGGCGGACGATCGGCCGCCTGCTCGACGACATCGTCAGCGCAGGGCAAGGGCAGACCATGCGGCGAAGTGCACGATGGCAGGCACTGGCCAAGGCCTTGCGCTCGCTGCCAGGAGACCAGCTCGGTGACAAGCTCAGTCCCGATGAGATTTTCGACCTGGCGATCGGCGCACACCTGCTGACCATCTCGGCCGACGAAGCCGGTCCCGCCACCTCTGCCCGGATGCTCGGCCTCGCCCGGCTGGCGTTCCCGCCGGTGCTGCGCCTGACCCGGGAAACGGTCACCGTCTCCGCCACGGGCGGGGCGGCGACCGGCGCCGAGGTCCAGGTCGGCGCGGACCGCCAAGCCGTGCTTTCACTCAACGACACCAAATACGAGCTCACACCCGGCGCGCCGGTGCCCGGTGCCCGGGTTACCGAGGACGGCACGATCGAGCTGGCTGACGGCGGCGAGGGCAGGCCCGGCACAACGGTGACCGTCGACGAAGCGGGTGTGACGGTACGCCGGACGGACGGCGTTACAACTGTGCGGCGAGCAGACGGTTCGGTCGAGGTACACACCCGCGAAGGGCTACTGCTCAGTCTCGACGAGAACTTCACGGTAGTGGTGGCCGACGGCCCGATTCCGCAATTCGACGCCGGCGTGCTGACCGTGACTACGCAGGACCGAACGGTGACGGTCACGCTCGACGCCGACGATGTGCTGACCG
>DASZVT010000069.1:0-4151 GCA_035546915.1 Mycobacteriales bacterium | reverse complement strand
GGTCGGTGACGATGAAGCCGTACTTCTGCGCCGCCCGGGCGATCATCACGCCGACCGGGGTCAGCCCGAGCTTGGTCACGTCCAACGACGGGTCCAGCCGGAACCGGGTGCCTTCGGGGATCGCGCCAGCGGCGGAGCTGTTCCCGTCGCTGCGCTGCGCCGGGTAGGAGAAGTTGTTCCACGTCGCCGCATCCGGGATGAGCAGCGACATCGCGTGGTTGATCGACCCGGACTTCACGTCCTGGATACTGATCATCCCGCCCGCCACCGGCAGCCCGGTGGCGGTGGCACCGAAGTTGTTGGTGAAGTACCCGGGTGAGGTCGATACGTGGTCGATCCGGCCGCCCCAGCAGGCGGACCAGCCCGCGCCGGTGTGCTGGGCGATCCAGAACTCCCACAGCTGGTCGGTCGACGGTGAGTAGATCGTCAGTTCCGCGTCAGTGCCCGCCGACGGGGTCGCGTCGGCCGGAATCGGCACGTCGGAGAACTGGCCGCCCGAACCGGTCAGACCAGCCGGCAGATAGCCCTTCTGCTGGCAGTCGTTGAACGCCACGTTCGTCCGGGGCGTGTTCGGCCCGACCGTGTAGAAGTTGGTCGTGTACTGGTCGACGTTGAAGGCCGCCACCCCGTTGTAGCGGCTGGTGACCGCGGTCGCCAGGTTGGACACCATGGCAGCCGAACCGGCGCCCACCGGTGCCGACGCGATGTTCAGCTTCCAGACACTGGCGGCCCCGAACACGCCGCCGAGCGGCGACCAGGGTAGGCCCGACGTCGCCGGCGCCGAACTGCCGCTCGAGCTCGTACTGGACGAAGTCACACCGGATGACGGGACCGAGACAGGCTGGGTCGTCGCCGCGGACGGGCTCGGCGTCACCGTGGCCTTCGTCGGGCTGGAGCCCTTGAGCACCGGCCGCCCGCCACGTAGGAACTCCTGCAGCGTGATGTGGAATGCCGGCGCCAGCGAGGTGCGGTGCTGCGTCGTGGCCGCAGGATGCGAGTTGGACGCCAAGGCGAGCGACGGGCTCAGCACGCCCGCGACCAGGCCGACTCCCAGGGTTCCGTACAGCGCGCTCCGGCGATAACGCCCGATGGCGGAATCGAGGCCCTGATCCAGCATGGTCATCTCCCTCAGGTCGAGTCCTGGGGAGAAGGTCGGTCGTGCTGGCGATCTCCTAAAAGGGGATCGGTAGGCCGATCGGGGGACGTGTGGTGTCCGGGCTAGTCGACACTGGACTCGGCTTCCGCCGAATAGGCCTGCGGTGGCGCTGATTTTTCCCGACCCAGGGCTCGGCGCACAGCCTCGGCCGGTTTGGCGCCGAGCACCAGGCGCGCGTAGAGCGCGAGCCCAATCGCCGCTGGAACCGCACACAGCAGCAGTCCCGCCGGCCCTTCCGGGACGACCGGATGCAGCGCGAGTTCGGCGCCGAGGACCACCACCAGGCTGACCAGTGCCGGCACCACCGGGACGTCGCTGAAGAAACTGGGCGCATCCGGCCGCCACCGGCGGCGCACGATCCGCATCAGGTAGATGGAGGCGGCGATCTGGCCCGCCGCGGTCGCGGCAGCGACGCCGATCGGCCCGGTGAACACCAGCGGGATCGTCAGCCCGACGTTGACCACGACCATGACGACGCTGAACCGGGCCTCCAGACCGGGACGTCCAGCGACGCTGAGCGCCGCGTTCATGACTGCGGGCAGCATGTACGCGAGCGACCCGATCATCGCCACCGCGCCGACAATGCCGGAGTTGCGGAAGGTAGACCCCAGCCACGCATCCAAGGCGAACAGCGTCGCACCGGTGCCGACCGCACACCACCCGACGATGCCGACCACCCAGACCTTCTGCAGTCGGCGGAACTCGTCCATCAGGCCCGCCTCGCCTTCTCGCCCGAACCGGTGCCCGAGCGTGGTCAGCATCGGCGAGACGGCATTCGAGGGCACCCGGCGCAGCTGCGTCGCGAAGCTGGCCCCGGCGCTGTAGATCGCGACATAGCGGATCGGCAGCACCGCACCGAGCAGCAGCCCGTCGAGTTCGGTGAGGATCAGCGCGGCGATTCCGGTGATCTGGACCTTGCCCGAGTAGCTCAGGAACTCCCGTAGCTCCTTCCGCGAGTAGAGGCTGATCCCCTTGCGGGACAAGCCTTTCATCGTTTGCGGGAGCAGCACGACCGTGCTCACCACCTGTTGGGCGATCAGGGTGAGCGCGACCCCCTGCAGGCCCCAGTGGTTCTGCACGGTCAGGATCAGGCCGATCACATATACGCCGTGGTTGCCGACCGTGTTCGCGTTGATCAACAGGTAACGCTGCCGCGCGATCAGGACCGCGACCGGGATGTTGCGGATCAGCGCCGTTCCCACGATCGCTCCCATGGTGCGCACCATGAAGATCGCTTCCGAGTGCAGCTGATGCGGCATGTTCAGCAGCTCGGTGAGCGGCGGCGCGAGAAACCAGAGCACCACGGTGATCGCCACACCGATCGCCCCGACCAGGCCGATCAGGGTGGTCAACAGCCGCGTCGTCTCCACCCGGTCGTCCCGGCCGGCGAAGATCGAGAAGAAGCGCTGGGTGCTGATGTTCAAGCCGCCGTCGAAGGAACCGATGAACGCGCCCAGGCTCGCGATGTACATGTAGAGCCCGTACCGGTCGACCCCGAGGCCGTGGATGATGTACGGCGTGAGCGCAAGGTTGACGGCAATCGGAATGAACTGACCGGCGGTCTGCCACGCTCCGCCACGCAGGATCGTGCTCAGTGACGTCCGCCCGGACCGCGCCGGCACGGCTGCACCGCTGCTGGCGAGCGGTTCCTCGGCAGCAGGCTCGCGCTCTGAACCGCTCACGGCCGCAGGACCGGCGGTGGCAGCTCGAGGGTGCCGCGGAAGACCTCCGCCAACGCGCGTGAGGTGTCCGCGGCGACGAAGCCGTCCAGCACCGCCTTGCGGCCGGCCGTACCGCAAGCCCGGCGTGTCTCAGCTGGGACGAGCGACATGATCGCCTCGACCAGTACGTCGCTGCGTCCGGGCACCACGAGTCGCCCGTTCACGCCGTCGACGACCAACTCCGGGATGCCTACGATTCCGGTGGTGACGACCGGGAGCTCGGTGGCGAGCGCTTCCATGAGCACCACCGGCAGGCCCTCGGCGAAGCTGGGCAGGCAGAACACGTCGGCCCACTCGTACCAGCCGAGAATGTCGTCCTGACCGACCCCGCCCGGCAACTGCACCCTTCCCGCGATACCCGCGGCAGTGGCCAGCTCTTCGAGCTCCTGGCGCAGAGGACCGTTGCCCACCAGCGCGAGCTCCACCTCCTGGCCCGTCGCGACCAGCTCGGAGACCGCACGCACCAGCAGGCTCGGTCCCTTGTCCGGGACGAGGCGACCGACGAACAGGATCCGGAGCGGCCCCGGTGGTCGCCGTGATCGGGTGGCAGCGAGCGGCGGGAACCGTTCGGGCTCGATGCCCATGTGCAGCACCGTGAGCTTGTCCCAAAACGGTGGTTCGACCAGCAGCTGCAGCTGGCTGCGGCAGTACTCGCTGATGCACGCCACGAACAATGCCGAGCGCACCTTGCCGGCCAGGTCGAACGCGGTGACATCGCGGAACTCGGTCGGGCCGTGCATGGTGAAGCTCCACGTCCACCGGCCGGACCGGCGGTGCAAGGCATTGCCCAGCTCTGCCGCGAGCCGTCCGATGTCTGCACCGTTGTTCGCGAGGTGGACGTGCACGTGCCGCAGCCCGCGCCGAGCAAGCTGACCGACGAGCAGCGTCGCCTCGACGGCGTAGAACAAGCGCCAGACCGCCGCTCGGACGCCGCGCGCACCCCGGTGCCGCGCCCTCCACAGCACCCCGAGGTAGCCGACCGGGTGGCGCAGCACCGGAGCGAACGCGCGGACCCAGGCGCTCGGTGGTAGTCGCTGCAGCACGGTGGTGCCGGCTACGGCTTCCCGGTCCGCGGCGGACAGGACGTCGCCCGGCGTCGCGGGGCGGACCGAGAAAGTGTCGACCCGAAGGCCGCTGGCCCGCACACCGCGCACCTCCCGCTCGATGAACGTGTGCGAGAGCGCGGGGTACTGGCTCACCAAGTATCCGACGCCGGCACCGGCCGGCCCGCGGTCAGCGGGTGGTCTCATCGCGTTCCCAGCGAACGCTCCGGT
>DASZVT010000068.1:0-16689 GCA_035546915.1 Mycobacteriales bacterium | reverse complement strand
AGACGGACGTGGACATGGTCACGATCATCCGCCGTGCTCGAGGTCGCGCGCGCGCCCGCCCAACGCCAGGTACACGTCCTCGAGGCTCGGCGTGGCCAGGGTGAAGTCGTCCAGGGCGGCGTACGCGGCCCCGGAGGTCAGCTGGCCGAGCGCGGTCCGCGCTTGCTCGGTCGGCATCCTCAGCGACCAGCGCTGCCCGTCGACCACGGCGTCGGCGGCCAGCCGCGCGACGACCGGCTCGTCCATCGGGGGCGCATGCCGCCAGACCAGGTCGAGCCGTACGTCCGAGCTCACCGCGGCCTTGAGTGCGCCAGGCGTGTCGCAGGCGATCACCCGTCCGCGGTCCAGCACCGCGACCCGGTCCAGTACCGTCTCGGCTTCGAGCACGTTGTGTGTCACCAGCACCACGGTGGCGCCCTGCTCGCGCCGCCGCCGTGACAGTGCCGACCACACCGAGCGTCGCGCGACCGGATCGAGCCCGGTGGTGGGCTCGTCCAGAACCAGGACCGGTCGCTCGCCGGCGAGCACGGTCGCGAAGGCGGCGAGCCGACGCTGCCCGCCGGAGAGCAGCCCGAGCGGCCGGTCAGCGACCGCAGCCAGGCCGAGCTCGTGGATGAGCTCGTCGCGGGTACCGCGCGCCGCGCTGCGGCCGAGTCCGCGCAGCCGGGCGGTGGTAGTCAAGGCGAGCGCCACCGGCACATCCGCCAGCGCGCCGTCGCCCTGCGGCAGATAGCCGACCCACCGACCCACCGTCCGCCGTTCCAACGCGCGGCCACGTAGCGCGATCCGACCGGCGTCGGGGCGGATCAGGGCGACCAGTTGGCGCACCAGCGTCGACTTGCCCGCCCCGTTCGGACCGAGCAATCCGAACACCTCACCGGCGGCGACCCGCAGACTGATCCGATCGTTGGCGAGCACCGTGCCGTGGCGCCGGGTGAGCCCGTCAACCACGTAGGCGTCCATCGGACAACAGGGTACGCAAGCACACCGAGCCAGGCGCGCCTGAGGGCGCTGCGGACACCGGTCACCCACACCATCGCCTCCGGTTTGTACGCGCTTTCTGGGTGCCGGAACCGCGTACAAACCGGAGGTCATGCTGGAGACCGCGCGGGAACACGATCCCGGGCGTCACACAGAGGTCAGACGGATGGAGTCAGACGGATGGAGTCAGACCGCGGAACTCATCCAGACGATGATGTCCAGCACCCGCAGTGGGGTGAGCGGCGGACCGTCCTCCCGGGCAAGCCGAGTCAGGTCGTTGAACTCCTCGGCGTTCTCACGCAGGTCATCCCTGATCACCGGGATCAGCAACTCCATGTACTCACGGAAAGTACGGGCACCACGCGGTGCCGGCGGTACGGCACCCTCGGTGCGATAGAAGTCACGCACCCGGGAGTCGAACAACGGGATAAGCGCAGGACGCTTGCGGTGCAGCACCTTCGCGAGCAGCGAGCCCTTCACGTCCCGGTCCGAGATGCTCGGGTCGTCCAGCGGGTCGTACAGGGCAGCCACCTGGTTGAGCACCTCCGATCCGGCGCCCATGATCGACACCTGCGGCGGCAGTGCATCCAGGCCGCGTTGCATCAACGGCATCAACGCCGTGAGGGTCGCCATCCGGTCCAGGTCGACCGGCGCACCGAGCAAGCTCGGCGCAAGCAGGTCCCCGGTGCACAGCCGATTCGGGTCCCCGTTCGTGACCAGGCCGTCGTAATGCGGGTAGGCGTAGCGCTGGCCGCGGCGCCGCGGCCCCACATACTCCTCCAGCAGCGTCTCGGCGTCGAAGACTTCGCGGGTTCCCCGGGCCAGCTTCACGGCCTCGATCCTAGATCGGCGGGCAGACCACCCCACACTGCTGCAGGTACGTCCGCACGGCGCGCACACCCGGCCGCCCACAGCCTACGGGGCGTAGGTTACCTTCGACGTGACTGACATCACACCACCAGAGGACCCGTGGCCGCTCCGGGCCAGCAGGGTCCCCGCTTCGGGGAGACCTCATGAGCAAATTCGACTACGTCATCGTGGGCGCCGGCACCGCCGGTTGTGTCCTGGCCAACCGGCTGACCGAGGACCCCGCGTGCTCGGTCCTGCTGCTCGAAGCCGGCGGCGGCGATCGGCATCCCGCCTTGCATGTGCCGAAAGGCTTCGCGTACACGATCGACAACGAAACGTTCAGTTGGAAGTACCAGACGGAGCCGTTCGGGCCCTACGGGCAGACCGAACTCTGGTCCCGCGGCAAGGTCCTCGGCGGATCCAGCTCGATCAACGGCATGGTCTACAACCGGGGCGCACAGGCGGACTACGACGCCATAGAGGCACTGGGCAATCCCGGCTGGGGCTGGTCGCAGATCCTGCCGATCTTCAAGCAGATCGAGGATCACCAACTCGGCGCGTCCGACATGCGTGGCGCCGGCGGCCCAGTGCACATCAGCGTCGTCCGCCGTGGCGACGAGGTATCCGAGAAGCTGCTCGACTCCGCGTCCGCGCTCGGCCTCAAGCGGGTCGACGACATCAACGCCTCGGACGAGGAGCGGGCCGGCTACACCCCGGCGAACACCCGTAACGGGATGCGGGTGAGCGCCGCGAAGGCGTTCCTGCACCCGGCGCGCAAGCGTCCGAACCTCACCGTGATGACCGGAACCACCGCCACCGGCCTGGTGTTCGAGGGGAACCGGGTCACTGGGGTAAGCGCGACACAGGGCGCGGGCCGGATCGAGTTGAACGCCCGACGCGAAGTCATCCTGTCGCTCGGCAGCATCGCGACGCCGCAGTTGCTTCAGTTGTCCGGGATCGGACCGCGCGAAGTGCTGCGCGAGGCGGGCGTGGACGTCAGGGTCGACAGCCCGCAGGTCGGCGAGGGCATCCGGGAGCACCGCTGCTTCCCGCTGCAGATGCGGCTCAAGCGGGACATCGGCTACAACCGGCTGCTGTCCAAGCCGAGCCGCCAGGCCCTGAGCGGCATGAAGTACCTGCTGAACCGGCAAGGTCCGCTGGCGACCCCGGCATACGACATGCTCGCGTTCCTGCGCAGCAGTCCGGATTCGGATCGCCCGGACGCTCAGGTACTGCTCGCACCGATGTCCGTCGGGATCGGCCCGCTCGACATCAGCCTGGAGCAGCGTCCCGGCTTGTCGTTGCTCGGTTTCGTACTGCGACCGACGAGCCTCGGCTCGGTGCACATCCGCTCGACCGACCCGCATGCGCTGCCCCGGGTGGTCGCCGGCTATCTCGACACCGAGCACGACCGGGTGATCTCGCTGAACATGTTCAAGCGGATGCGGGAACTGGTGGCACAGCAGCCGATCGCCGACGAGATCCTGCTGGAGACGATGCCCGGCGTGCTGGTGCAGGACGACGAGGCGCTGCTGAACTCGGGCTTCCTCAACGGTGGCACCGGCTACCACGCGTCCGGGGCGTGCGCGATGGGTCCGAACGAGACCGATGCCATCGACTCCCGGCTACGGGTCCGGGGAGTGCAGAACCTGCGCGTCGTCGACGTATCGATCCTGCCGGCGATGGTCGCCGGCAACCTCAACGGGCCGATGATGGCGATGGCCTGGCGCGCCGCCGACATGATTCGTGAGGACGCCTGAACCCAGCGGGCATCAGGCAGCGAGGCAGGCCGGCCCGAGCAGCGCCTTGAGGTCGGCCATCAGGGCCGACGTCGCCGTCACCCGGACGGTGTCGTCGAGCTTGAGCTTGGTGGTACGGCCGCCGTTGGTGAGCACCAGGTGGACGTCTGTCGTACCCGGGTGTGAAGCCAGCACCTCCTTCAGCCGCTCGACGAGTGGCAGGGTGCAACGCGCCGCCGCAAGGCTGACGACCAGTGGGCCCCGGTTCCCGGTGGACAGGTCTGGCGTGGACAGGTCCATGCCGATGATCCGGGCGACGTCCTCGCGCTTGTCCACCCGCCCCCGGACCAGGACGACACCGTCCTCGACGATCTGGTGCGCAACAGTCGCGTAGGTGTTCGGGAAGAACAGCACCTCGATGCCACCGTCGAGGTCCTCCAGGGTCGCTGTCGCCCACGGTGCGCCCTGCTTGGTCATCTTCCTCACGACATTCGTCAGCAGCCCACCGAGGGTCACCATCGTGCCGTCGGCCACCGATTCGCCCTGCAAGGCCGTGATCGGGTGGTCGGATGCCGCCGCGAGCACGTGCTCCACCCCGGACAGCGGGTGGTCGGATACATACAGTCCGAGCATCTCCCGCTCGAACGCGAGCAACGTGGACTTGTCCCACTCGTCCAGCGGGATCCGCAGCGCCGGCAGGCCGACCAGCTCACCGGAGCCGGCCTCGTCACCTCCGCCGAACAGGTCGTACTGGCCGACCGCCTCGGCTCGTTTCGTCTCCAGGCACGCGTCGATGGCCTCGACGTGCACCGACAGCAACCCGCGCCTCGTGTGTCCGAGCGAGTCGAACGAGCCGGCCTTGATCAGCGACTCGACCGTCTTCTTGTTGCACACCTGCGCGGGCACCTTGGCCAGGAAGTCCGGGAAGTCGGCGAAACGGCCCTGTGCGGTGCGCGCCTCGATCAAGGACGCCACCACGTTGGCACCGACGTTGCGAATCGCGGTGAGGCCGAACCGGATGTCGGTACCGCGCGCGGTGAACATCCCGTCCGACTCGTTCACGTCCGGCGGCAGCACCTTGATCCCCATCCGGCGGCACTCAGCGAGATACACCGCCGACTTGTCCTTGTCGTCCTTGGTGGACGTCAGCAGCGCAGCCATGTACTCCGCCGGGTAGCGCGCCTTCAGGTACGCGGTCCAGTAACTCACCAAGCCGTACCCGGCGGAATGGGCCTTGTTGAAGGCATAGTCCGCGAACGGGACCAGGGTCTCCCACAGTCTGGCGATCGCGTTGTCGCTGAAGCCCTTCTCCCGCATGCCGGCTGCAAAGCCGGTGTACTCCTTGTCGAGGATCTCCTTCTTCTTCTTGCCCATCGCGCGGCGCAGCAAGTCCGCTTGTCCCAGCGAGTAGCCGGCCACCTTCTGCGCGGCGGCCATCACCTGCTCCTGGTAGACGATCACGCCGTAGGTCTCGTCCAGCACCTCGGCGAGCGGCTCGGCAAGCTCTGGGTGGATCGGCGTCTGCGGTTTACGCCCGTGCTTGCGCTCGACGTAATCCAGGTGTGCTCCGACACCCATCGGGCCGGGTCGGTACAGCGCGATCAGCGCCGAGATGTCCTCGAACGTCGACGGCTGCATGGACCGCATCAGCGACCGCATCGGACCGCCCTCGAGTTGGAACACGCCCATCGACTCGCCGCGGCACAGCAGCGCGTACGCCTCCGGGTCGTCCAGCGGCAGGTCCTCCAACACCACCGTCTCGCCCCGGTTGCGCTCGATCGCGGCGAGGCAGTCGTCCAGCACGGTGAGGTTGCGCAGACCGAGGAAGTCCATCTTGAGCAGGCCGAGCTTCTCGACACTGCCCATGTCGTACTGGGTGATGACCGCGCCGTCCGCCTCCCGCCGCCACACCGGGACATGGTCGGTGATCGGATCGCGGCAGATCACCACCCCCGCGGCGTGCACCCCCGCCTGCCGCTTGAGCCCCTCCAGGCCACGCGCGGTGTCGACGACCTTCTGGGTGTCCGGCTCGGACTCGTATGCCGCGCGCAGCTCCTTCGCCTCGCTGTAGCGGTTCGAGCCGGGATCGAAACAGTCGGTGAGGCTGGCTTCCTTGCCCATCACGGCCTTGGGCATCAGCTTGGTCAGCCGGTCTCCCATTGCGTACGGGTAGCCGAGCACCCGGGCGGAGTCCTTCAGCGCCTGCTTCGCCTTGATGGTGCCGAAAGTGATGATCTGCGCGACCCGTTCCTCGCCGTACCGCTCGGTCGCGTAACGGATCATGTCGGCGCGACGGCGCTCGTCGAAGTCCAGGTCGATGTCGGGCATCGAGATGCGCTCGGGGTTGAGGAACCGCTCGAACACCAGTCCGTACCGCAGCGGGTCGAGCTCGGTGATGCCGAGCGCGTACGCCACCAGGCAGCCCGCGGCCGAGCCGCGGCCCGGGCCGACCCGGATACCGTGCGACTTCGCGTACTCGACCAGGTCCGCCACGATCAGGAAGTACGAAGGGAAGCCCATCTGGATGATGACACCGGCTTCGTACTCGGCCTGGGCCCGCACGTCGTCCGGCACGTTGTCGGCATACCGCCGGCGCAGGCCCCGCTCGAGCACCTCCCGGAACCAGGACTCTTCGGTATGCCCCTCGGGCAGTGGGAACTGCGGCAGCAGGTAACCGTCGGTGGTCCAGTCGAAGTCGACCCGCTCGGCGATGTCGAGAGTCGCGTCGCACGCTTCGGGGTGTTCGGCGAACAGCCGGCGCATCTCGGCGGGTGACTTGAGGTAGAACTCCTCCGCCTCGAACCGGAATCGGCCCGGGTCAGCCAACGTCGAGCCGGTCTGCACGCACAGCAGCACCTCGTGCGAGGCCGCCTGCTCCCGCGTGGTGTAGTGCAGGTCGTTGGTGGCGACGGTCGGCAGCTTCAGTTCGCGGGCGATCTGCAACAGCCCGGGAAAGGTCCGCTCCTCGATGTCGATCCCGTGACTCATCAACTCGACGTAGAAGTTGTCCCGACCGAAGATGTCAGCCAGCTCACCGGCGATCCGCTTCGCCTCCGGGTAGTCGCCCCGCTCCAGCGCCTGGCTCACTTCGCCGCCGGGGCATCCGGTGGTGGCGATCAAGCCCTCGTGGTGACGTTCGAGCAGTTCGCGATCCATCCGCGGCTTGTAGTAGTACCCCTCCAGGCTGGCCAAGCTGGAAAGCTGGACGAGGTTACGGAACCCAGCGGCGTTCTCGGCCCAGACGGTCAGGTGCGAATACTTCTCACCGGTCTTGTCGTACCGGGTCTTGGGCGCGAGGTACGCCTCCGTCCCGATGATCGGACGGATGCCGGCGGCCTTCGCCTGGTGGTAGAAGTCGAAAGCGCCGTAGAGATTGCCGTGGTCGGTCATCGCCAGCGCCGGCATGCCGGCCTGGGTGCAGCCGGCGAACAGGTCTTTCAACCGAGCAGCGCCGTCCAGCATCGAGTACTCCGTGTGCACGTGCAGGTGCACGAACGACTCTCGTTCAGACATGAGCGGGACCACGCACGAGACGGAAACCAGCCATCAGACGGAACCGGGCATCAACGAGTTGAGCATCAGAGCAGCGACATCCTCGACGGGCTAGGCGGTCGCGACCCCGGGTGGGGAGGGAAGTGCGGCCGAACGGAGGGCCCTTGTGTAACACGCGGCACCGACGACGGCGAGGGGACACGCCTGACCGCACGGTGCGGCACCGGCACGCGGTCGTTGACGGGTCCCAGGGCCGCGCCCACACTCCCGCTAGCCACCACAGAAGTGGTGTCGACCACATGGGGGGATGAGAAATGAACGTACGCGCGCAGCGATGGGCCATGTTGGCCGGCGTCGCCTTCGCGATCTTGCTGTTCGTCGGTGTCAACCTGATGTTCTCCGGGCTTCCGGACTTCGGGAGCAAGGACAGCGCGAGCACCATCGCCCGCAAGGTGCACGACTCGGCCGCAGACTCCGGCAAGCGCAAGCAGGTCGTCGCCGGCGCGTACCTACTCGTGCTTGCCGGCCTCGCCCTCCTCTGGTTCGCCCAGGGGCTGCGGTCGCGGCTCGCTACCGGCACCGGACGGGGCGGGTACGCGGGAGGGCTGATCACCGGATTCGGCACGTTCGCCGGAGTGGCACTCGCCGCCGGCGGCGCGCTGAGCGCCAACGTCGCGGGCGGTATCGAGTTCGGTGACGACCCGGTCCCGGCACAGACCTCGGCGGACGCGTCCCGGATGATGCAGGAAGTCGGCGTTTCGCTGGTGCTGCTGGTGTTCGGCCTCGCAGTGGCCGCCATGATCGCCGTCGTCACGGTCGCCGTGCTGCAGGGCGCCGCACTCCCCCGCTGGCTGGGCTACGCGGGTTGGCTCGCCGTCCTCGGTGGCATCTTCGGCGTCGTTTTCCTACCACTCGCGCTGGTGGCGCTCTGGGCGCTGATCGTGGGCATTCTCGGTGCCGTCAACTCTCGGGTGCAGACGCACGCACCCACCGTCGCCGCCGCGCCAGCCTGAGTCGGCTCAGGGGGCGCCGACCTCGACCGGCGCGGGTTCCGGGGCGCTGCCCACCCGTTCCTGCTCGGCGGGCAACAGCGGACGACCGCGAAGACCGTCGATAAGAGCACCGTACGGCGCACCGTCGACGGCCCGGAATCCGGACCGGGTCGCCAACGCCTGCAGGTCGCGCAGGTCCGCCTGCACGGCGAGCCCGTACACGCAGGCGCAGCCGGCCTCGAGTTGGTGCTGCTGGGTGAGATCGGCTGCCGCGGTCGCGAGCAGTGCCGCGCGTTCGGACTGCTGCGCGGCACCCAGGGTGCTCGCGGTGCCCTGCCGAGCGTGCGCGTCCGTGAGCAGGTCGGACGCTGCCCGGCTATACGCCGCGCGCAAGGCGGTGAGAAGGCTGGCGCCCCGCGCGGTAGCCGGCGGAACAGGCAGCATGCGCGGGACGGCGCCCGACGCCGGCACCGCTACGTACGCCGCGAGCACCGTCCCGACCGGCATCAGCGCGGCGACCTGTTCCGGCGTCGCCGTCCGGTCGAGGCTGACGACCGCGAGCACCGGGACGGACGGCGACAACCGGGCACACTCGGCCAGCACCGCGGAACGGTCCTCGATGTAGCCCGCCACGTCGTCGCCTGGCCGTGGCCCCACCGTGGCCTGCCCGCTCAGGTCGGTTCCGAGCCGGCACTGCGGTGACAGCGCGTCCGGGGACAGCTGCGGGATCGGTGAAAGCGCGGCGGTCGCGGCCGGCTGCGGCACCGCAGCCGGCGAACTACTCTGGCTCCGGTCCGCGGCAGCGGCGGCGCCCGCTGCGAGCAACAGCACAACCGCCAGCCCAAGCAGCGGAACGTTCTGTCGCAGCGCGCTCAACGGCCCAGGCCCGACGCTCGCGTCCACGGCGGCGAACCAGCCGTGCAGGCGGGGCCGGAGTCGATCGAGACGAATCCGCCGCCGAATGCGCGGCCGGTGCAGCCGGCGGCGCAGGGCTCGCAACGTCAGCGCCCCGAACATCGCCCGCAGGCCGCGAGCCAGCATCGGGACGAACCGCTCGTCGAGATCCTGCAACCGGCGGCTCACGACTTCGCCTTCACGACTTCGCCTTCACGACTTCGCCTTCACGACTCCGCCCGCAATGTCCGCAGCGCCGCATCCAGGTCGGCCGGCGGATCGCTGGCGAACTCCACCCGCTTCCCGGTCCGGGGGTGGTCGAAGGCGAGTGTCGCCGCGTGCAGCCACTGCCGGGTGAGGTGCAGCCGGGCCGCGAGCGTCGGGTCGGCGCCGTAGGTGACATCACCGACACAGGGGTGCCGTAGCGCAGCCATGTGCACGCGGATCTGGTGCGTCCGACCGGTCTCCAGCTTGACGTCCAGCAGGCTCGCCGCCCGGGTCGCCTCCAGCGTGTCGTAGTGGGTGACGCTCGGGCGACCACCGGCCACCACAGCGAACCGGTACGCGTGTCCGGGATGCCGGTCGATCGGCGCATCCACCGTGCCGCGCAGCGGATCGGGGTGCCCCTGTACGAGCGCCCGGTAGTGCTTGTCGACCGTACGCGCCCGGAACTGGTCCTTCAGGTGCGCGTAGGCAGGTTCGGAGCGAGCCAGCACCATCAGCCCCGAGGTCCCCACGTCCAGCCGGTGCACCACGCCCTGCCGCTCCGCCGCGCCGCTGGTCGCCAGTCGGCGGCCGGTCGCGGCGAGCCCGCCGGTGACGGTCGGCCCCTCGTATCCCGGGCTCGGATGGCTCGCCACCCCGGCCGGCTTGACGACCACCACGACGTCGTCGTCCTCGTACAGCACCCGCAGCCCGCCGACCGGCTCGGCCTCGACCGGCGGTTCCCACGCCCGCTGCAGCGGCAGGTCCACCTCCAGCCATCCGCCTGCATGTAGCCGGTCGGACTTGCCGACCGGCTGACCGTCCAACTGCGCGCCGCCACGAGCGGCGATCTGCGCAGCACGCACCCGCGACAGCCCGAACAACCGGGACAGCGCGACGTCCACCCGCAAGCCGTCCAGGCCTTCCGGCACCGGAAGGCTCCGTAGCTGTGTCTCGGTCTCGCCGGTCATCCGGTCCCGGAGGGGTCGTCCGGATGGGTACGGCTGCCGTCCAGACCGAAGCCCCATAGCGCCAGCAGGACCGCCAGGATCCCGCCCACCACGATCCCCGAGTCGGCGAGGTTGAAAACCGGCCAGTGATGCAGGTGGATCCAATCCACCACCCGGCCGCGCAGCACCCCGGGGCTCCGGAACAGCCGGTCCCCCAGGTTTCCTACCGCGCCGCCCAGCAGGAGCCCGAGGCATACCGCCCATCCGACGCTCCGTAGCCGTGACGCCGTCCGGACGATAATCACGATCACCGCGACCGCAACGACGGAGAATACGGCGGTGGCGCCGGCACCGAGGCCGAACGCGGCACCGGCATTACGGGTGAGCCGGATGTCCAGCACGTGCGGGATGACGGTGCTGATGTGCTGGTCGGCGTAGTCGCGTGCCACCCAGGTCTTCGTCGCGAGGTCCGCGGCGAACAGCACTACCGCGACCACTGCGAGCAGCGGCCAAGTCCGGCGCGCACCCGTGCCCGCCGCCTCGTCGGGCCGCCCGGTCTCGTCCTCCGGGCGTTCGTCGGGGTCGGCCGTCAGCGCCGATTCTCCCGCTGCTTGCACGTCACGCACAGAGTCACCTTAGGGAACGCTTTCAGCCGTTCCTTGCCGATCGGGTTGCCGCACACCTCGCAGTAACCGTACGTCCCAGCATCGAGGCGCTCCAGCGCGCGCTCGACCTGTGCGAGCAGGTCACGGCTGTTGGCCGCCAGCGACAGGTCGTGCTCGCGTTCGAAGGTCGCGCTGCCGGCGTCCGCCTCGTCGCCGGTTCCCGGATCGCCCTCCTGGAGACTGCGGTCATAGGCGGCCGATGCCTCGTCGATCTCCGCTCGCAGATCATCGGCCTCGCTCTCTAGCGTCTCCCGCAGCGCCGCGACCTCCTTCGGTGTCCACGGCCGGTCTCCCGGCAACGTGGGCAACAGTCCGGGACGGCTGGCCGGCGGATGGGCGCCATGCTGGGGTACGCCGGCGGCAGGCGTGGCCGGCGCCGGCTCGGGCGATACCTTTCGTGACGTCGGGCTGGCAGGCCGGAGCGGCGTCGTAGCGGGTGCCGGCTTCGCCGCGCGGGCCTCCTCCGCGGGAGCCTTCTTCACCACCGCCTTCTTCACCGCAGTCTTCTTCGCAGCCGTGGTCTCGGCTCGCTTCGCCGCGGCCTTGTCGCCGGAGGCCTTCAAACCGGCCGCCGCCTTCGTGGATGACTTCGCAGCAGGTGCCGCCTTCGTCGCCTGCTGCGTCGTCTTCGTGGCGGCGGTTGACGTGGCGGCTGCCTTCTTGGCGGGCTTCTTGGCCGCCGGAACCGCTGCCTTCTTGGCGGGCTTCTTGGCCGCCGGAACCGCAGCCTTCTTCACCGCTGCCTTCTTGGCCGCAGCCCGCGCCTTCGGCGCCGCCCGCTTCGCCGGCGCCGCTTTCCCGGACGACGCGTTGCCGGCCGCCTTGCTCGCGGCCGTCTTCTTCAAACCCGCCGACGTCGCCTTCTTCCCAGCTTGACCCTGGCCCGCCGCCGAGGCAGGACTTTCCGGCTTGCCGGTCGGCAGCGTCGTCGGCGCCGCCTGAGCCGGCCCCTCTGCGGAGCGTCCGCGACGGCCGATGCGCTTCAAGATCCCGGTCCGGCCCGACCGTCGGGTGCGTTCGCTTGCCACACCTGCTCCTCCCCGCCGGGACCGCGCGTCCGCCGCGCGCGAACGGTACGGGGCGTTCGCACTGACGTGCAATAAGGCACGCCGACGATCATCACTACCAGACGGTAATTACCTCACCGGATCTGATGGCCGCTGATCGCCCGGCTGATGATCAGGCGCTGGATCTCGCTGGTGCCTTCGAAGATCGTGTAGATCTTCGCGTCGCGATGCATGCGTTCGACCGGGTACTCCCGGGTGTACCCGTTGCCACCGAGCACCTGGATGGCCTGCTCGGTGACCCAGACTGCGGTCTCGCCCGCGTACACCTTGCTCATCGACCCCTCACCGGCCGTGAACGGCTGCTGCTGGCGCGCCATCCACGCCGCTCGCCAGACCAGCAGTCGGGCGGCGTCGATCCGGGTGCGCATGTCCGCGAGCGTGAACGCAATCGCCTGGTTCTCCACGATCGGCCGGCCGAACTGCTCGCGGGTCCGGGCGTAGTCCAGTGCGTACTCGTACGCGGCCCGGGCAATCCCGACCGCCTGGGCGGCGACCGACGGCCGGGACGCCTCAAACGTGGCCATCGCCGCCTGACTGCCGGAGCGCTTCCCCTCTCGGCCCCGGGCCAAGCGCTCGTCGAGACAGTCCTTGCCACCCAGCAGAAACCGACCAGGCAGTCGCAGGTCGTCGAGTACGACCTCCGCGGTGTGCGACGCCCGGATCCCGTGTTTGGCGAACTTCTGTCCCTGCGCGAGCCCGTTGCCCTTGAACTCCGCCGGGACGAAGAAGCTCGCCTGGCCGCGAGCCCTCAACGCGGGGTCGACGCTGGCCACGATCACGTGACCGTCCGCGATACCGCCGTTGGTGGCCCAGGTCTTGGTGCCGTTCAGCACCCACACATCCGCCGCCTCGTCGTACACCGCGCGGGTGCGCAGCGACGAGACGTCAGAGCCGGCCTCCGGCTCGGAGACGCACAGGCTGCCGAGCTTGACGTCCTCAGGCGTGCCGAACATCTGCGGGAGAAACTCGCCGACCTGCTCACCAGTGCCGTTGCCGAGCACTGCGGCGGACGCCAATGTGGTCCCGACGATCGCCAGTGCGATGCCGGCATCGCCCCAGAACAGCTCCTCCATCGCAACGACGATCCCCAGGCCGGTCGGGTCGAACCACTGCTGACCGAAGAATTCCAGCGAGTAGATCCCGTTCTTGGCCGCCTGCTGGATGATCGGCCAGGGGGTCTGCTCCCGCTCGTCCCACTCGTGCGCGGCCGGGCGCATCACCTCGGCGGCGAACTCGTGCAACCACCCCTGCAGGGCGCGTTGGTCGTCCGTGAGCGCCAGTGAGAAGCCGCCCTGGGCCGGTGCTGCCGGATCGGTCATCGACACTCCTGGTGGTCTGCCGCTCACATACGGTCGCGACTCGAAGATCGAGGTTTCTGTTACTTAGCGTAACGGCACGTCCGGCTCGTGCGGACACTCCCGGACGAGCCGACCCGTGGCTACTTTGTGCACATGACGGACTCAGCTCAGCAGGCCGCGTCGATCGGCGCGGGCTACGACGCCGACGGGCCGCACCTGCGGCTCGGCGCCGTCGTCATCGACGGCACCGCGTACGCCGACCACGCCGTGACGATGCCGCTGGCCATGCTGAACCGGCACGGTCTGGTCGCCGGCGCGACTGGCACCGGCAAGACCAAGACCCTCCAGCTCATGGCCGAGCAGATGTCGTCCGCGGGGATCCCGGTATTCCTCGCAGACGTGAAGGGTGACCTTTCCGGGATCGCGGCACCTGGCACGTCGTCCGACCGGGTAGCAGACCGCAGCACCGAAGTGGGTGACGAGTGGGCCCCGGCGCAGTTCCCGGTGGAGTTCCTCACCCTCGGCAGCGACGGACGCGGCGCGCAGGTCCGGGTGTCGATGACCAGCTTCGGACCGACCCTGCTCGCCAAGGTGCTGGAGCTCAACGACACCCAGGAATCATCGCTTGCGCTGGTATTCCACTACGCCGACTCCGCCGGGCTGGAACTGGTCGACCTCAAAGACCTACGCGCCGTCGTGCAGTGGCTCGCCAGCGACGAGGGCAAGCAGGACCTGGCCGGGCTGGGTGGCCTGTCCGCGGCCACGCTCGGGGTCATCCTGCGCGAACTCACCGGCTTCGCCGACAACGGCGGCGAAGCATTCTTCGGCGTCCCGGAGTTCGACACCCAGGATCTGCTCCGGGTCACGCCGGACGGCAAGGGCGTCGTCACCGTTCTCGAGTTGAGCGGCGTGCAGGACAAGCCGCAGGTCTTCTCCACCTTCCTGATGTGGTTGCTCGCCGACCTGTTCCAGGAGCTCCCCGAGATTGGTGACCCGGACAAGCCGAAGCTGGTGTTCTTCCTCGACGAGGCGCACCTGCTATTCACTGGCGCGACCAAGGACTTCCTCACGTCCGTCACACAGACGGTCCGGCTGATCCGGTCGAAGGGTGTCGGGGTGTTCTTCTGCACCCAGCAGCCCACCGACCTACCCGACGACGTGCTGGGCCAGCTCGGCAATCGGGTGCAGCACGCACTGCGCGCGTTCACCCCGCAGGACGCCAAGGCCCTCAAGCAGGCGGTGGCGACCTATCCCCGGTCCGACGTGTACGACCTCGGCGAGCTGCTGACCCAGCTGGGCATCGGCGAGGCCGTCATCACGCTGCTGTCCGACCGCGGGGTACCGACTCCCCCGGCCTGGACCCGGCTCGCCGCACCGCGGTCCCTGATGGCAGCGCTCGACTCGAAGGCGCTGGATGCTGCCGTCCAGGCCAGCCCCCAGGCGGCCAAGTACAAACCGGGCGATGACCCTGTCAGCGCGTACGAGAAGCTGGCCGAGCGGAGCGCACCCGCGGCGGCGCCCACCCCGGACGCCGTCCCGGCGCGACCGAAGCCCGGCACGAAGGGACGCGGCCGGGAGAAGGCAGTCGCCGCCGGCGGGGTGGCCGGGGCGCTCGGCGGCTTCCTCGGTTCGTCGATGGGACGGTCGATGACCCGTTCGCTCGGTTCCGCGCTGGGACGCGAGATCACCCGCAGCCTGTTCGGGACCAGTCGGCGGCGGCGGTGACCCGCCGGGGCCGCTATGTGCCCGCAGGTGAGCGTGGGCCGGCGGCCCCGCTCCCGGTGCGGTAGACACAAGCCATGTCGTACGAGGTATCGGGTGTCATCGCCCGCAGCAAGGGGGATCCGGTCACGGTCGAGACGATCGTGGTGCCCGACCCGGGGCCGGATGACGCGGTCGTCGCGATCGCCGCCTGTGGGGTGTGCCACACCGACCTGCACTACCGAGAGGGTGGCATCAACGATGACTTCCCGTTCCTGCTCGGACACGAGGCGGCCGGGACGGTGGAGGCCGTCGGCGCGAATGTGACAACGGTGCAACCCGGGGACTTCGTGGTCCTGAACTGGCGCGCCGTGTGCGGGGTATGCCGCGCCTGCCAGCGGGGCCGACCCTGGTATTGCTTCGACACGCACAACGCCAGCACCCCGATGACGCTGGCCGACGGCACCGAACTCAGCCCGGCGCTCGGCATCGGAGCGTTCGCGGAGAAGACGCTGGTGCACGCGGGCCAGTGCACGAAGGTCGACCCGGCTGCCGACCCGGCCGCGGCCGGCCTGCTGGGCTGCGGCGTGATGGCCGGCTGGGGCGCAGCGGTGAACACCGCGCCGGTCGGCAAGGGTGACCGGGTCGCGGTGATCGGCTGCGGCGGGGTCGGCGACGCGGCGATCGCCGGGGCTCGCTACGCCGGCGCGCGACAGGTGATAGCGGTGGATACCGACCCGCGCAAGCTGAGCTGGGCCGAAGGCTTCGGAGCCACCCACACCGTGGACGCTCGCAGTGGCGACGTGGTGGAGGCGTTGCGGGCGCTCACCGGCGGGTTCGGCCCGGACGTCGTGATCGACGCGGTCGGCCGCCCGGAGACGTTCCGGCAGGCGTTCGACGCGCGCGACCTGGCCGGCACGGCGGTCCTGGTCGGGGTGCCCACCCCGGACATGACCTTCGAGATCCCGCTGCTGGAGATCTTCGGTCATGGCGGCGCTACCAAGTCCTCTTGGTACGGGGATTGCCTGCCGGAACGCGATTTCCCGCTGCTCATCGACCTGTGGCAGCAGGGTCGATTCCCGCTGGACAAGTTCGTCAGCGAGCGGATCGCGCTGGACGCAGTGGAGGATGCCTTCGGCAAGATGCACCGCGGCGAGGTGCTGCGCAGCGTGGTGACCTTCTGATGGCATTCGGTGTCACCCGCGTCGTCACCGCCGGCGTGTTCTCGCTGGACGGCCAGGACTTCGACGTCGAGAACAACGTCTGGGTGGTCGGAGACGACAGCGGACTGCTGATCGTCGACGCTGCGCACGACGCCGAGGCGATCGCGGCGGTGGTGGACCATCGCCGGGTGCAGGCGATCGTCTGCACCCACGGGCACAACGACCACGTGAACGCCGCGCCGGAGCTGTCCGATCGGGTGACCGCGCCGATCTACCTGTCCGCGGCGGACAGGATGCTGTGGGACCAGGTACACCCGGACCGCGCGCCCTACGACGACCTGCGCGCCGGGGACGTCTTCCGGATCGCGGGCGAGGACATCCACGTCCTGCCGACGCCGGGACACTCCCCTGGCGGCATCTGCCTGTACGTACCGGGCCAGGATCTGCTGTTCAGCGGCGACACCCTGTTCAGGGGCGGACCGGGCGCGACCGGCCGCTCGTTCAGCGACTTCCCGACCATCCTGGATTCGATCCGGACGTCGTTACTGGTCCTGCCGCCGCAGACGGTGGTGCGCACCGGGCACGGCGCCGACACCACCATCGGTGCCGAAGCTCCTGACTACGACGCCTGGGTGGCCCGGGGTCACTGACCCGCCGCGGCGGACAGCCCCACCGGCAATCCGCCCTGACAGCC
>DASZVT010000067.1:0-13832 GCA_035546915.1 Mycobacteriales bacterium | reverse complement strand
CGGCACCGTCTCGGGCGCCGTCACCCAGACCGCGATTCCGCGCTGCCGCAGTGCATCCAGGTCCGGCTCGCGATTCTCCTCGGCGTTCGCCAGCACCAGGTCGGGCAGCAGCGCGGCGACGGCGTCGACGTCAGGGTTCTTGGTTCCACCGATCCGGGCGACCTGCAGCTCGGCCGGGTGGCTACACCAGTTCGTGGCACCGACCAGCAGGCCCGGCGCGGTCACCGCGACCGACTCGGTCAGCGAGGGGACGAGCGAGACCACCCGTCCCGGCACCCGGTCCAGCAGCACAGGGCAGCCGAGATCGTCGACCGGAGCCAGCTGGTCGGCTGACATCTCAGACGTCGGTGACCCGCAGCCCGGCGTGTGCCTTGTAGCGCCGGTTGACGCTGATCAAGTTGGCGGTCAGCGCCTCGACCTGATGAGCGTTGCGCAGCCGGCCGGCGTAGATCCCGCGCATGCCGGCCATCCGGTCGGTCAGCGCTTGCACCAAGTCGGTGGCGGCGCGGTCGTCGCCGAGCACCAGCACGTCCGTCTCGACCCGCTGGAGTTCCGGGTCCGCCAGCAACGGCGCGGACAGGTGGTGGTACGCGGCGACCACCGTGCTGTCCGGCAGCGTCGCCGCCGCCTCCTGCGCGGCGCTCCCCGCTGACACCGGCAGCGCGTATGCCCCCTGCTTGTCGAAGCCGAGCGGGTTCACACAGTCGACTACTACCTTCCCGGCGAGCTGCGACCGTAGGCCGGCCAGCAAGGACTCGTGTCCCTCGTACGGCACCGCGACGATGACCAGGTCGGCCCCGGCGGCATCGGCATTGTCGGCCCCGGTGACCGGCAGCCCGGCCGCGGCCAGCGGTGCGGCGGCGTCTTGCGCGCGCTCGGCGGCACGCGAACCGAGCACGACGGGATTGCCGGCCATCGCCAGCCGGCGGGCCAGACCCAGCCCCTGCGGGCCGGTGCCGCCGAGCACGCCGACGGTGAGGGTGGCGGCCACCTCGGCAGGGTCAGAACGTTCCACAGTGGTATCAGTCACGCCTGGCATCCTTCCGCACCGCGGGTGCGGCTCGCCGACCGCCCCGGATTCGATCCCGGAGAGCACCGGACGACTTGCCCGCAGGCAGCAGCACCCCGATGATAGGAGCCTTCCGAACGCTCGCAGCGAGCGATGACCCATCCCGGACGGAGCGGAGCCGACCGATGGCCGCGTCGTGGTCGCGACAGCAGGATCTGCCGCCCGACGAAGCGGCCGGCGAGGGTCGTCCTGACCACGCAGCCGTACTGCTCGAACTGGAGCCGGACCAGCTTGGGCATCCACTCCGGTATCGGCCGCGGCTACGTCACGTGGTGGCCGGGAGTTTCGTGGTCGTAGCCACCACGACCGGTCTGGTCGCCGGCTTGCTGCACGGCAACACGGCCGCCCCGGTGACTACCCAGGTGCTCGTATCCACAGCCGCGCAGCGCTACGTGACGCTCACCGAGGTCGCCCGACAGAACTCACCGGAACACTTGGTCGAAGCCGCCAACGCGCTCCAGGCCAGTGTGCGCCCGCTCATCGCGCAAGCCGCCGCAAACCCGGACACGGCCCAGACAGCCAAACGCTTTCTCACCGGCGAACGCACGTTGTTGCTGCAGCACGCAGCGCCCGGCGACCCACACGTAGCACAGGCCCTGGCGGAAACGTCGGTGATGCTCACCCAGCTGGAACTCGCCGCACCGGCAACCGGCCAGGTACCACCTGCTCCCTCGGCCGCGCCGACGGTAGCTCCGGTGGCCACCCCGACCCCGCCGACCAGCACCCCCACCACGGAGCCGGATCCGGTGGTGACCCCGGCGCCCACCGCTACGGCACCCGGGGGCGAGGGCGACGAGGCGCCAGCGCCACCGTCACCGACGGCCGCTGCCTCGCCCGCCGACGACGCGGGGGACGGCGCGGACAGCGACCCGATAGCTCCCGCCGCGCACGCCTTGCTGCCCGTTCGGTAGCGGCTGTCAGCGACCTTCGAAGCGCGCGTCGCGACGTTCCTGGAAAGCTGCGATCGCTTCGTCCAGGTCATGGCTGTGCAGGAATGCCGCGTTCCAGACCGCGACGTGCCGCAACCCGTCGGCGACCGGGAGGTCACGAGTCGCGTTGAGCACCTGCTTGGTGCCCTGTGTCGCGAGCGGCGATAGCCCCGCAATCTGCGCCGCGAGCGCTCGGGCGCCGGTCAGTGCCGCGTCGGGCGTGTCGTAGATCTGCGAGACGAGACCGATCTGCTCGGCCCGCGTGGCGGTGATGTCCTCGGCGGTCAGCGCGAGGCGCCGCGTCATGCCCTCGCCGATCACCTTCGGGAGCCGCTGCAAGCTGCCCACGTCCGCGACGATCGCGAGCCGGGCCTCGCGGACACTGAACTTCGCGTCCGCGCTCGCGACCCGGATGTCGCAGGCCGCGATCAGGTCGACGCCACCTCCGATACACCAACCGGACACCGACGCCAGCACCGGCTTGCGGCAGTCCTCCACGGCGCTGATCGCGGCCTGCATCCGGGTGATGGTGTCGAGGAACCGCACCCGTCCGCCGGCCAGTGGGTCCGCACCAAGGCCCAGCTCGCCCATCATCGCGCCCAGGTCGAGACCGACGCTGAAGTGCTCTCCGGAACCGTGCACCACCACCGCCCGTACCTGGTCGTCCGTGTCCAGCGCGGCGAACACTTCTGGCAGCTCACGCCAGAAATCCGGTCCCATGGCATTGCCGAATCCGGGTCCGAGCAGGGTCACATCCACCACGCCGTCCGCCCCGGCGACCGGAGTGACGCGCAGTGAGGTGTAGGCGGCAGAAGACGACGGCATGGCCCGACGATAACCACGGATCGGCCTGTCGCCACCCATGTGCGGAAGAGGTATAGTGCTGTCCAGCGCCATCTCGTGAAAGTTTTCACATTCACAAGGTGGCGGTCAGTCGGTTCGGTCGGATGTGGGTCCAGGACAAGGCGGGAGTCGTGGGAGTCATGGCGAACAGCAGCCAACGAGAGGTGCACACCGCGCGCCCGGCGGCTGTCAGCGAGCATTGGGACTGGCAGTTGCAGGGACTATGTCGCGATACCGATGGCGATCTGTTCTTCCATCCCTACGGGGAACGCGAGCCTTCCCGCGGACGCCGGGAACGCGCCGCCCAAGCCATCTGCGCCGACTGCCCGGTTCTCCTCACCTGTCGGGCGTATGCGCTGGCGGCGCGCGAACCGTACGGCGTCTGGGGCGGACTTACGGAGTCCGACCGGGTCGAGATCCTCGGCGCCCAGGACCGCGGCGCGCCGCCGATCGTCGAGCGCGTCCCGCGGACGGTGGACGTCGCCTGAGCAGCCCGTCCTAGGGCCGGTCCGGCGCTGGCCCGAGCATCGGCCCCAGCACTTCGATGTCTTCCAGTGACCGGAGCACGTCGTTGAGGTGGGTGCAGGTGTCGATGCCGGTGAACTCGGCGCGCACCCGGGGACGTAGCCCCGTCACGGAGTTGCCGACCACCCAGGTCGCGCTCGCTGCTGCGTGCGGGCATTCCACCCAAGGCAGCGCCCGAGGTACCGCTTCCAGCGCGACCACGAGGCCCTCACGCACCGCGCCCGTCACGCTGTACTCGTGGATCGAGGTCTCCTCGCCGTCTGCCGACATGTGGCTGTCGCGGAAGTAGACGTCGACCGGCTGCGGTTCGCCGGGAATCAGGTCCAGCCGGCGCAGCCGTCGCATCGAATGTGCGGCAAGCGGTTCGGTCTGGTGCCAGCCGACCGGGTCGTCATCGAGCCGGAAGCCGGAAGCCGGTGGTCCGGTCACCATCGGTGGGGCGTCCCCCCGATCGATATCGATCATGATCGTGCCACCGCTGCGCCAGCCGGAGCACAGGTCTGCCTGGGAACTCAACGCCTCGTTCACGCGGCGCGCGTCAGCCGCGCGCTGCTGCGGGCTCATGCCACGGTCGTCCGCCAACCGCCCGCCGGCATACCCGCTCACCAACATCGCACCGGGCAGGTCGTCGAGCAGCAGGTTCAGCAGCGACTTCGCGGCTGCCTCATCCGGTAGCCGCTGCACCGCCTCCGCGCGAAACCCGCTGCGCGCTGACAGGCCGAGTAGCGACTGCAGCGCCGGTACCGCCGGATCCGAGTCGATCTCCAACAGCCGGGCGCGATCGACGTAGTCCACGACCGCGCGCATCCGGAACTCGCCCAGCACCTGCCCCGATCCGTCCGGCCCGGTGCGCAGGTCACGAGCACGCGCATCCACGTCGACGCGACCGGGGACTAGCTGCGACCAGGTGGAGTCGATCGTGCTGGTCCGGCGCACCGAGCCGGGCGCGCGTTTCGCCCGGTCCGCGATCGGAGCATGGATGCCGCGCCGCGGGTGCAGTGCCAACTGAGTCATCCGCCACGCCCATCGCTCGTCCGGGTAACACGAAAACAGCATTCTCATGCTAACCGGTGGGATTTCCGGTGCGACGTCGGACCCACGCGGGACACTGCACCTGCGCACCGACGCCGCAGTGCCAGACTGGGGGTGACGGCAATCGGCGCGCGCAACGGCGTCGAGCCCCTGAGATCGAAAACGGCAGGTCGATCCCGACGGACGATTCCCGCAGCTACCTCCTCGACGGGGAAGCCGACTCTGTGCGCCGAGCGCGCCGCTTCGTGCGTACCCACGTCCTCGAGCGGTGCTCCCAGCCGGTCGCTGACGACGCCACGGTGGTGGCCGGCGAGTTGCTCGCGAATGCCGACCAGCACGGTCTTCCACCGGTATCGGTGCACGTCCTCGTCGACGCGTCGAAGGTGCGCATCGAAGTCCGCGATGCCAGCCCGCGGGTCCCGGTCCGCGGGATCGCCAACAGCACGAGCAACATGACCGGCCGGGGCTTCACTCTGATCGAATCGCTGACCCAGCGCTGGGGTGTGCAGCGCACCTCCGGCGGCAAGACGGTGTGGGCCGAGCTGTCGACATCCGATTCCGTGCAGTGGGCGCCGTACGAGCAACCGGGCGAGGGCCTCGCGACCTGGACCGACGAACCGCCGGATGCGCAGCAGCGCTACCCGGTCGTACTCGGTGACGTCCCCACCGACCTGCTGCTCGGCGCCAAGGCACACATCGACAACCTGGTCCGGGAGTTCACCCTCGCGACTGCGAGCAACGGCGGCGAGGCGGCAGCCCTGCCGGAGCAGCTGGCACACGTGATCGAGACGGTGGTACACGGTTTCGGCGAAGCCCGCATCGCCATCAAGCGGCAGGCGATGCGCGCGGCAGAGCGGCACGAACCGCGCACCCAGCTCGTCCTGCACCTCCCACTCACCGCTGCCGACGCGGGTGAGGCCTATCTTGCCGCGCTCGACGCCGCTGACAACTACGCGCGAGCCGGGCGGCTACTGACGCTGGAGACCCCGGCCGACCACCGGCTGTTCCGCCATTGGTACGTCGAAGCGGTCGTCGCCCAGTTGCGTCAGGTCGCCCGCGGCCAGGCGCCGACAGCCGTCGAGCGGTTCGAGGACCGGATGCTGCGGGAGATCCGCACGCTGTCCGTCGCTCAGCGGGCGAGTGAGCGCACGGCGCGCCTGCAGCGTGTCTCCGCGGCGCTGGCCCGGGCCCGCACACCTGAAGACGTCGCGCAGGTCGTGGTATCGGAAGGCGTAGCCGTGCTGCGCGCGTCCGGCGGAAGCCTTCTCATCCCCGCTTCAGATGGCGAACATCTCGGTGTACCGGGCACGATCGGGTACAGCGAGCAGCTTGTCGGGCTGCTGCGCGAGGAACGCCTGGACGCGCAACTGCCGGCCGCGACGGCGCTGCGGACTGGGCGACCGATCTGGCTGGAGTCACGGGAAGAAGGCGAAGTCGCATTCCCGGCACTCATCGAATTCGAGTCCACAGCGGTAGCGATCTGCGCTGTCCCGCTGGTTGTCGGTGCCCGGACCATCGGCGCACTGCGCTTCAGCTTCGACGCCGACAAGCTCTTCGATGACGAAGAGCGCCAGTTCGTGCTGGACCTCGCCGCCCACACCGCACAGACGCTGCAGCGGACCGAGGCATACCAGGCCGAGCGGCGGATGGCGCTGGACCTGCAACGCGAGTTCCTGCCGAAGCGCGCGCCCGAGATCGCCGGCTGGGACACCGCGGCGTACTACCGCCCGGCCGGTGGGCACCAGCTCGGCGGGGACTTCTACGACGTGCTGCCTGCCCCCGGCGGCTGCTACGCCGCGATCGTGGGGGACGTGATGGGCCGCGGCACTCAAGCCGCGGCCGCGATGGCGCAGGTGCGCTCGGTCATCCGCGCATACGTGATCGACGATCCGGAGCCGGAGGCGGTCTTCCGCAGGGTCGCGGCGTATTTCGACGCCCTGGACGCCGTCCAGCTGGTGACGGCGCTGTACTTCCTGGTCGAGCCGGCCAGCGAGACGGTGTTGATGGCGAATGCCGGCCACTTGCCGCCGCTGCTGATCCGGCCGGACGGCGGCAGTGTCGTCGTCGGACCGGTCGGGTTGCCGTTCGGGGTCGGCCGGGACGACCCCGCCGTGACGAAGCTAGCGGTACCCACCGGCTCTGCCCTGGTCGCCGTCACCGATGGCCTGGTCGAACGGCGTCACGAGGACATCGACGTGGGTATCGCGCGGGTCCTGTCCGCCGCGACGCACGGCACGTTCCGGGACGCTCGGTCGTTGCTCGCGCGGATCGTGGCGGAAGGCCTGGCGCAAGGCACCCAGGACGACGACGTCACCGCCCTCGTCCTGCACCACCTCTAGCCGAGGTTCCTCCTCCGAAGTGGCACCATGCGTGAGCATGTGTGGCCGCTACGCGCAGACGAAGTCGTCAAAGTCCTTGGCGAAGCTGCTGGACGCCGACGACCGAACCGAGGGAAAGATCGACAAGCCGGACTTCAACGTCGCACCCACCAAGACCGTCCCGGTGGCGGTGATGTTGGAGGGCCGTCGCGAGCTGCACGCGGTGCGCTGGGGTCTGGTGCCGTCGTGGGCGAAGGACCTGCGGATCGGATCGAGAATGATCAATGCCCGGTTCGAGACGGTGACCGGCAAACCTGCCTTCCGCGCCGCGTTCAAACGCCGGCGCTGCCTGATCCCGGCGGACGGCTACTACGAGTGGCAACCAATCGACGGCCGCAAGCAGCCGTATTACCTGGCCCGCACGGACGGCACCGCATTCGTCATGGCTGGCCTGTGGGAGATCTGGCGCGACGCGGAGGGGGTGCCGTGGTGGACCTGCACCGTGATCACCACCGATGCCCCGGACGACCTGGGACACATCCACGACCGCACTCCGATGACACTGCGGCCGGACCGCTGGCAGGCCTGGCTGGATCCGTCCACGCCCGATCCGCTGCAGCTGCTGACCCCGGCGGTCAGCGGGGCCATCAGCGCGCTCGCCGTGACGGACAAGGTGAACAACGTGCGTAACAACGGTCCCGAGCTGCTCACGCCTGCCTGACGACGTCGCTGGGGTATTCTGCCCGCAATCCTGGCGGTGGGGCCCGCCATCAACCGCCGTCTTACGGCCAACGGTCCCTACCTTGTCGCCAGGAGGTAGGACGTGTCGCAACAGAGCCGTCAGTCGTCGCGGGCGGCGACACCACCGGCAATCGCAGTCGCCATCGGGTCCGGCGGGGCGCTCGGCTCTTGCGCCCGGTACGCACTCGGCCGCTCGATCCCCACCGCGCACCAGGGCTTCCCCTGGTCGACCTACCTGATCAACACCGCCGGCTCGTTCGCGCTGGCGCTGCTGGTGATCTCCTTGGTCGAGGTGTGGCGACCTACGCGCTATCAGCACCCATTCTGGGTCGTCGGGTTCATCGGGAGCTTCACCACGTTCAGCACGGCGGTCGTGGAGACCGACCTGTTGTTCGCGCACAACTTCGGTGTCGGTGTGGTCTACCTGCTCGCCAGCGTGCTGTCCGGCTTCTTCGCAGCGGGTCTCGGCCTGGTGCTGGGTCGGACGCTGGCCGCGACGGCGGGAACCCCGCGATGAGTTGGCTTCTGGTGGCCCTGCTCGGGGCGGTGGGCGCACCCGCGCGTTATTACACCGACCGAGCGGTACAGGAACGCACTACGCGCCGACTCCCCTGGGGCACGCTGGTCGTCAACGTGTCCGGCTCGTTCGTACTCGGCCTGCTGACGGCGCTCAGCACGCACCACGGCCTCGACCACCACGTTGAACTGGCCTTCGGCACCGGCCTCTGCGGTGCGTTCACGACCTGGTCGACGTGGAGCTTCGAAACGGTCCGGTTGCTGGAGGACGGCAAGCTCTGCGCCGCAACGCTCCATGCCGTCGGCAGTCTGGGGCTCGGGTTGCTGGCAGCCGCCGCTGGACTAGGGCTCGGCACGCTGGGGCCGTAGGATCATAGGGAGAAAGGACGACCATGCCGACACTTCGCTCCCGAACCACCACCCACGGCCGGAATATGGCCGGTGCCCGCGCGCTCTGGCGTGCCACCGGGATGACCGACTCAGACTTCGGCAAGCCGATCGTCGCGATCGCCAACAGCTTCACCCAATTCGTACCCGGCCACGTACACCTGCGGGACATGGGCCGGCTCGTAGCCGATGCGGTGGCTACCGCCGGGGGGGTCGGCCGCGAGTTCAACACCATCGCCGTCGACGACGGCATCGCGATGGGCCACGGCGGCATGCTCTACAGCCTGCCCAGCCGCGAGCTGATCGCCGACTCCGTCGAGTACATGGTGCAGGCACACCAGGCCGATGCACTCGTCTGCATCAGTAACTGCGACAAGATCACCCCGGGGATGCTGCTTGCGGCGCTGCGGCTGAACATCCCCACCGTCTTCGTCAGCGGTGGCGCGATGGAAGCTGGCAAGGCGGTGGTCACCGACGGAGTAGCCCGGCCAGGGCTCGACCTCATCTCCGCCATGACCGCATCCGCCGACCCCTCGGTGACCGAAGAGCAGCTGGGGTCGATCGAACGGTCGGCCTGCCCGACCTGCGGCTCGTGCTCGGGCATGTTCACCGCGAACTCGATGAACTGCCTGACCGAAGTGCTCGGCCTGTCGCTACCAGGAAACGGCACGACACTGGCGACGAGCACGGTACGGCGTGACCTGTTCGTGCATGCGGGTGAGCTGATCGTCGACCTGTGCCGGCGCTGGTATGAGAAGGACGACGCGGGCGTGCTGCCACGATCGGTGGCGAGCAAGGCTGCTTTCAGCAACGCGATGCGAGTGGACATCGCCATGGGCGGCTCGACCAATACCGTGCTGCACCTGCTGGCGGCAGCCCGTGAGGGCGAGGTCGACTTCGACCTCGACGACATCGACGCGCTCAGCCGCGTCACACCGTGCATCTGCAAGGTGGCACCGAGCTCGGACTATCACATGGAGGACGTACATCGCGCCGGCGGCATCCCGGCGATCATGGGGGAACTGGACCGGGCCGGGCTGCTCGACCGCAGCGTGCACGCGGTGCACGCGCCAGGCCTCGTCGAATGGCTGGAACGCTGGGACGTCCGGGGCGGGCACGCCGGGCCGGACGCCCAAGCCCTGTTCTCCGCCGCCCCGGGCGGGGTACGCACGACCGAGGCGTTCTCGTCGAGTGCGACCTGGGAATCCCTCGATCTCGACCCGGTGGCTGGCTGCATCCGTTCCGTGTCAACGCCTTACAGCACAGACGGCGGGCTCGCGGTCCTGCGGGGGAACCTGGCCGCCGACGGTTGCGTGGTCAAGACCGCGGGCGTGCCCGAGGAACAGTGGACCTTCCAAGGGCCGGCCAAGGTGACCGAGAGCCAGGAAGAGGCTGTCGAGGCGATCCTGAACGGCCGGATCGTTGCCGGTGATGTGGTCGTCGTGCGGTACGAGGGCCCGCGCGGTGGGCCCGGCATGCAGGAGATGCTCTATCCCACCAGCTTCCTCAAGGGGCTTGGGCTCGGCCCGGCGTGCGCGCTGATCACTGACGGCCGGTTCTCGGGCGGAACGAGTGGCCTGTCCATCGGGCACATCTCCCCCGAGGCCGCTGCCGGTGGCGTCATCGGGCTGATCGAGGACGGAGACTCGATCTCGATCGACATCCCGAACCGGGCGATCTCACTGTTGGTCGGTGATGACGTCCTGGCCACCCGGCGTGCTGCGAGGGACCGAGCCGGATGGAGGCCGGCCAACCGCGACCGGCCGGTGTCCGCTGCACTGCGCGCCTATGCCTCGATGGCACTGTCGGCCGACAAGGGCGCGGTCAGGCACGTCGAGTAGTACCGCCCCTCGCGTCCGAGGTACCCATACGGAAGGCCGCGTGGGTTTACGGTGAGCGTGCCGTTGGGTCGGTCGGGTCGCTCGGGCCCGTCCTATCCCAGGGGATGGCGCATCACAGCGCCGCTTGGACCGGGAGCCTCGGGGACTCCGGTCCAGGCGGCGCATTGCCTCGCGGGGCGGCTGGGGTCAACCGGATCAACCTTGTCGAAGACCGACGTCCTCGCGCGCGAGCGCCTCGTCGAGTGAGAGCCGGTCGAGGATGTCCTTGGGTGGCGCCCAGCCCTCGGCGATCAGCAGCTCGTACAGCGCGTTGCGCGCATCGATCAGGTCAGCAGAGACCTTGACGCTCACGGCCGCCTCGGCGTCGGACCCGGCGAGACCGATGACGCGGTCGGCATCCGCGACAGCCTGGTCTCGCGCCGCCTGGACAAACCGGGCGCACGCGTCCACGAGCACAGGCTGCTCGGGCGAAGGCCCCACAGTGGAACGGTAACCGCAGCCTTGTTCCGCCACAAGGCTTACGGGGACCGGTTCGCACTAGGCCGTCAGGCGGCAGGTGACGCCATCCCGACACCGCGGTGATGGATCAGGCCTTCCCGCCGGGCCAGCCGGACCGCGACGACGACGGTGCAGGCGGCTCCGATGACGGCGATGCCGGTGGACATGGCGCTCTTGGCCGCGATGAACGTCACCAGCGAGGTCGACTCCAGCAACACGACGGTACTGAGCCCTCGGATCAGGCACAGCACCGCCCAGAACAACGTCAGTCGCCAGAACAGTTGCTGTACCCGCGGCCGGCTGGCTACCTCGTGATCCATCGGGTAGAAGTCGCCGGCCAGCCGCGCCACGACCGGCCTCGCCGTCGCGAGCGAAAGCAGGAAAACCAGGGAGATCAAGCCGTCGGAGACGGCGGGCTGCACGAAATAGATGAAGGTGTTGCCCGTGGCGAAGGTCAGTGCCGTCTTGACGGTCAGGCCGATCACGGTGAACCACAGCAGGCCGGAGCGGGGACGCCGGGTCGCGACCCGCCAGGCCATGGTTCCGTAGCACCAGACAAGTGCCGCGCACAGCGCCACCCAGACCCTGCCCAGCCGGAAGCACAGGTAGCACAACAGGCTCGGCACGGCGATGGACATCACCAGGCTGATCGTCAGGTGGCGCAGGATCGCGCTCAGTCGGGGTCGCTGCGGCGCCTCGGCGTCATGCACCGACCCGTGACTCGCGTCGAGCCGGTCTGCGAACTGCAGGCGAGCAGCCATCCGGGCGCGGATACGCGCCAGCGACGGCGAACGTGGGAACTTCAGGAGGCACACACCTGGGACAACGTCGGGTTCTGTCACGCGGGTTACGCGGGGACGCAGCGACGCTCCTGGCGGAGCTGCGTTATCGCATTGCCGCGACCGCTCGACGGTGCGATGAAGTGCCGAAGCAACAACTCAAGGTAACACGGGCGTACCGCCGCGTCCCGGGCAGCTCACAGCACGTCCCCGGCCTCGTGCCCTCCCGCTGTCACCTTGGTCACGTCTGCTGCCACCGCCCTTAAATACGAATAGATTGTGGAAAATAGCCGAGCGGTGGTGGACCCCTGGTCCAGCCCCCGGCGCATGACACTGGAGACGGACGTAGGAACCGAGCACAGGAGCGGGCCCATGTCGACGAACAGCAACGCCCCGGGACCGGAACAGCGTGCGCTACGGGAGGCGATCGCCCAGGCCACCTTGGCCCCCTCGGTCGGGAACACCCAACCTTGGCGTTGGGTGGCGCAGCCCAGTCGCCTCGAACTGTATGTCGACCACGACCGGGCGCTTCGACGCCAGGACCCGGACGGCCGGGACCTGTTACTCAGCTGCGGCGCCGCCCTGCTGTTCGCACGAATCGCCTTGCAGGCCAGAGGTTTCAGCACGCAGGTCGAACTTCTCCCCGCTCAGACGCAGCCGGATCTACTCGCCGCTGTCGGCGTCTCGCCGACCGCGGCGCCAGACGTCGACGCTCAGCGTCTGGACGCGGTGATCGCAGACCGGCACACGAACAGGCGGGACTTCGTCGCCGGTGTGGACGACGCTCTGGTACGAAGGATGGCCGCTGCAGCCGCGCAGGAAGGCACTTGGTTGTGGGCGGTGACCACGCCGCACGATCGTGTCGCCGTGACGGTGCTGATGCAGCATGCGGAAGCTGTCCAGCAAGCCGATCCCGGATACCGGGCAGAGCTCCGCCACTGGAGCGATGTTGACGCCGATCGGCGAGACGGAATACCCGCGGCGTCTATCCCGCAGAGCCCGGGCGATATCATCCCAAACCGGCCGTTACGCGACTTCGACGTGCGTGGTGAAGGTGAGCTACCCGCCCAGGACCGGACAGCCGACGCCGCGAGCTACTTCGTGCTGGGCACCGACGCCGACAGCCGACGGGAGAGGCTACTTGCCGGTCAGGCGTTGGGCCGAGTGCTGCTGGAGATCACAGCCGCAGGCGCTGTCGCCAGTCCGGTCTCGTCGCTGACCGAATGGCCGAGCCTGTGGGTCCAGACCCGCTCGTTGCTCGGGCTCCAAGGTTGCATGCACATCGTGCTTCGGGTGGGCCGGGCCGCACCCACCCCGGCAACCCCACGGCGCGCCGTCACCAGCGTCCTCGCCGAGTTCGGCGGAACCGACGATGGTCGATGACAATCGCGACGTGGCCACCGGCCGGAACTCCGTCGCCACCGACGCCATGGCCCTCCATGGAGCTGCTGGACGCGTACTGGCGGGCGGCGAACTTCCTGTCGGTCGGGCAGATCTACCGATGATCGTGCTGGTCACGCCGAAGGGCTGGACCGGGCCGAAGTCGCCGGCCGCCACGTCCAGCGAGGCGACCCGGGTGCTCGGCGGCCTGCTACGCGACGTGATCGCAGCGAACCCGAAGAACTTCCGGCTGTTCGGCCCGGACGGGCGGGTGATGGAGGTGCTGTCCGAGCACCTGTGCCAGGGCTGGCTGGAGGGGTACCTGCTTACCGGTCGGCATGGTCTGTTCACCTGCTACGAACACGCTGCTGTCGGTGACCCACTGCCTGCGCAGCCGCGATTACACTCCCCTGCCATCCGCGCCGCCGCCCGCGCGACGACCTCCAGATCGCCCGCGAAGTGCGCCACGTGTTGGGCAACTGACCGCACGACGCTGTTGTCGTGAGCGATATGCGGCCGGATCGCCCGCTCGTCGCTTAACGTCACAACTATGAGGCTGCGGAAAAGCATCGCGGCGGTCATAGTCATCGTCGCTGCCGTGGCCCTGCTCGTCGTCACACCCCTTCCACGAGGCCGGTCGCCGCTGCTCGCGAAGGCGTCGTCCGCCACACCGGCCCCCCGTGCACCGGTGGCTTCCGACCGGCCGCTTCCGGCCGGAAGCCACCTGCTGTTCATCGGTGCCTCGTACAGCATCGGGCTCGGAGCGACGAGTCCTCTCGATGCGCTCCCCCGGCTGCTGAGCCGGGACCTGCATGCGTCGTTTCGGGTCGACGCCATCGCCGGTACTGGCTTTCAGAATCCCGGCCGGAAGGGATTGGGCACCTTCGCCCAGCGGATCCGGACCGATGCGGCGACACCGTCACCGCAGGCTGTCCTGATCCAAGGCGGGCGCAACGACCTGCACTATCCGCTGA
>DASZVT010000066.1:0-9334 GCA_035546915.1 Mycobacteriales bacterium | reverse complement strand
GGTTCATGCCAAAGGCCAGTTTCCGCACGACGTCAACCTCCCGTGAGTCGCATCCGGTCCAGAGAACGGGCCAGGTCGGCCCGTGGTTCGACGGTCATCCGATGCCCGGCTTCTCTGCTTGCGTTCTGCAATCGGTTCTCGTCGACTCAAACAGAACCGCTGGTAAAGTGCAAGCGGATGGTTGAGGAGCGAGTCAGGTGACGGAACCGCGGTCGGGGTGCCCGATCAACGCCGCCGTAGAGGTGTTTGGCGACCGCTGGACGCTGATCGTGCTGCGCGACGTGACGTTTGGTAATCGCCGCTACTTCCGCGAGCTGCAGGCCAACTCCGAGGAGGGCATTGCGTCGAACATCCTGGCCGACCGGCTACGCAAGCTCACCAACGCTGGGCTGCTGACGCGCGAGACCGCCCGCGCCGGCCAGCGGGCCCGCTACAGCCTCACCGAGCCGGCGATACAGCTCGTGCCGGTGTTCGCCCGCCTCGGTAGCTGGGGCCTACGGCACCGACCGACCAGCCACGAGCTGCGCGTGCGCGCCGAACTGCTCGAACAGGGAGGGCCCGCGATGTGGGACGAGTTCATGGACGAGCTGCGCTGGCACCACCTCGGTTACGGATCCGAACCAGCGCACCCTTCCGCCTCCGAACGACTGACCCAGGCCTATTTCGCCGCCGTGCAGTGAATCGGAGCCGACGGACACAGCTGTGCTCACCGGCCGGCCCCACAAGGCGAGTGCCCACCGACCCATGTCGTGCGTCGAGGACGGCTGCAGAGCCGTCCTCGAACAAGTGTTCGAGTAGTATCGGTCCGTGCCTGCTCCTGCTGCCGACAGGTTCCCGGATGCCCGGGAGCAGGCAAGCCCGCACGCCGGTCTGCTGCCGGTACCGGAGCCACTGGACGAACTCTTCCCGTACGGCGGCCTGCCCCGTGGCAGCGTCGTCACCGTCGATTCCGTCACGCTCGCGCTGGCCCTCATCGCCAGCCCGGATGCCGCCGGCGCGTGGTCCGGGGCGCTGGGCATCCCGGACCTGGGCCTCGCGGCCGCGCAGGAAGCGGGAATCGCGCTGAGTCGGTTCGTCCTCGTCCCTCACCCGGGCGAGCAGTGGGCTACCGCCGCCGCCGTGCTGATCGACGGCCTCGACGTCCTGTTGACCACCTTCCCCCGCGGAACCGGACCGGCGCAGGCGAGGCGGCTGTCGGCCCGGGCGCGCGAGCGCCACACTACGGTGATCGCGCTCCGGGGGTGGCCCGGCTCCGTCGACCTGCGGATACAGCTTCTCCGTGGCCAGTGGATGGGTCTCGACCACGGATACGGGCGGCTGACCGGCCGGCGCTGCCAGCTCGTGTCAAGCGGGCGCGGTGCGGCAGCCCGGGAACGGCGGGTGACGGCGTGGCTGCCACCCGGACCGTGACGCTCTGGTGCCCGGACTGGCCGCTGACTGCCGTGGGGATTCCGGCGGATGCGCCGGCGGCGGTGTTGGTCGACGGTGCGGTGCTGGCGTGCTCGGCATCCGCACGCCGGGAAGGCGTCCGCCGTGGGATCCGGCGACGCGAGGCGCAGCGGCGCTGCCCGCCGTTGCGACTGCTGGACCGCGATCCGGCCCAGGAGATGCGCGCCTTCGAACCGGTGTTGGCGGCACTGGCCTCCGTCTGCCCCGAGGTCGAGGTCGTCCGACCGGGCCTGTGCCTGTTCGCCGCGAGAGGACCGGCCCGATACTTCGGCGGTGACGCGGCGCTGGCCCAGGTAACTGCTGCGGCAGCCGGCACCGCGCTGCCGGACACGGTCCGGGTGGGCATTGCCGACGGCCGGTTCGCCGCCGGCCTTGCCGCGCGCGAGGCCGCGATCGTGCCGCGCGGTGGCAGCGCCGCATTCCTCGCACCGCAACCGGTCTCCACCCTCGAGCGGCCGGCTCTCGCCGTGCTGCTCGCCCGGCTCGGGCTGGTGACGCTCGGGGATGTGGCGGCACTGCCGGCCCGGCAGGTGGCCACCCGGTTCGGCGCGGAGGGGGAACGGGCGCACCAGCTGGCTCGCGGCCTGGACGAGCAACGGATCGCGGTGCGGATCCCGCCACCGGAACTCGCCGTGCAGGAGGAACTGGACCCGCCGCTCGACCAGATCGAGCCGCTCGCCTTCGTCGCGAAGAGGCTCGCCGACGAGCTATCGGCGCTGCTGGCATCCCGGGGGCTCGGGTGCGACCGGCTCGGCGTGCAACTGGAGACCGAACACGGCGAGACCCAGCACCGGCTCTGGCGGCACGACGGCACCCTCACCGCATCCGCTGTCGCCCAGCGGGTTCGCTGGCAACTCACCGGATGGCTGGGCGGATCATCGGCCGTACGACCGAGCGCGGGAATCACCCTGATACGACTCGTCCCCGGCGAGGTCTACCGGGATGTCGGGGAACAGCTGTCCCTCTTCCACCCCGGTCTCGGCGACGACACCGGGGACGGCGACGAGCGCGCCGCCACCGCCCTGAACCGGCTGCAGGGGCTCCTCGGGTTCGACGCGGTCCACCTCCCGGTCCCCGCCGGGGGGCGCCGCCCGGCCGAGCAGGCCCGCTTGGTGCCGTGGGGCGAGCCGCGCCCGGCGCGCCACCGCAGCACACCGCCCTGGCCCGGCCGGCTCCCGGCACCGAATCCGACCCTGCTGCATCCCGGCGGCCTGCCGGCCCAGGTCGTCGATGCCACTGGAACATCAGTCCTCGTCGACGACCGGGGGGCAATTTCCGCTGCACCTGTGCAGCTTTCGATAGGCGGAGGGAAGCCGACCCGGATCGTCGACTGGGCCGGGCCGTGGCCGGTGGACGAGCGCTGGTGGTACGACCCCGCCGAGCACCGGAGCTTCGCCCGGTTCCAGGTCGTCACCACCGACGGCACCGCGCGGCTCCTCACGGTCCAGCAGGGCCAGTGGCGGGTGGAAGGGACGTACGACTGATGGGGTTCTCGCCGGTGCCGTACGCGGAGCTGCACTGCCACTCGAACTTCAGCTTCCTCGACGGTGCGTCGCCCCCGAAAGAGCTGGCACAGGAAGCCGTCCGGCTCGGCCTGACCGCGCTCGCCCTCACCGATCACGATGGACTGTACGGCGCGGTCCAGTTCGCCAAGGAAGTCCAGGCGATGCGCGCGGCCGGCTCGAGCCTGGGCACCGTCTTCGGCGCGGAACTGAACCTCGCACTCCCCGGCCCCCGGCAGGGACCGGCCGACCCGGCCGGCACCCACCTGGTCGTGCTGGCCCGCAAGCAGGAGGGGTACGCCCGGCTGTCCCGGACGATCAGCACCGGTCAGCGCGGCGGGGAGAAGGGCCGGCCGGTCTACGACCTCGCCGACCTCGCCGGGGCACACGGCGGCCACTGGCTGGTGCTGACCGGCTGCCGCAAGGGACTCGTCCCCGCTTCCCTCCCCGAGGACACCCTCGGCACCCTCGTCGACGCCTTCGGCCGGGGGAACGTGGCGGTCGAGCTGTGGGATCACGGAAGGCCGGAGGACACCGAACGCAACGACCGGCTGGCCGCACTGGCCCGGCAACACGGCACTGCCGTCGTCGCCACCAACAACGTCCACTACGCCACTCCGGAGCAGCACCGGCTCGCCACCGTGCTCGCCGCGGTGCGGGCCCGGCGCACCCTGGACGAGATCGACGGCTGGCTCCCGGCCGCGCCCACCGCGCACCTGCGCTCCGGCGCCGAGCAGGCGGCCCGGTTCACTCGTTGGCCGGGGGCGGTCCAGAACACCGTGGAACTGGCGGCGGACTGCGCGTTCACGTTCGACCTGGAAGCGCCCAAGCTGCCGGACTGGGAGGTGCCGACGGGGCACACCGAGGCGAGCTGGCTGCGCCGGCTCACGGTGGAAGGGGCGGCACGCTGCTACGACCCGCACGGACCAGCGGCGGAAAAGGCCTACCCCCAGATCAACAAGGAACTCGACCTGATCGAGCAGCTCGGCTACCCCGGCTACTTCCTCATCGTGCACGACATCGTCGAGTTCTGCCGGTCGCGGGGAATCCTCTGCCAGGGCCGCGGCTCGGCGGCGAACAGCGCGGTCTGTTATGTCCTCGGCATCACCAGCGTGGACGCGGTCGAGCTGGATCTGCTGTTCGAGCGGTTCCTGTCGAAGTACCGCGACGGCCCACCGGACATCGACCTGGACATCGACAGCAACCGGCGCGAGGAGGTGATCCAGTACGTCTACGACAAGTATGGCCGGGACTGCACCGCACTGGTCGCGAACGTCATCAGCTACCGGCCGCGCTCCGCGCTGCGCGACGTGGGGCGCGCGCTCGGGTATGCCAGCGGCCAGCTGGACGCGTGGTCGCGACAGCTCGAGCGGTGGGACACGGAACCCACCGCGGACGGGTTGGACCCGAGCACCCAGGCGAACCTGTACGGCCGCGTCCCGGATCTTCTGCGCGGCCTGGCCCAGGACCTGCAGGGCTTCCCTCGCCACCTCGGCATCCACCCGGGCGGGATGGTGATCTGCGACCGCCCGGTGGCGGAGATCTGCCCGGTCGAGTGGGCCAGGATGCCCGGCCGCAGCGTGCTGCAGTGGGACAAGGAGGACTGCGGCCACGCGAAGCTGATCAAATTCGACCTGCTCGGCCTCGGCATGCTCGCCGCGCTGCGGGGCGCGTTCGACCTCCTCGAGGAGAAGACCGGCGAGCCGTGGGATCTGGACTCCGTCCCGAACGAGGACCCCGCGGTCTACGCCATGCTCTCCCGGGCCGACTCGATCGGCGTCTTCCAGGTGGAGTCCCGGGCTCAGATGGCGACGCTGCCGCGGCTGCGGCCGGAGAACTTCTCCGACCTGGTCATCGAGATAGCGCTGATCCGGCCGGGGCCGATCCAGGGCGGCTCGGTGCACCCGTACCTGCGCCGCCGGCACCAGAAGGAGCCGACCACCTACCTGCATCCGCTGCTGGAGCCGGCGCTGAAGAAGACCTACGGTGTCCCGCTGTTCCAGGAGCAGCTCATGCGCATCGCCATCGACGTCGCCGGGTTCGACGCCCAGAAGGCGGACCAGTTGCGGGAGGCGATGGGGTGGCGGCGGTCGCCGGAGTTGATGACGAAACTCCGGGACGAACTGCACCAGGGGATGGCCGCGAAAGGAATCTCTGCCGACGTCGCCGAGAAGATCTACCGGACCATCGTCGCCTTCGCGAATTTCGGCTTCCCCGAATCACACGCGGTGAGTTTCGCCCGGCTCGTCTATATCAGCGCATGGCTGAAACTCCATCACCCCGCGGAATTCCTCGCCGCGCTGTTGAATGCCCAGCCGATGGGCTTCTACTCCCCGCAGTCCCTGGTCGCGGATGCGCGACGGCACGGCGTGGTGGTGCACGGCCCGGACGTGAACGCGTCCCGGGCGGGCGCACACGTGGACGGCTCCGGCGCGGTCCGGCTCGGGTTGGACGCGATCCGGCTGATCGGTGCCGAACTGGCCGAAGCGATCGCCACCGGGGCGCCGTACGGGTCGATGCACGACGCGATCCGCCGGGCCGGGCTGACCGTCCGGCAGGCCGAGTCGCTGGCCACTGCCGGGGCGTTCGGCTGCTTCGGGTTGGATCGGCGTGGCGCGCTCTGGGTCGCCGGCGCCCTCGGTGGAGCCAGCCCCGACCAGTTCGACGGGCTCACCGTCGGCGCCGAGCCGCCACCGCTCCCACCGATGACGGACGCCGAACTCACTCTGGCCGATCTGTGGGCACTGGGACTGTCCCTGGGCCGGCACGTGGTGGAGTACGCCCGGCCCGAGCTGGACGCGCGAGGGGCCGTGCGGGCGCGGGACCTGCACGGTGTCCCGGACCGGACCCGGATCCTGGTCGGTGGTGCGGTCACCCACCGGCAGCGCCCGTCCACGGCCGGCGGCACCACGTTCGTCAACCTCGAGGACGAAACCGGTTTCATCAACATCATCTGCACCCGCGGCGTCTGGGAGCGCTACCGGACGGTCGCACGCACCGCTAGCGGGATGATCGTCCGGGGCATGGTGGAGAACGCGGAGGGCGTGGTCAACGTCCTCGCCGACCGGATCGAGCCGCTGCTCTTGATCACCCCAGTGCGGTCCCGGGACTTCCGCTGACCCTCAGGGCTGCCCTGGTCGCAGCTCGACGAACAATCCCTCCGCGTCCGCGAGCAACACATCCCCGTCGCGCAATCGGCCGGTGACGTACCGCTTACGTCCCTGCTGCCGGTCGAACGTGACCTCGATCTCCAACTCCCGGTCAATAGGTGTGATCGACCGGTAGTTCACGTGCAGGTATGCGGTGCGCGCCACCGAACGCCCGCCGCCGTTGCTCAGCCGTCCCATCACCTCGTCGAACAGCAGCGGCAGGGTGCCCCCGTGCGCCGCCCCGTTGCCACCCAGGTAGTACCGCGGGAACGTGACCCGCCCGCGCACCACCGTGTCCGTCCACTCGTCGATCACCAGCGGCAGCAACAGCGGGTGGCCACGGCCGGGCAGGTCCAGCCGGGTGCCGATCGGCGCCTCCCACTCGGACACCTCGTACGGTGCCAGCAGCGTCCCGACCTGTTCCAGCTTCGAAGTCACCGCCCTCACCACGTCCGGCGGCGGAGCGGCCGCGGCGAGCCGGTTCTGCACCAGCCGCATGGCCGTGATCAGCTCGGCGTAGCCGCGACCCCCACGCTGCGCCATCGACGCCCGATTGCGCCACGGGTCGGGCTCGCCGGGTGAACCTGCGGTACGGGGCTCCTCCGGCTCCGGCTCGGCGTCAGGCATGGCGCCACGTTAGCGTCCGCCGTCCGCCGGTCAGTTTCCGGGCGGCGAACCGTCGAGACCGCCGAGTCCGTGCTAGAACATCACACGCACGAGGAGGTAGCCACAACGATGCTCGCGCCCGAACGCCCCGACCCGGTAGCCGAGTCGTGCCACCCATCAGATCCCTCCACCGCAGCCGGGCGCATCGCGCACCTGGTGCGGCAGGCCTGGGGGCTGACACTGCCGGTGCGGCTACGGGCCTGGGACGGCAGCGAGGCCGGCCCGGTGGACGTCCCGTACAAGCTCGTCCTGACCTCTCCCCAGGCACTGCGCCGGCTGGTCTGGCAACCGAACGAGCTCGGCGCGGCGCGGGCGTACGTCGCCGGCGAGATCCAGCTGGAAGGCCTGGAGCGGGACGCCGACCTGGACCGGGTACTGGCCGACCCGCGGCTGACAGACTTCGCCGACGCCGCCCGGCGCACCTCGCGGCTGACACTGACCGACCGGCTCCGGCTCATCACCGGCGCGCTCCAACTGCACGCCCTCGGCCGCCCACCGAGACCACCAGAGGAAGAAGCCCGGCTCTCCGGCACCCCCCACAGCAAGCGCCGGGACGCCGCGGCCATCGCGCACCACTACGACGTCGGGAACGCGTTCTACCGGCTGCTGCTCGGACCTTCGATGGTGTACTCCTGCGGCTACTGGCGTTCCACTCCGGACGGGAACTACACGGTCACCGACGCACAACGGGACAAGCTGGCACTGATCTGCGGCAAGCTCGGACTGCGACCCGGGCAACGACTACTGGATGTCGGCTGCGGCTGGGGCTCGCTTGTCATGCACGCGGCCGAGCACCACGACGTGCACGCCGTCGGGATCACGATGTCGCGGGAGCAGGCGGAGCTGGCGCGGGCCCGGGTCGCAGAGGCCGGACTGGCCGGAAAGGTCGAGATCCGGGTCCAGGATTACCGCGACGCCGATGACGGTCCGTACGACGCGATCGCGAGCGTCGGCATGGCCGAACACCTGGGGGCGGTCAACTACCCGACCTACGTCGCGCAGCTGCGCCGCCTGCTGAGGCCGGGCGGGCGGCTGCTACACCACCAGATCACCACAATTCGCCGCCCCCCGCGCGGGGTTCGACGCAGGCACCAGTTCATCGACCGTTACATCTTCCCCGACGGGGAGCTGATCGGGATCGGGGATGTCCTCACCCAGCTGGAGAACGGCGGGCTCGAGGTACGGGACGTCGAGTCGCTCCGGGAGCACTACGCACTGACCCTGCGAGCCTGGTCGGCAAACCTGGCTGCCGACTGGGACACCGCGGTCGAGCTCACCTCGCCGGCCCGCGCCCGCGCCTGGCAGCTCTACCTGGCCGGGTCCGCCGCGTCCTTCGCGACCGGCCGGATCGGCGTGCATCAGGTGGTCGCGATCGCCCCGTTGCCCGGCGGAGGCAGCGGGCTGCCGGGACGCCGCGCGCAGTGGCTGCCGGACCTGCGGTAATCGCGGAAGGTTGCAAGGTCGGCGCCGGATCGAACCGTCGGCTGCCGGTCAGTGCATCGGGACCGTCGCACGGCCCTTCTCGGCTGCCCCGGCCGGGCCCTGCGCAGCGGGCTTGCGGTGCGGCAGCAGGGCCGCTGGGATCAGCGTCAGCGCCACCAGGATGACAGCGACGGTGAACATGACCCCGAACCCGTCCGCCACGTCGGCCACGTTCTTCGCGCCGCGCGTCTCGTTGGCCAAGACCACCGACATCACCGCGGCGCCGACCGAGCTGGCGATCTGCTGCATGATGTTCATCAGGGTGGAGCCGCGCGCGATCGTCGGACCAGTCAGAGTCTGCAGCGCCGCAGTGAACAGCGGCATCATCGTCGCGCCCATCCCCAGGCCCATCACGAACAGGCCGGCGAGCAACGCTGCATACGAGGTGTGCGGACCCACCTGGGTGAGTTCAGCCATGCCGATGCACATCACGGCGACGCCAGGTACAACGATCTTGCTGATCGCCATGCGGTCGGCGAGCATGCCGGCAATCGGCATCGTGATCATGGCGCCGATGCCTTGCGGTGCCACCAGCAGGCCCGCGTGCAGCGTGTCCTCCATCCGCACCTGCTGGAAATAGCTCGGCAGTAGCAACGTGGCACCGAAAAACGCCATGGCGAAAAGGAACATGCCGATGACCGAGAGCGTCAGCTGCTTGTTCTTGAACAATCGCAGGTCAATCAGCGGATGCTGCGGCCGGAAGGCATGCAGGACGAAGGCGCTGACGAGGAGCAACCCGATCACGCCCGGCAGCAGCACCCGCGTAGATGCGACCGTTCCTTCCGTCGGGATCGAGGAGACGCCGAACAGAAACAGCGCAAGCCCCGGCGAGAGCAGCAGCATCCCGAGGAAGTCGAACGACTCCGACGGACTCGGGTTGTCCTTCGGGAGCACAAGGAATGCGTAGATCAACGCCGCCGCGCCGATCGGTACGTTGATGAGGAAGACCCAGCGCCAGCTCGCCACATCGATGAGCCAGCCGCCGAGGATCGGTCCGGCGATCGGGCCGAGCAACATCGGCACCCCCAGCACGGACATGACGCGGCCGACACGCTCGGGCCCAGCGGCGCGCGTCATGATCGTCAT
>DASZVT010000065.1:0-10504 GCA_035546915.1 Mycobacteriales bacterium | reverse complement strand
TGGCGCTGCCGCAACCCCGTCGTTTTCGTCGTTGTCGGCGGGGAGTGCGACGACTGTCTGGGCGGCCGCTGTGGGCGTCTGGTCGCCGGCACCGGCGGTCGCCGCCGGGGGAAAGTCGGTGAAGTACTCCTGCCAGACCGGATCGACCGAGCCCGGGTCCTGCAGGAACGACTGGTACAGCTCCTGTACCAGCCATTCGTTCATGCCGAAGCTGGCTTGCTCAGCCTGCGTGGTCACTCGATCGCCTTCCTCTGTGCGCTCCGGCATCGGGGAAAAGGACAACGGAAAAAGGGGGCACGGGGCACAGCGTCGCCGGTGTCGAGTTTATGCCTCGCGGCTGGGCGCGTTCGCGTCGACGGTCCAGCCGGCGCGGCCGGTTCCGGGCACGACCCGTCCAAAGCGCAGACCGGCGAAGTGCGGCGCCGCCGCCGGTGTCGTGCCGTCAGCCAGCTCGCGCCGGATCATCTCGCGGGTCCGGTCCGCCAGCTGTTGGTCCATGTCCGCGAGCACGCTGAAGTCGGGGTCGGTGATCTCCAGCGGGCAGTGAACGGTGTCGCCCAGGATGAGTGCTCGCTCGGTCCCGCCGGAGAGCACCACCAGGCAGCTTCCCGGTGTATGCCCGGGGGCGAACCGGACGTCGACGCCGGGCGCGATGTTCGCGTCGCCGTCCCATAGTTCGAGCCGGTCGAGTACCGGCGCCAGCTTCTGCCCGGTAGGGGTGGCGTTCGACATCCAGACATAGAAGGAATCGTCGTGATCCGGGGCGAGGAAGAAGTCGGCGTCACGGCGCTCGCAACGGACCGTGGCATTCGGGAAGTACGGCGTGCCGTCGCGGCTGACCCACCCGATGTGGTCGTGGTGCAGATGGGTGAGTACGACGTCGGTGACGTCAGCGGGACGGAAGCCGTAGCGGGCGAGGCTGGTGCCGAGCTGGCCGTGCTGGATATTCGTCCCCGCCAGCACCTGCAGGCGCGCGAGCAGCGCGTCGTCGTCGGTAGCACCCATGCTCCGGAAATAACGCACGACGCCCGGATCGACGTCCGCGATGGTCGCCGCGGGAGGCGGCCGGTAGATCGCGCCGTCGCTCGGCCCGGCACCGGCGTCGATCAGCAGCAAGCGGTCGCCGGTGCGTACCAGGAAGGCACCGATGTCCATCAGCCAGGTGCCGTCAGGGTGGAAGTACTCACCGTGTACGGGGTACTCCGGCGAGTTCGGCTCGGGAACCCCGGGAGGGTTGGTGAGGTGGAAACGGCCGTCGTAGAGGGGCCACACCTGTAGTGCCCCGATGCTCGTCGGTGCCGCGGCTGTCACGGTGCAGGTCTATCGCCCGGGAAGGCGCCGCGCAAGGATGCACAACGCGAGGTGGCCGGACCCCTGAGGGTCCGGCCACCTGACAGAAACCTGCTACGGCAGGGTGTTGCCCATCATGTCGGAGTTGTTGCGGGCCTTCTTGACCAAACCGGGGATGACCTCGGTGAGCTCGCCCGGGGCCCACTTGCTGTCCCGGTCGGCTACCGGACCATTCACCCAGGGCTCCTCGACGGTGATCCGGTTGCCCCAGACGCCGAAGACCCGGCCGGTCACGTCGCCGGAGAGCGGGCTGCCGAGCCACACCACCAGCGGCGAGATGTGGTCGGGGGTCAGTGCCTCGGCCGCCTTCTTGTCCTCGCCGGTGGACATCGCCTGCATACCGGCGAGGTCCTCGGTCATCCGGGTCAGCGCGGTCGGGGCGATCGCATTCACCGTGACGCCGTAACGGCCGAGTTCGCCGGCCGCGATGACCGAGAAGGCGGCGATGCCGGCCTTCGCGGCGCCGTAGTTGGTCTGCCCCAGGTTGCCGAACAGACCGGAGGGCGAGGTGGTGTTGATGACCCGTGCTACCGGCTGCTTGCCGGCTTTGCTCTGGTCGCGCCAGTACGCCGCGGCATGCTGCGTCGGACCGAAGGTCCCCTTCAGGTGGACCTTGATCACCGCGTCCCACTCGGCTTCGGTCATGTTGGTCAGCATCCGGTCGCGCAGGATGCCGGCGTTGTTGACTACCACGTCGAGTCCGCCGAACGTCTCGATAGCCTGCTCGACGAGCCGCTTCGCGCCGGCGAAGTCGGAGATGTCGTCGCCGTTCGCGACGGCCTCGCCGCCGGCGGCCTTGATCTCGTCGACGACCTTCTGGGCGGCGCTGCGGTCCGCGCCGGTGCCGTCACGCGAGCCACCCAGGTCGTTCACGACCACCTTCGCGCCTTCGTCGGCGAACGCCAGGGCGTGTGCCCGGCCGATGCCGTTCCCCGCGCCGGTGACGATGACGACCCGGCCTTCGTTGATGCCGCTCACGCGTGTCCTCCTCGAGATTGCCTACCTGTTGCTCCGATCGTGCCAGCCAGCCACCCGGCCGCGTGCGCCGGGGTCGACCATCGGCCCGGTACGGTGCCAGGAATTGAATCGCAGGTCGGCACCGTTGCCGACTGGCACGGGAGCAGGTGGGCCGAAACGGCCCTGTCTGGAGGAGAAGCCGGTGGTCACCTACGACGAGTTCAGTCTCGGCCTGTTGATCCTGCGGGTCGTGATCGGCGTGACGCTGGCCGCGCACGGCTACAACAAGTTCTTCATGGGCGGTCGGATCCCCGGTACCGCCCGCTGGTTCGACAGCATCGGGATGAAGCCCGGAAAGGTGCATGCGCTCGCCGCGGCAACCACCGAGATGGGGGCCGGCTTGCTCTTTGCCGCCGGCTTCTTGACCTCGTTCGCGGCTGCGGGGATGGTCTCGCTGATGCTGGTCGCGGCCTGGACGGTGCACCGCTTCAACGGCTTCTTCATCGTCAAGACCGGCTGGGAGTACAACCTGATTCTCGCGGTGGTCGGCATCGGTGTGGCTACTACCGGGCCCGGCCGCTTCTCGATCGACCACCTCATCCACGACCCGGGCATCCTGCCGGGCTATGCCGGCCTGATCATCGCGGCTGTCGGCGGGCTGGTCGCCGGCGCGTTCCACCTCGGCGTGTTCTTCCGTCCTCCGGCGCCCGAGCCGGAGCAGGCCTGACGGGGACGTTCAGGGCTGCATAAGGGTGGCGGCGGCGATGCCGCCGAGTTCGTAGCAGGCTTCGCGTGCCTCGCGGGTCACCGCTCCGGTCACGGTGAGCACCGGAGCGACCGGCTTCCAGCCGAGGCCAGCGGTGATCGATTCCAGTGCGTGTACCGCGCCGCTGGTGTCCAGGTTTCCGTGCACGTAACCGCCCCAGGGGCGGCCCGCGGTGGCGTCCTGGCACGGATAGAACACGTTGTCGAAGAAGTGTTTGAGCGCGCCGGAGATGTATCCGATGTTGGCCGGGGTGCCTAACAGGTAGCCGTCTGCCTCGAGCACGTCCACGACGCTCGCGGTCAGCGCGGGACGCAATACCACCTCGACGCCCTCGATCATTTCGTCGTGGGTTCCCCGAACCGTGCTGTCCAGCATCTCCGCGAGGGCGGGCGAGGCCGTGTGGTGCACCACAAGCAGCCGGCGGCCCGGACCGCTACCGGTCAGCGCGCCTGCAGAACTCACGCCGGTCACGGTAGGCGCCGCAGTCGCCGAGCGCTGGACCCAGGTCGCGAGACCTCGGATGTGAGGGGAATCACGCTGATTCTCCGGGGTCGTTAACAATAGATAGAAGCTATTGATATCAGAAGTCTGATCTCTTTGTGCTTTCGATCCAGCGAGCCTAAAGTGCCGCGACGTGGCAGTAGCGACGACGGCGACGAGGCCGCCTACATCCGACCCCCAGATTCCCCGCAGGTCGCGTCCGGTGAAGCCGCCGTCGACTGCCCGCACGCTCTGGAACTCGACCGTCGGCAAGAAGGCAGTGATGGCCGTCTCCGGCCTGATCATGCTGGCGTTCCTGGTCCTGCACATGCTCGGGAACCTGAAGATCTTCTTCGGGCGCGAGGACTTCGACCATTACGCGCACTACCTGCGCACCATCGGTACGCCGGTGCTGCACCAGGTGTGGTTCCTATGGATCGAGCGGGCGGTGCTGACCGTGGCGTTCTTCGCACACGTCGTCTCCGCCGTCCAACTCTCACGCCGGGATGCGGCTGCCCGACCCACGCGATACGTGCATGCGGCACGAGTCCAGGGCCGCTTCACCACACACACGATGCGGTACGGCGGCGCGTTCCTGCTGCTGTTCATCGTCTGGCACCTGCTCGACCTGACCACCGGCACGGTGAGCGCGAAGTTCGTCGAGGGGCACCCGTACGCGAATGTGGTGGCCGACTTCGACGTCTGGTGGCGCAACCTGATCTACATCGTGGCGATGCTGCTGCTGGGACTGCACATCAACCACGGATTCTGGTCCGCGAGTCAGACGCTCGGCGGACAGGCTGCCGCGAACCGGCGCAGCCGGACCAAGATCATCGGCACGGTCGTCGCGGTGCTCGTCACCGCCGGCTTCATCGCGGTGCCGGTGGGCGTGATGACGGGATTGGTGAGCTGACATGGCCGAGACACCCCGCAAGCGGACCCCGCGCACGGCGGAGGCTAAGACCACCGCGGCGACCGGCCGGAAGGCGACACCCCGGAAGGCGCCCGTACGGAAGGCGACCCCGGCGGCGAAGGCGACGGCCGGTGTCAGCGCCCGCGCCGGTGCCGACCGCCGGCGTGCCGATCCCGACGGCCGCTACGTCATCGGCACCCCGATCGCCGACACCAAGGCGCCGACCGGACCGATCGAGCAGCGCTGGGACGGCAGGCGTTTCGCGGCCAAGCTGGTGAACCCGACCAACAGGCGCAAGCACCGGATCATCGTCGTCGGGACCGGACTGGCCGGGGGCTCGGCCGGTGCCACCCTGGCCGAGCAGGGCTACGAGGTGATCCAGTTCTGCTACCAGGACTCTCCGCGCCGGGCCCACTCGGTGGCCGCGCAGGGCGGCATCAACGCGGCGAAGAACTACCGCAACGACGGCGATTCGGTCTACCGGTTGTTCTACGACACGGTCAAGGGCGGGGACTTTCGCTCGCGCGAGTCGAACGTCTATCGGCTGGCTCAGATCTCGACCGAGATCATCGACCAGTGCGTGGCGCAGGGTGTGCCATTCGCTCGCGAGTACGGCGGGCTGTTGGACAACCGTTCCTTCGGCGGCGTGCAGGTGGCGCGGACGTTCTACGCGCGTGGCCAGACAGGGCAGCAGTTGCTGCTGGGCGCATACCAGGCGCTGAGCCGGCAGATCGACGCCGGCAACGTCCAGATGCACCCGCGCACCGAGATGCTCGACCTCATCGTCGTCGACGGGAAGGCCCGCGGCATCGTCGCGCGCAACCTCATCACCGGTGAGATCAGCACCCATGTCGCGGACGCGGTGGTGCTGGCGAGCGGCGGTTACGGCAACGTCTTCTACCTGTCGACCAACGCGAAGAACTCCAACGCGACCGCGATCTGGCGGGCGCACAAGCGGGGCGCGTACCTGGCGAACCTCTGCTACACGCAGATTCACCCGACCTGCATCCCGCGGTCCGGGGACCACCAGTCGAAGCTGACCCTGATGAGCGAGTCGCTGCGCAACGACGGGCGCATCTGGGTGCCGAAGCAGGCCGGGGACCTGCGCTCGCCGGACCAGATCCCGGAGGCCGAGCGGGACTACTACCTGGAACGGATCTATCCGTCCTTCGGCAACCTGGTGCCGCGCGACATCGCGTCCCGAGCCGCCAAGAATCAGTGCGACGCGGGCCGGGGGGTGGGACCCGGTGGCCTCGGCGTCTACCTGGACTTCGCGGACGCCATCGCGCGGATGGGCCGGGACAAGGTCGCCGAGAAGTACGGCAACTTGTTCGACATGTACCAGCAGATCACCGGCGAGAACCCTTACCAGGTGCCGATGCGGATCTACCCGGCGATCCACTACACGATGGGCGGACTCTGGGTCGACTACGACCTGCAGAGCAACGTGCCCGGGCTGTTCGTGATCGGCGAGGCGAACTTTTCGGACCACGGCGCGAACCGGCTCGGGGCCAGCGCGCTGATGCAGGGCCTGGCGGACGGCTACTTCGTCCTGCCGGCCACCATCAACGACTACCTGGCCCGCGGCGGGTTCGGTGCGATCGACGACCAGCACCCGGCTGTCACCGAGGCGGTCGGCGGGGTGCAGGAACGGCTCGACACGTTGTTGTCCATCAACGGGGACCGGACCGTGGACTCGTTCCACCGCGAACTGGGACAGCTGTTGTGGGACCAGTGCGGCATGGCCCGGGACGAGCCAGGCTTGCGCAAGGCGCTGGAACGCATTCCGGAACTGCGGGAGGAGTTCTGGAGCCGGGTGAAGGTTCCGGGCAGCGGGCTGGATCTGAACCAGTCGCTGGAGAAGGCCAACCGGGTCGCCGACTTCATCGACCTCGGCGAACTGCTGTGCCTGGACGCGCTGCACCGCGAGGAATCCTGCGGTGGCCACTTCCGGGAGGAGAGCCAGACGCCAGACGGCGAGGCCGAGCGCGACGACGAGCGATTCAGTTACGTGGCGGCGTGGGAGTACACCGGCGACAAGCCGGTGCTGCACGCCGAGCCGCTCGAATTCGAATACGTCCACCCGAGTCAGCGGAGCTACGCGTGAAACTCAACGTTCGTATCTGGCGGCAGCAGAATCCCGCGGCGCCGGGCAAGATGGTCGACTACGCGCTCGACGAGGTCAGCCCGGACATGTCGTTCTTGGAGATGCTCGACGTCCTGAACGAGGACCTCATCCTGCGGGGGGAGGAGCCGGTGGCGTTCGACCATGACTGCCGGGAGGGCATCTGCGGCTCCTGCGGCGTCGTGATCAACGGCGAACCGCACGGTCCGCAGCAGACCACCACTTGCCAGCTGCACATGCGCTCGTTCCGGGACGGCGACACGATCGACGTCGAACCGCTGCGGGCCAAGGCTTTTCCCGTGATCAAGGATCTGGTGGTAGACCGTTCCGCGTTCGACCGGATCATCCAGGCCGGCGGCTACATCAGCGCCCCCACCGGCACTGCGCCGGACGCACACGCCAAGCCGGTGCCGAAGCCGGACGCGGACCGGGCTTTCGAGAACGCGACCTGTATCGGCTGCGGCGCTTGTGTGGCGGCCTGCCCGAACGGCTCGTCGATGCTGTTCACCTCCGCGAAGATCACTCACCTCAATCTGCTGCCGCAAGGACAGCCTGAGCGTGAGACCCGCGTGCTCAACATGGTCGGGGCGATGGACGAGGAGGGATTCGGTGGCTGCACCAACACCGGCGAGTGCGCGAACGCCTGCCCCAAGGGCATCCCGATGGCGAGCATCGCGAACATGAACCGGGAGTTCCTGCGCGCGTCGCGTACGGTCAGCCGATAGGGCGACCGCGTCCATCTGGCACACCAACCCAGCGTCCGGCCGTTCGAACTCGGGTAAGTTCACTGTAGTCAGTGACGCCAGTGTCAAGGCGGGCGTGGCCCGCTGGACCGGGAGGAGAGGCCGGAATGTCGACTCGGGAGCCTGGTTCGTTGGCGGGACGGGTGGCGGTGGTCACCGGCGCCGGTGGTGGCATCGGCAGCGAGGTCGCAACCGAGTTGGGACGCCGTGGTGCAACGGTCGTCGCGGTGGACCCAGGGGTGAGTGTGACCGGTGAGCCGGTGGGTGAGCAGTCCGCTGCCGCGACGGTGGCGCGGGTGCAGGACGTCGGGGGCGTCGCGCGTGCTTCGACGGTGTCTGTCACCGACGCGGTTGCCGTCGCGGACCTGTTCCGCGGCGTGGTCGACGAGTTCGGGTCTTTGGACATCGTGGTCAACACCGCCGGGATCCTGCGGTTCCCGAAACTCGCCGAGACCACCGAGGACGACTGGCGGGCGGTGCTCGACGTACACCTCACTGGTTATCTGAACGTGCTGTCCGCGGCATTGCCGATCATGGCATCGGCGGGATACGGCCGCATCGTGGGCGTTACCTCCGGGGTCGGCCTGGCTCGCACGTCGCCGGACGGGCCCGCGTACGGGAGCGCGAAGCGGTCTGTCGCCGCGTTGACCTGGAAGCTAGGCCGTGTCGCGCCGCCGGGAGTGACGGTGAACGCGCTGTCTCCGATCGCTGCCACCCGGATGATTTCCGAGGCGCTGCGCGCCGCTGGTGTCGGCCCGGCGGGCTTGGACCTGTCCGCGATGCCGCAGCCGGAGGAGATGGCGCCGGCCGCGGCGTACCTGTGCAGTGAACAGATCGGCTGGTGCAACGGTCGGGTGTTGTTCTGCGCCGGATCGGAGGTATCGATCATCGCGCCGCCGACCGTGGTCGAGGCGGTGCGGACCAGTGGCGTGGATGACTTCGCCGGTGCGCTGGGCACCCTCGTGCCCGTTGTTTTCGCCCCGGCCGAACAGCAGCAACGCACCAACGGTGGGTCGAATCCGCGATTCGACCGCGCAATCTTGTCCGCGTCCGCGCCGGTCGGGGGGAACTGAGCATGACGAACTGCGTGATTGTCGCCGCCGAGCCGGCTATCGGACGGGCCATTGCGGACGCGCTGGCCGCACTGGACGTGCAGGCGGCCGGTGTCGGCCCGGATCGGCCGTTCGACGCCGCCGCCGGCCAGATCCCCACCGGCTTCGACGACGTCGAGGCGACCTTGCAACGTGCCGGCGCGGTGGACGCAGTCGTCGTTGCGCTCGCCCCCGCCGCGGTTGGCGGCGCCGCGTCTGCGACGGCGTGGCAGCGGCTGCTCGACGAACATGCCGCGACCGGTCCGCACGTTCTCGCGCATGCTGCCTGGAGCCGTGCCGCGATGCGGCGCGCTATCGCGGACAACAGGCCGATCCGGGTGGTGCACGTGACCGTCACCCCAACCCCCGCCGCGGACAGTGCGGCGCAGGCCGTCGCCCAGCTGGTCCGCAGCGCGCAGGACACCCCGGCCGCGGTCGGCTTCGACGCGTTCTCGGTCTGTTACGAGCGTGTCGCGGAGGCCGATGACCGGCCGCTGGGCGAGCTGATCGCCCGGCTGGTCTGGGCCGGCGACACGACCGCGCTCGCCGGTGCGGAGCTGGTGGTGCGACCCGACTGGGTGGGGATCCGCCGGCATCCGGGACCGATCGTCACGGTGTCTTATGGCGGTCCACAGCTACCGGAGTGGGTGGACGGAACGTTGCGGGAAGCTCTCGCGTGACGAAGGGACAGCAGATGGCGCCGCAGGTACAACGGACGGTCGACGCGCACGTACACCACTGGGACCCCAGCCGGGTCGAGTGGTATCCCTTCCTGGCTTCCGACGATGCGCTGCGCGATCTCGGCATGCACGATGTGAGCGCGATGCGCCGGCTGTTCGACCAGAAGACCTACTTCGCCGAGGCGAGCGCGTGGAACGTGCAGAAGTACGTACACGTCTCGGCCGCGGTCGGTGGCGAGGCGTTCCTCGCCGAGACCGCGGAACGCGAACAGGAAGCCCAGGCCACCGGCCACCCGGAGGCGATCATCGGCACCTTGGACGCGCACGCGTCCGTCGACGCTCAACTCGCCCAACTCGACCGGCAGGCGCAGGCGACCCGGTTCCGCGGCATCCGCTTCGCCGAGGGCATCGACCACGCCTCCGCGGCCGGGCAGGCCGTGTTGCGGGAACTGGCCGAGCGCGATCTGATCTACGACCTGGCCGTGCACCCGGACGGGATGGCCGACGCCGCTCGGGCGCTGGCCGCGTTCCCGTCGCTCACGGTGGTGGTCGAACACACCGGCTGGCCGCTGTCCGAGGACAGCGGCCACGTCCAGCTCTGGCGACAGGGGATGAGCGCGCTCGCCGAACTCGGCGACCGGGTGCACTGCAAGCTGTCCGGCCTCGCCATGACACTGAACCGCTTTGATACGGCGGCATTCCGCCCCTGGATCGAGTACTGCATCGCCACATTCGGTGAGGACCGCTGTTTCTTCGCCAGCAACTTCCCGGTGGACGGCATGTTCGGCACTTTCGACGAGCTGTACACGGTGTACGCGGAACTCACCGACGGACTCAGCGAACAAGCACGCGACGCTCTGTTCGCCGCGAACGCCGAGCGCGTCTACCGCTGCTGACGCGGCGAGTTCGGGGCTAGGGCCGGAGGCTGTTAGCGCCCGCGATAGCGTCAAGTGACGAACCCGCGGACGCCGCGCGCTTCACCAGGTCCTGCTGCTCAGGAGGCTCACCGATGTCTGCGTCGGCCGCTGTCGACACCAAGCTCGACGCTCGGGTTCTGACGGTTGCGGGCGTTGTCGTCCTCGGGGCGATCATGTCGATCCTGGACATCACCGTCGTCAGCGTGGCGCTGCGGACGTTCATGAACGCCTTCCACGCCAGCTACGCCACGGTTGCCTGGACGATGACCGGTTACACGCTGGCGTTGGCGACGGTCATCCCGCTCTCGGGCTGGGCTGCCGACCGCTTCGGCGTCAAGCGTCTTTACATGACCGCGCTCGTGCTTTTTGCCGCGGGCTCGGCTCTGTGCAGCACGGCCGGCGGCATCGGCGAGCTGATCGCGTTCCGGGTCATCCAAGGGCTCGGTGGCGGCATGCTCATGCCCGTCGGCATGACGATCATG
>DASZVT010000064.1:0-4423 GCA_035546915.1 Mycobacteriales bacterium | reverse complement strand
ACCGAGGCGCAGGCCGACGAATTCGCCCGGATCGGCGTGCCCCGGGCGCTGGAACGCATCGTCACGGCGCATCCGGGTTGGATCGCAGATACGCTGACCCAATCGTGGCCCCAGCACGATCCGGACGGAATCGTGGCTGCGCTGCGGGCCGTCGCGCACACAAGCGGACCCGACGAGCAGGCGCTAGGCGCAATCGACCTGCCGACCACGGTCGTCGCGCTGGCCGGCGATCCGCTGCACCCGGCCGAGGTGGCCGCGCTCTGGGCCCGGTCGATCCCCGGCGCGAAGCTGACAACGGTCGTCGCGACCTGCCTGGCCGACCTCGGCGCCGCCGCGCTGGCGGCCTCGGTCAGCGGGTCTCGGTGATCTCCGGGCCGCGCTCGAGCAGCGAGATGTCCGGCTTCGACCGCTGCGCCTCGGCCGCCTGGGCCTGCAACTGCTCGGCCAGTTCCAGCGCCTCCTTCGGCATCTGCAGCGGGAGCGGATCACGGACCGCCATCGCCTCCTCGCCGCGGACCACCACGACCTCGCGGAAGCTGCGCAGCAGCGCCGGATCCGCACTCGGCGTCGTCGCGGCGCGCCCCTGGACCAGGGCTCGCAGGAACCAGCGCGGACCGTCCACACCGTAGAAGCGGGCGGGCGCGAGTTGCCCGGCGACGTCGGTCGGGACGTCGGCGACGACCTCGGGGCCGTACGCCCCCTGGACGACCTCCGCCCGGCCACCCCCGGACCGGATGGACGCGACGATCTCGGCACGGACCTCGTCCCAGATACCGCTCGACTTCGGCGCGGCGAAGGCCATCAGCTGCATCAGCGACACACCCGTGCCGGCCGCGAGCGTGACCGAGACGATCTGCTGGCTGCCCTGGTCGACGTCAAGCCGGACCTCGACGCCGTCGATGCTGGGAATCTGCAGCGCCCCGAGGTCGAGGCGGGCGATGTCGTCGGCCGGCGCGTCCGCCACATCCCAGGGTCCGGCCGCCGGAACGGGCTCGGCCCCGTCCGACGGGGTCTCCTCCACTGCGGTCTCAGCCGGCGGGACCACCTGGTCCTCAGGGCCCGGTTCCTGGTCGTACTGCTCGCCCTCATTCGAGCGCTTGCGCCGGAACACTGCGTTACCTCCCGCTCGACCCATGACCACCGCTCCCCCGGGGAGAGTCCGGCAGTGCGTCGGTTTCCGTGAACGCGACCCGCTCCACGCGCTGCACGATCAGCTGTGCGATGCGCTCGCCCCGGCGCAGCGTCACGCCCTGCTGCAGGTCGTGGTTGACCAGCTGCACGAGGATCTCTCCACGGTAACCGCTGTCGACGGTGCCGGGGGCGTTCACGATGCCCAAGCCGTGCCGGGCCGCCAGCCCCGACCGGGGGTGCACGAATCCGGCGTACCCCGGGGGCAGCGCCAGCGCGATGCCGGTACCGACCGTAGCCCGCTCGCCCGGCCCGATGGTCACGTCGCTGGTGGTCACCAGGTCTGCACCGGCATCCCCCTCGTACGCATACGACGGCAGCGGCACGCCGGAGTCCAACCGCCGGACGCCGACAAGCAACGTGGCGGGTGGTGTGGCGGAGGGAGCGCGATCGGGCACGCGCAGACCCTAGTGGGCGGCGGTGACGACGTCGGCGTCAGCCGGGCCGGACATCGGCAGGCGCGCCCGGCCGCGGCGTGCGAGCATCGACGGGTGCCCCGCTCCGCCGCAGACCGCGACTACGTCGAGCGGCTGCGCGTGCCACCGTGGTGGCACGCGCTCTCGCCGCTGTTCGCGGTCATCTTCGGGATCGAGGGCTTGCTGTCCGACCACACCGTGGCCACCGTCTCCATGATCGCGGGTTTCTGGATCGCGGCCGAACTCGTGCTGTGGAGCCTCGGCCGGCAGCAGGTCAGTGTGGTCGACGGCAAGCTTCGTGCCGGGAACTGGCGGTTGCCGGCCGCCCGAGTCCGCGCGGCCGCGACCTTGGACGCTGCGCAGACCCGGGCGGAGCAGCGCCGCGCCGATTCGCAGGTGTACCGGTGCACCGTCCCCTGGGTGCACTCCAGCGTGATGCTGCAGGTCGACGACCCTGACGACAAGCCGCTGTGGCTGATCTCCACGCGTCATCCCGACCGGCTCACGAGCGCGCTGACCGACGCCGTGTCGGCCCCGGCACCGGCCCCCGGAGCCCGGGCCTAGGGTTGACGGTCATGGCGATATACGCGCTCGGCGACCGTGTCCCCCAGATCGACCCGACCGCTTACGTGCACCCGATGGCAACCGTTATCGGAGACGTACGCATCGGTCCCGAATCGACGGTCTGGCCGTCCGCGGTGCTGCGCGGTGACTACGGCACAATCACGGTCGGCGCGCGCACCTCGATCCAGGACGGGACCGTCATCCACGCGACCGCCGAGGAGGCGACCACCGTCGGCGACGACTGCGTGATCGGGCACCTGACTCACCTCGAAGGCTGCACCATCGAGAACGGGTCCCTGGTCGGGTCCAACTCGGTCGTCCTGCATCGCTGCGTGGTGCGATCCGGAGCGCTCGTCGGCGCGTCCGCGCTGCTACCCAACGGCACCGAAGTGCCATCCGGGGCGATGGCACTCGGGGTTCCCGCCAAGATCCGGCCGGACACCGTCGACCCGGAGACCGCCATTCTGCCCGCGGTGCCGCTCTACGCCTGGAACGGCAAGCGCTACGCGCAGGAACTGCGCCGGCTGGACTGACGCCCTCGGACCGGGCGAAAGGTCAGGGCTCGTCGGCGCGGAGCCCGACCAGCAGGTCGTGCAGCGCGCCGAACAGGGCGGGCGGGGCTGCCACCGTCATCCGGAATCCCGGCGGCTCGCCGCGCAGCCCCGCGACCCGGCAGCCCGCCTCCCGCGCGATCAATCCGCCCGCCGCCATGTCCCACGGGTGCAGGCTCTGCTCGCAGTACGCGTCCACGTGCCCGGCCGCGACGCTGCACAGGTCGAGCGCTGCGGACCCCATCCGGCGAATGTCGCGCACCCTCGGCAGCAGGCCGGCGATCACCGGTCCCTGCAGCGCGCGACGCTCCGCGACGTACGAGAACCCGGTCGCCAGCAGCGCCCGGCGCAGATCCGTCTCGGTGGACGCCCGGACGGGCCTGCCGTCCCGGTACGCACCGCCACCGGCCACCGCGGTCCAGGCAATGTCCCGCGGGCCGTCATGGACCACGCCGGCCACCACCTCGCCGTCCACCTCGGCCGCGATGGACACCGACCAACACGGCAGCCGGTACAGATAGTTCACCGTGCCGTCCAGCGGATCGACGATCCAGCGCACGCCCGAAGTCCCGGTCCGATCGCTGCCCTCCTCACCGAGCAACCCGTCGTCCGGACGCTGTCCCAGCAATCGCTCCACGATCATTGCCTCGGCCGCGGTGTCCATGGCGGTCACCACATCCGTCGGTGACGACTTGGTGCCCACGTCGCCGCCGGCGACGTCATCCGGCATGTCGTCGCGGCCGGTACGCAGGAAATCCGCTACCGCCGCCGCGGTCTCGGCCGCGAGCGCCAGGAGCTCCTTGGCGTCGCTCACTACACCAGCGAACGCAGCACGTACTGCAGGATCCCGCCGTGCCGGTAGTACGCCTGCTCACCCGGGGTGTCGATCCGCAGGGTGACCTCGAAGCTCTTCCCGTCGGCCTCCACGGTCAGGGTGCGCGGCAGGTCGGCGACGCCACGGATGGTGAACGTCTCGGTCCCGGTGAGGCCGAGGGAATCGGCGCTCTGACCGGCCGCGAACTGCAACGGCAGCACGCCCATCCCGATCAGGTTCGAACGGTGGATCCGCTCGTAGGACTCGGCGATGACCGCCTTCACCCCGAGCAGGGCGGTTCCCTTCGCGGCCCAGTCACGGGACGAGCCCGAGCCGTACTCCTTGCCGGCCAGGATGACCAGCGGGGTGCCCACCTCGGCGTACGCCTGCGCGGCGTCGTAGATCGAGGCCTGCTCGCCGGTCAGCAGGTTGACGGTCACGCCACCCTCAGTACCCGGCGCCAGCTGGTTGCGCAGGCGGATGTTGGCGAACGTGCCCCGGATCATCACCTCGTGGTTGCCCCGCCGCGAGCCGTAGGAGTTGAAGTCCTTCGGGTCCACACCGTGCTCGGTGAGATACCGGCCGGCGGGCGAGTCCTTCTTGATCGAGCCGGCCGGCGAAATGTGGTCGGTAGTCACGCTGTCGCCGAGCTTGGCCAGCACCCGGGCTCCCTCGATGTCGCCGATCGGCGCGGGTTCGGCGGGCATGCCGTCGAAGTACGGCGGCCGGCGCACGTAGGTACTCGCGTCGTCCCAGGCGAACGCGTCGCCCTGCGGCACCTCCAGACCCTGCCAGCGCTCGTCGCCGGCGAACACGTCGGCGTAGGAGCTCGAGAAGCCCGACGACGCGACGCTGGCGTTGATGACGTCCTGGATCTCCTGCGGCGAGGG
>DASZVT010000063.1:0-14433 GCA_035546915.1 Mycobacteriales bacterium | reverse complement strand
GGCGTTGGCGACGTTCGGTTTCGGTATCATGTTCGAGCGGTTGTTGTATCCGTTGAACATCATGTTCACCACGTACGGCAACGGGCGGGCGATGCCGCGGCCTTCGTTCGCGCATTCCGACAAGGCGTTCTATTACGTCGTGCTGGTCGGGGTTGTGCTCACGGCGGCGGCGATGATCGTGTTGCAGCGCAGCCGGTTGGGTCGGATGCTGCGCGGGTTGGCGGACTCGCCGGTCGCGGTGTCGGCGATGGGCCTGAGCACGAATATCACCCGGGTGATGGTCTTTTGCATCTCGGCGTTCTTCGCCGCGATCGCCGGGATCCTCTACGGCAGCTCGATCAATATCGTGACTGGTAGCGAGGCGTACTACTCGTCTTTCAACTCGCTGATCCTGATCGCTGTTTTGACGCTCGCCCCGTTCGCGGCGGTGCCCTGGTACGCGATCTTCGCGGGGATGACGGTCGTCATCCCCGGTTACCTCACCGGCCAGAACACCCCGTATTGGATGAACGTCGTCTTCGGTGTCTTCGCGATGCTGGTCGCGTCCGAGGGTGGGACCCGGCCGATGCCCGCGGTGCTGCGTCGACAGTTCGACCGGCTCGGGGGCAACTGGCCCAGACGCAAGCCGTTGCCGGCCGCGGACGCGGCGGCCGGTTGGACGCCGACGGTCGTGGCCGGGACCGACGACCGCTCGCGTGGCCTGCAGGTCGAGCACCTGATGGTGCGTTTCGGCGGCCTGGTTGCGGTCCGGGACCTAAGCCTGGCCGCTCCGGCCGGTCGGATCACCGGACTGATCGGCCCGAACGGCGCGGGCAAGACCACCACGTTCAACGCGGTGTTCGGCCTGAACCGGCCCGCGTCCGGGACGGTGCACCTCGACGGCGTGGACGTCTCCCGATACGGCATGGCAGCCCGGGCCCGCCGTGGGCTCGGGCGCAGCTTCCAGATCCCGGAACTGTGCGAGTCGTTGACGGTGGCCGAGAACGTCGCGCTCGGGCACGAGACGAGCCTGGCGGGCGCGCAGGTCCACACCCAACTGTGGACCCCCGCGGCGGACCGCCACTCGACCGCCGCCGCCACCGCATCAGCGATGCAACTGTGCGGGATCACCCACCTCGCCGGACTGCAAGCCGGTGGGCTGTCCACCGGGCAACGCCGGTTGGTGGAACTCGCCCGATGCCTCGCCGGCCCGTTCCACCTGCTCCTGCTCGACGAACCGTCGGCCGGACTGGACCGCAACGAGACCGAACAGTTCGGTGAAGTGCTGCGCCGCGTCGTCGACGAGCGCGGCATCGGGATTCTGCTGGTCGAGCACGACATGTCCCTGGTGATGTCGGTCTGCTCGTACCTGTACGTGCTCGACTTCGGTGCCCTGATCTACCAGGGCACACCAGCCGAGGTCGCAACCAGCGACGTGGTCAAGAACGCCTACCTAGGCTCGGAGATCCTGGCCGCGGACGGACAGAGCGCATGACTACCGCCACAGCGACCGCGACGCAACCCGCACTGGCACTGGACGGCGTGCACGCCGGATACGGCGCGGCGACCGTACTGCGCGACGTCTCGCTACAAGTACCACCGTCGTCCGTGGTCGCCCTACTAGGCGCCAACGGCGCCGGCAAGACCACCCTGCTGCGCACCGTCGCCGGCTTCATCGAGCCGACCGCCGGCACCATCGCGATGCAGGGCGAAACCTTCGCCGGCGCCAAACCGCACACCCGCCGACGCCGCGGCCTGTGCTACATCCCCGAAGGACGCGGCATTTTCCGGTCCCTATCGGTCCGGGAGAACCTGGCACTCCAAGTCCCCGCCGGCGGCGAACGCAAGGCCATCGAAATGGCCGTCGAAGCATTCCCCGCGCTGTCCTCCCGGCTCGCCCAGAACGCCGGAACACTCAGCGGCGGCGAACAACAGATGGTGGCCATGGCACAGGCCTACGTCGTCGACCCCCGCGTCCTGCTCGTCGACGAAGCCTCCCTCGGACTCGCACCCAAAATCGTCGACACCATCTTCGAATTCCTCGTCTCGGTGAACAAACGCGGCACCGCAGTACTACTCGTCGACCAATTCGTCAGCCGCGCCCTCGACATGGCCTCCTACGCCTACGTCCTACGCCGCGGAGAAATCACCTTCACCGGATCCGCCACCGAACTCCAAGACAGCGACGTCATGAGCCAATACTTCGGCACCGACATCGAAACCTAACCCCCACCACATCGCATATAGCAAATATTGACCGGCGTAGTGCACAGCACCAGACTGCAGGTATCGGCCCAATCAAGTTGCCTGGGAGGAGTGGTGCGCTGTGGACGTCGATGACCTCATCTTGGTGAGCGTGGACGATCACCTCATCGAGCCGCCTGATCTGTTCGAGGGTGGGCTGCCCAGCGGACTGCAGGATCGCGCGCCACGGATGCACGGCTTGGACGACGGCACCTACGTGTGGCGCTTCGAGGGCGAGGAGATCGCCAACATCGCGATCAACGCGGTGGCCGGGCGACCTGGGGAGGAATGGGGCACCGAGCCGACATCGCTCGACGAGCTCCGCCCCGGGACCTACGACATCCACGAGCGGGTCAAGGAGATGAACGCCAACGGCCTGCTCGGTTCGATGAACTTCCCCAGCTTCCCGGGGTTCTGCGGTCAGCTCTTTTCCCGCGTCGCGGACAAGGAGATGGGGTTGGCCACGCTGCAGGCCTACAACAACTGGCACGTCGACGTGTGGGCCGGTTCGTATCCGGGACGTTTCATGCCGCTCGGAGTGGTACCGCTCTGGGACGCGCGGCTCGCTGCTGCCGAGGTCCGCCGCATCGCCCGCAAGGGCGTGCACGCGATCACGTTCTCCGAGAATCCCTACAAGCTGGGTTACCCCAGCCTGCACACCGACGCCTGGGACCCGCTCTGGGAGGCGTGCTCCGACGAGGGCACGGTCGTGTGCATGCACATCGGCTCGTCCTCCGAGTTGGTCGTCACCTCACCGGAGGCGCCGATCGACGTGCTGTACACGCTGACGCCGATGAACATCGTGCAGGCCGCGGCGGATGTGGTCTGGTCACACATCTTGGAGCGATTCCCGACGCTCACCGTCGCGCTCTCCGAGGGCGGCACCGGGTGGATCCCGTATTTCCTGGAGCGCATCGACTATGTCTACTCCCAGCAGCACGCGTGGACCGGGCAGGACTTCGGTGAGCGGAAGCCGAGCGAGTTGTTCCACGACCAGGTGGTGACCTGCTTCATCGACGATGCCTTCGGCCTGGAGAGCAGGTCACACCTCAACATCGACAACCTCACGTGGGAATGCGACTACCCGCACAGCGACAGCACCTGGCCTCGTTCGCCGGAGAAGGTGGCCGCGTCGCTCGAAGGGCTGGACGCCGACTCGATCGCGAAGATCACGCACCGCAACGCGATGCGCATCTTCCAGTACGACCCGTTCAGCACGATCCCGGAGGAGAACTGCCGGGTGGCTGCGCTGCGCTCGCTGGCGGTCGGACACGACGTGTCGATCGTGCCCCGCGGCAAGCGAGTGAAGTACGGCCGCCGGATGGGCGACATGATGGCGCCGCAGCGATAGTCGCTGCGCAAGGAAGGATCGGGACTCGGTGAAATCGGCAGCAGAACTGTTCGACCTGTCTGGGAAAGTCGCGGTAGTCACCGGCGGAAGTCGCGGGCTGGGACGAGAAATGGTTCTCGCCTATGCCCAAGCCGGCGCGGATGTGATGATCGTGAGCCGGAAGCTGGCCGCCTGTGAGGAACTCGCTCGGTTGGTCGAGTCGACGACGAGCGCGCGGGCATTCCCGTACGGGTGCCACGTCGGTCACTGGGCGGAACTCGACGGCTTGGTCGACGCGGCCTGGGAACACTTCGGCAAGGTCGACGTGTGGGTCAACAACGCGGGTATGGCGCCTACCTACGAGCACATCACCGACGTGTCGGAGGAACTGTTCGACAAGACCGTCGGGGTCAACTTCAAGGGGCCGTTCCGGCTGAGCGCGCTCGTCGGGGCACGGATGGCGCAGGGTGACGGCGGCTCCGTCATCAACGTGAGCAGCACCGGATCGATCCGGGTCGACCCCACGATTATCCCGTACGCGGCCGCAAAGGCCGCCCTGAACGCGCTCACCTACGGCTACGCCGCGACCTACGGGCCGAAGGTGCGCTTCAACGTGCTGATGTCCGGGCCGTTCAAGACCGACATCACCCAGTTCTGGACGGACGAGACCTATCAGGCGATAGAAGAGCGCCATGCGCTGTCCCGGGTCGGCGATCCGGAAGAGATCATCGGCGCGGCGCTTTACCTGGCCAGCGATGCCTCCAGCTACACCAGTTGTGCGACGCTGCGGGTGGACGGGGGTATCCCGTAATGACCGAAACCGATGTCCGCAGTATGGATCTGCGCCCTCGGCCCGAACCCAACGAGACGAACGCGTTCTTCTGGGATGCAGCTGCCGGGCACCAGTTGGTGCTGCAGCGCTGCGACGCGTGTAGCCAGTTCCAGTACCCCCCGGACGTGGCGTGCGTGCACTGTCAGTGCACCGAGCTGACGCCGACCGAGATGAGCGGGCGCGCCACGCTGTACTCGTATGCAGTCGTCGACCGGCTGTTCCACGTCGGGTTCGCATCCGTGTTGCCGTACGTGGTCGGGCTGGCTGAGCTGGACGAACAGGCCGGGTTGCGGATGCTCACCAACATCGTCGATACCCGTCCGGAAGAGGTGCAGATCGGGATGCCACTGGAGGTCTGCTTCGAGGACCGGGGCGAGATCACGCTGCCGCAGTTCCGGCCGCGGGGCGATGCCTGATGAGCTCGCTGTCCCGTGACGTCGCTATCGCCGGCCTCGGTTATTCGGCCATCAGCCGGGCCGGAACACCGGACCCGCGGCAGCTCACCTTTGACGCGGTCAGCGCTGCGCTGCGCGATGCCGGGCTGCGCGGCGCGGACGTCGACGGCATCTTCGAGTACAAGTTCGGCCCGGACTCGCCGACGGCGCAGGAGACCGCTCGGATGATCGGTGCGCCGGACCTCGCCGCGTTCGCCGACATCATGGCCAGCGGCCCGTCCGGACTGGCCAGCGCGCTGGTCGGGGTGATGGCGGTCGCCTCGGGTGTCTGCGAGACGGTGGTCGTCTTCCGCTGCCTGACCCGGGAGGCCGGGTACATGGGCGGTGTCTCCGAGGGGGGCGAGCGGCTGGCCGATCAGAGCCAGTACCTGGTGCCGTACGGCTACCTGGGCGGCATCATCGTCGACATCGCGCTGGCGAAGCGCCGCTGGCTGGCGCAGTACGGCCGTACCGAGGAGGACTTCGGGCGCCTCGCCATCAACGCGCGCCGCTGGTCCGCGCTCAACCCCCGCGCGGTGCTGCGCGATCCGCTCACGATGGACGACTACCTGTCATCAAAGACCATCGCAGACCCACTGCGGCTGCTGGATTGCGACTACCCGGTCAACGGAGCGGTCGCGACCGTGATCACGACGGCAGAGCGGGCCCGCGATCTCGCGCAGCCGCTGGTCACGGTCGATTCGATGTCCTACGGGACCGGCGGCGAGGTCGACTGGGTGTTCGGCTCGGATTTCCTCTATGGCGGGACGATCCCGTGCGCGGAGCGGATGTGGGCGCGCTCGTCGGTGACGGCCGCGGACGTGGATGTCGCGCAGGTCTACGACGGCTTCACCATGGTCACCGCACAGTGGATCGAGGCGCTCGGCTTCTGCGGCATCGGCGAGTTCGGCGACTGGATCGGTGACGGCAGCCGTATCGGGCCGGGTGGTGACCTGCCGATGAACACGTCCGGCGGTCAGCTCGCCGAAGGCCGGCTGCACGGGATCAGCTTCCTGAACGAGGCGGTCGCGCAGCTGCGCGGGCAGGCCGATCAGCGGCAGGTCACCGGTGCGGAGGTTGCGGTCGTCGCCAGCGGGCTTTATCCGCAGTGCGGTGCCATGGTCCTCACGACAGGCTGAGCCGGGAACAATCGACGGCAGGAGGAGTTCGAGGTGCACGACGTGCTGCGTGGCGTCAAGGTGCTCGAGGTCGCGCAGTGGTGGTTCACGCCGTCCGCGGGCGCGATCCTGCGCGAGTGGGGCGCGGAGGTCATCAAGGTGGAACATCCGGTCCACGGTGACCCCCAGCGCGGGCTGGTGACCTCCGGCATGATGCCGAACGCCCTGGACATCAATTACATGGTCGAGCAATCGAACCGCGGCAAGCGCAGTATCGGGCTGGACATCGGGAAGCCGCAGGGCCGGGAGATCCTCGACCGGATGATCGACTGGGCGGACGTCTTCCTCACCAACTTCCTGCCGGACAGCCGCGCCAAGTACCGGATCGACGTCGAGGACGTACGGGCCCGCAATGCGCGCATCATCTACGCGCGCGGTCACGGTGCAGGGCACCGCGGGCCGGAACGGGAGAAGGGTGGGTTCGACGCGGCCAGCTTCTGGGCTCGGGGCGGAGTGGCGTACCACCTCACCGCGGATGGCGCTCCGGCTCCGGTACAACAGCGTCCCGCCTTCGGCGACGGCACCGCGGCGCTGTCGCTGGCGGGTGCGGTGTCGGCGGCCCTCTTCGGTCGAGAACGGCACGGCGAACCCTCGGTGATCGACGTCTCGCTGCTCGGCACCGCACTGTGGGTGATGAGCCCGGACGTGGTGGCAGCCGGCGTCATCGACGGTGGGCTACCGCCGATGACCCGGGAGGCGATCGCGAACCCGATCGCCAACTGTTACCGGACCGGGGACGGCCGCTGGCTGTGGTTCGCGATGCTGCAGTCCGACCGTTACTGGCCGGAGTTGTGCGAGAGGCTCGAACGGCCGGACCTGATCACCGATGAGCGCTTCTCATCGGCGTCGGCACGGGCGGCGAACCTCGCCGCGTGCATGGCCGAGCTGGAGCAGACTTTCGCCCGGCAACCGCTGGCGCACTGGCAACAGCAACTCGCCGACGTCGAAGGCGTGTGGTCCACCGTCCAGAGCGCTGCCGAACTGCACACCGATCCGCAGGTTCTCGCCAACGGCTACCTCCCCGAGGTCGACTACGGAAGTAAGGCGCACCGGCTGGTGGCCAACCCGGCGCAGTTCGACGAGCAGCCACCCGAGCTCACGCCGGCACCGGAGATGGGCCAGCACACCGAGGAGATCTTGTTGGAGTTCGGCAGCGACTGGGAACAGATCGCTGCGCTGAAGGAAGCGGGCGTGGTCAACTGAATCAGACCTGGTCGATGCGAGTCACTGGCGCGGGATTCGTCCCGGTTCGAGGCTGTGAGGTGAGATGAAGCTCAAGGACAAGGTTGTCGTCGTCACCGGTTCAGGGCGGGGGATCGGCGAGGCGTTCGCGCGCCGGTTCACCGCCGAGGGCGCGAAGGTCGTCGTCACCGACATCGACGCGGACGCGGTAGCGCGGGTCGCGGGTGAGATCGGCAGCGTCGGCCTTGCCGCAGACATCACGGTGGAGGACAACGTACGTGCCGTGGCCGAGCTCGCCCGCAGTAACTATGGCGAGATCGACGTGTGGTTCAGCAATGCCGGGGTGGCCGGTCCCCGCCAGCTGGGTGAGATCCCGGACAACGCGCTGTGGGACCTCGGCTGGGACCTGCACGTGATGGCGCACGTGTACGCGGCGCGCGAGGTGCTCCCGGCGATGCTTGAGCGCGGCGACGGGTATCTGATCCAGACCGCGTCGATCGTCGGGCTGACGATCCAACCGGAGAAGGCCGCCTATTCGGTGAGCAAGCACGCGGCGGTGGCGCTGGCAGAGTGGCTGGCGGTGACCTACGGCGACCGGGGCATCCGGGTGTCCTGCTTCTGTCCCGGCGCGATGTTGACACCGATGTTCCTCGCGAACGGGCTGGCCCCTGACCATCCCGCGGTGAAGATGGCGCTGACGCCGGAGCAGGTTGCCGAGGTGCTCGTCCACGGCATCGACGCGGAACGGTTCCTGATCCTGGACCGCAGCGGCAGTACCGAGGAGGTGCTGGCCAAGGGCAATGACTACGACGAGTGGATCCGCGCCGCCCGTGGCCGGGCGCGCGCATTCGACCCGAAGTCCTGACCGGAACGCCCCGCACCTGAACGCGACAGGAGGCAACCATGGCGAAGTCCGATGAAGCCACGCTGCTGCAGCTCGACGAGCAGCAGGTCCGCGATGCGTGCATGCGGTATTGGGCCGGTTTCGACCGGCGCGACGCCGAGATCTATCTTGCAGCGTTCACCGACGACGCGACGCTGTCGCTGTTCGACGGCCAGCTGGTGCTGAATGTCGCCGAGTTCGTCGCCGACGGTGGGTTGCAGAAGGCCGGATTCGAGCACACCTCGCACACCCCAGCCAGTCAGGTCGTCCGGGTGGACGGAGACACGGCGACCGCCGACACGCTGGTGACCGCGGTGCTGGTCCCGGCCGACGGCCCGGTCATGGTTCGCGGCATCCGCTACCAGGACGACCTGGTCCGCACCGACCGCGGGTGGCGGATCAAGCACCGACTGCACTCGGCGCTCTGGCAATACAACACGGAGCGGGTCGACACCCGCACGACATTCTGAACGCTGGGCGTTACCACGGGAGGTAGGGCGATGACGATGGGCGGCGGTGATCGAGGTCTGGCGGACCTCGAGGCCGCGCTGGTGGCCGAGTACCGGGAACTGACGCCGCGATCCGCCGAGCAGTGGAAGCAGCTGGCGGAGCTGACCCCGGCGAGTTTCCTGTCCGCTCCCGGACTTGCGCCGTACCCGATCTTCACCGAGCGGGCCGATGGTGCGCACCTGTACGACGTCGACGGCCGGGAACTGGTCGATTTCTTCGCCGCGCACTCCGGCGGGATCCTGGGCCACAACAACCCGGCCATCAAGCGGGCCATCAGCGACGAACTCGAACAGGGGCTGATCTTCGGGCTGGTCCGCTCGACCCGCGAGTACGAGGTCGCGGCGATGCTGGCGGAACGGATTCCGTCCGTGCAGAAGGTGCGGTTCAGCCCGACCGGTTCCGAGGCGGTGATGCGCGCGCTGCGGGCGGCACGGGCTTTTACCGGGCGCGAGCTCATCGCGAAGACCGACGCCGGGTATCACGGTAACCACGACCTGGTCTGGTACGGCCCGGCGATCGCGCACGTGCAGCATCCTGGGACGCGCGAACTGGCCCCCGGCATCTCGCGCTCGGTAGCGGACGAGGTCGTGCTGCTCCCGTTCAACGACATCGCCGGGTCCACGGCGCTGGTCGAACAGCAAGCCGACCGGCTCGCCGCGATCCTGGTGGAGCCCATCCTCGGCATGTCGCATCTGCCGGCGGATGTCGAGTACCTGCAGGCGCTGCGCGCGTTGGCCGACCGGCACGGCATCGTGCTGGTCTTCGACGAGATGATCTGTCTGGCGGTGGCACGCGGCGGTGCGCAGGAGCTCTTCGGGGTCACCCCGGACCTGACGACCGCGGGCAAGACCGTCGCGCATGGCATGCCATTGTCTTTCTACGGTGGCCGAGCCGACATCATGGACGTGACCGGCCGGGACGCCCACCGCGCGCCACCGCAGGTCATTCACGGCGGCACCTACCAGCGGCACAACGTCTCGCTGGCCGCCGCTGCGGCAGCGCTCCGGCAGCAGGACGAGGCGCTGTTCCAGCGGTTGCAGGCAACCGGGGCGCAGCTGCGCGATGCACTTGCCGCGACGGTGGCAGCCGGCGGCTGGCCGGTGCAGGTCACCGGCGTGTCCCATCTGTGGGACTTCCACTGGACCGGGGTGCCGCTGCACGACACTCGCTCGCTCGGCCACATCGACCACCGGATCAAGGCGGCAATTCAGCTGTCGCTGCTGAACCAGGGGATTTACGGCATCGGGGTGGTCACCGACGCGCACCGCGAGACGCACGTCCGGCAATTGTGTGCTGCATTCGCATCCAGCGTGACCAGGGTCAGCGCGGCGCTCGCCCGGTAGCGGTTCGGAAGAGAAGAGGTTCGATCATGGCGGTCGTACACGACAGCGACCTCGCGTCGGTGGACAGCGAGCTGGTGGCGTTCTTCCGTGACCCGTCGTTGTTCCCCGACCCGTACCCGATGTTCCGGCGGTTACGGGAACTGGCACCGGTGCACTGGAGCGGGTACAACGCCTGGGTGCTGACCGGCTACCCGGAGTCGGAGGAGCTGTTGCTGCACCCCGCGCTACAGCGGGAACCGGCGGCGAACCAACAGTTCCGCTATCTCGGTCAGCGTGACATCGACGCCGCCGACATCGTCGAGACGATCGACATCTTCCTGTCGTCGGTGATCAACCTCGACCCGCCGCGGCACACCCGGATCCGACGGCTGGTGTCGCACGCGTTCACGCCGCGGACGATCGCAACCTGGGAACCGCGGGTCGAGGCGATCGTGGACGACCTGGTCGCGCGGGCCGCGGAGAAGAGCGAGTTCGACCTGATGGCCGAGCTCGCGTACCCGCTGCCGGAGACGGTGATCTGTGACCTGCTGGGGGTGCCGTTCGAGGATCTGCCACGGGCCACCCCGACCTCGAACAGCCTCAACCACTCGAAGGTGATGACCACCCGGGGCAGCGGTGAGCGCCCGGCGCCGGACCAGGACCTGCGCGCGGCGGTGCAGCGGAGCATGGTCGCCCAGGTCGAGTACTTCCGCGAGCTGATCAAGGAACGCCGCAAGAACCCGGGCACGGACCTGTTGTCGGTCCTGATCGAGGCGGAGGAGGCCGGCGACCGGCTCTCCATGGACGAGTTGATCGGCACCGTGGTGATCTTGATCGGTGCCGGGTTCGAGACGACGGCGAACCTGATCGGGAACGGCATGCTTGCGCTGCTGCGGGACCGGGAGCAGTTCGAGCTGCTCCGGGGTGATCCCAGCCTGATGCCGCAGGCACTGGAGGAGATCCTCCGGCACGAGTCCCCGTCCCGGGGTCAGCCCCGTACCGTCGCCGAACCGGTCGAGATCGGCGGCAGGACGATCGCGCCGGGCGAGCAGGTGATGCTGATGCTCAACGCGGCCAACCGGGACCCGCGGGTGTTCGACGACCCGGACCGCTTCGACGTCCGGCGTCAGGGCCCCCGCCACATCACCTTCGGCGCCGGCATTCACTTCTGCGTCGGGTCCGCGCTGGCCCGGTTGGAGGCGCGGTTGATGTTCGGCAAGGTGCTGGAGCGCTTCGACCAGCTGCAGCTCGCGACCGACGAAGTGCGGTGGCGTCCGGCGTACGTGCGGGGGCTCGAGGAGCTCCCGGTATCGGTGGGGAAGGTGGGCGCGTGACGGACAACGGCGTGAAGATCGACGGCATCGCGGCGGTGACCGGTGCAGGTCAGGGGATCGGGCTCGCGCTGACGGTCGAGTTCGCCCGGCGCGGGATCGACGTGCTGGCGACGGTGCCGGAAGAGTCGATGGGGGCCGCGGTGCGCGAGCACACCGCCGGGCTGCCCGGCTCCGTCGAGCTCGCGGTGCTGGACGTGACGAAGCCGGGGGACTTCGCTTTCCCGGACGAGCTGCGCATCGTGGTGAACAACGCCGGGATACGGCTCGCCTACCTGCCGATAGAGATGACCCCGGAAGACCAATGGCGAGCGGTCTTCGACGTCAACTTCTTCGGCCTGGTCGAGGTGACGCGGCGCGCCATCCCGGTGCTGCGCAAGGCGGGCACCGGGGTCATCTGCAACATCAGTTCGGGCTCGCTGTTCGTGCCGATCCCGTTCCTGGGTCCGTACCGCGCGTCGAAGGCGGCAGTGAGCAACCTGTGCGAGACGCTGCGCGTGGAGCTGGCACCTTTCGGCATCCGGATCGTCGACATCATGCCGGGTGCGACGGTCAGCGGCATCAATGCGGACTCGATCGCCGCGGGACATGTCGCCGACGCGGTGCGTTTCCCGGAGTACGCACCGATGGCGCACCGGCAGCGCGAGTTGAACAGCGAGATCCCGCCGGCGACGCCGGCTGCGGACGCCGCCGTCGCCATCGTCGACGCGATCCTCGACGGCGGAGGGCCGATGCGCTACGGCACCGACGCGGTCTCCAACCAGCTCCTTGAGATGCTCCGCACCACGTCCGAGGAGGAGATCGCGGTCGAGGTGCTGCGGCGCTTCGGGGTCTCCGGTCCGGCCGGCCGGTAACCGGCGGAATGCTTACGACGATAAGGAAACAGAGATGACCACGTCGACTACCAGTCAGGAAGACGTCGGAGCGCAGGTCAGCGCGTACCTGGCCGACACATCATCGCTGACCGACCCGTTCCCGCTCTACCAGCGGCTGCGGGAAACCGATCCGGTGCACTGGAGCGAGCGCAACGGTTTCTGGGTCGTGACCGGCTACGACGAGGTGGAGGCCTGTTACCTCGACGAGCGGCTGTCGCGGCAGGAGGCTGCCCAGCGACAGTTCCGTTGGATCGGGACGTCCGATGACCCGCCGGAGATCGAGGAGGCGGTCAGCTCGCACCTCGCCACGATCTTGAACCTCGAGCCGCCGGACCACACCCGGTTGCGAGCGCTGGTCTCCTCCGCATTCACGCCGCGGGCGGTCAAGGTGTGGCGGGATCTGTCCTGCCGGGTGGTCGACGAGACCCTCGCGGCGGCACTCCAGCACCGTGAGTTCGATTTCCTCCGCGAAGTGGGCTATCCGATTCCGGAGCGGATCATTTGCGAGGTCCTGGGCGTCCCGGTCGAGGACCACGACAAGTGGAAGACCTGGGCCGTCGGTCTGGGGCACGCGGCGATCTTCATCGGCCGCAACCGCAGCGACGCCACCCTCCCGCCGGGAGTGCGCGAGGCCGCGCAGCAAGCGTTGCTGAAGTGGTACGGCTACTTCCGCGATCTGGCCGCCCGCCGGCGCGCCGACCCGGGGGACGACCTCGTTTCCGCATTGGTGAACGCCGAGGAGGCCGGCGACCGGCTCAGTGAACAGGAACTCGTCGGCGCGCTGATGTTGCTGGTGAGTGCGGGGCACGAGACCACCGCGAACCTCATCACGAACGGGCTACTTGCGCTGATGCGCAACCCGGACCAGTACGCACTGCTGCGGCAAGACCCGCAGGCGCATGCTGCCGGGGTGGTCACGGAGGTGCTGCGCTACGACGGCCCGGCTCGGGGCCAGCCGCGAGTCGCGGTGGCAGACGTCGAGCTCGGCGGGAAGACGATCCGCGCAGGTGACATGGTCATGGTGGTCGTCAACGCGGCGAACCGGGATCCCGCGGTCTTCCCGGACCCGGACCGCTTCGACATCACTCGCCGCGCGAACAGGCACCTCGCCTTCGGCGCCGGGATCCACTACTGCGTCGGAGCCGGGCTGGCACGGATGGAGGCCGAGATCGCGTTCGAGCGCATCGGGACGTCAGACGCGACCTTCGAGTTGGCTGCCGAGCAGCTGGCGTACAAGCCGACCCACGGCCGGAACCTGACCGCGCTGCCGGTCCTTCAGCGCACCTGACCCGCGCCGCCGTTCACGGAGATGATCTGGCCGGTGATGAACCGGGAGGCGTCGCTGGCCAGGAACACCATCACCGGGGCGAGGTCTCGTGCCGGGTCGCCCAGCTTTCCGCCCAGCGGGACGACCATCTTCATCTGCTCGTCGTGCGCGGCGAGTTCCGCCGGGGACATGGTCGCCCGGTGGTCGTCGTACATCGGGGTCCACACCGCCGGCACCACCGAGTTGGCCCTGATCCCGTGGGCGCCCCACTCGCCGGAGATGCTCCGCGTCCAGGAGTGAACGGCGCCCTTCGAGGCCGAGTAGTGGGCTCCGTTGCGGTACGGGATCAGCCCGGCGTCCGAGCCGAAGTTCATGATCGAGCCACCGCCGGCGGCGCGCAGCGGCTCGAATGCTGCCTGGTTCGTGAACAGCGTGCCGTAGACATTCACCTCCATGATCAGCCGCCACTCGTCGTCGGTGATGTGCTCCGCCGGGGTGTGCCGCTCGACCCCAGCGGCGTTCACCAGCGCGTCGAGTCCGCCCAGGTGCGCCACCGCGGTCGCGAATGCCGCTTGGACCTCGGCGCGGACCGCGACGTCCGCGTGGTGGTAGGCGGCGCTACCCGGCCCGCCGGCGTTCGCCTGCTCGGCGACGGCCTGGCCGAGTTCGTCGCGCACGTCCACCGCTGCCACCGCGGCGCCTTCGGCCACGTAGGCGCGTACTACCTCGGCCCCGATCCCGCGTGCTGCGCCGGTCACGATGATTCGCTTGCCGTCGAGTTGCATCCGCCGGGCTCCCGCCTGTCGAGTCGGCCGAAACGTAGGAGTCGGAGCATTGCGTTGTCAACGCTTCGCGTAGTGCGAGAGGCGGGATTCGAACCCGCACGTCCGAGGACACCGGCTCCTAAGGCCGGCGCGTCTGCCGTTCCGCCACTCTCGCGCGGCCCGTCGTGGCGGGCCGCCCCCATCGTCCCAGCATCGTGTGGGTGATCGGGAAGCGGCCTCGCGAGGTCGGCGGCGCGCTGGTTGTGCGACATGAGCGTCGCTCTGGCGACGCCAATGTCGCA
>DASZVT010000062.1:0-7123 GCA_035546915.1 Mycobacteriales bacterium | reverse complement strand
CCAGCACGAGCACCTGCGGGTGGCTGGTGAGCACCGCGCCGATCGCGACGCGCTGCTGCTGGCCGCCGGAAAGCTCGTGCAGCGGCCGGTAGCGCAGATCGGCCAGTCCGAGCAGGTCGAGTGTTTCCTCCACCCGCTTGCGCATGATCTCCGGTGCGATCGCGAGCTGCTCCATCCCGTACGCGAGTTCCTCTTCCACGATGTCGGTGACGAACCCGGCCAGCGGATCCTGCCCGACGACGCCGACGACGTCGGCGAGTTCGCGGGGTGGGTAGTGCGCGGTGTCGCGGCCGTCCACGGTGACCCGGCCGGCAAGAGTGCCGCCGGTGAAGTGCGGTACGAGCCCGTTGACCGCACCCAGCAGGGTCGACTTCCCGCTCCCGGTGCGGCCGACGACCAGGCACAGCTCGCCCTCGTCGATGCGCAGATCGATGCCGCGCAACACGGGTGCTGACGCGCCGCTGTAGGTAACGCTGACCCGGTCGAACCTGATCACAGCGCGGCTCCCGCGCTCGTCGCGGCAGAGCTCACGCTGTCCGCGTCCAGCTGTGGGTCCGCGGTCCGCACGCTGTCGCTGCGGCGAGCACGCTGCGCAGGCGGCGCCGCGATACCGGCAACTGCCGCGAGAAGGATCGCGATCGTCGGCACCACCGGCAGCGGCGGGAATTGCAGCGGGTAGAGGCTGGGGTTGAGGTCGGCCGGGTCGTAGCCGGTGCTGACGTACAGCAGCACGGCAGTAGCGATGCCGCAGGCCGCGACGGCCCACTCCGGTGCCCGCCACGGGTCCGGTCGGTAGTGACTGCGCTGAACCCGACGACCGCCGAGCGCGATACCGCCGCAACACGCTGCCGCGCCCACCAGGATGGCGGGAGTACCCAGGAACCGGGGCGAGGTACCGTCCAGCAAGCCGTAGACCCCCGCGCAGATGCCCAGCATGCCCGCGATCATCAACGTGGCCGTGATCCGGCGGGTGCGGGCAGTGGCCGTACCGGTGCGGCCGTAACCGCGCGAGTCCATCGCTGCGGCCAGCTGCAGCGAGCGCTCCAGCGCATCCTCCAGGACGGGGATCGCGATGCTGCGCAGTCCGCGGAAGCCCTTGCCCCGACCGGCCCGCAACCGGCGTGCCCGGCGTACCCGCTGCACGCTCTCCACGAGTTGCGGCGCCACGCTGATGGATACGACGGCGGCTACCCCCAACTCGTACAGCGCACCGGGGAGTACGCGCAGGGCGCGCTTCGGGTTGGCCAGCGCGTTCGCCGCGCCGATACAGCACAACAGAGTGCCGAGTCGCAGTCCGTCGAACGCGGCGGACAGGGTGGCCTCCAGCGATACCGGCCCGCCGAGCTGGATGCCGGAGTACCAGCTCGGAGTGGGGATGTGCGGCAACCGGAACAGGATGTGGTCGTCCGGCGTGATGCCGCTGGCGAACACGGCCCGGAACACGACCCGGAGCGCGATCACGAAGAGTGCGATCACGAGGTAGTACTTGAACGCGCGCGCCCACGGTGCGTCCGTACGCCGACTGGCCACCACGAAGCCGATCACCGCGAGCACCAACATGAGCAGCAACGGGTTGGTGGTGCGGTTTGCCGCCACTGCGAGGCCGAGCGCCCAGATCCACCAGGCGACCGGGTGCAACGCACGTGGCACCCGACGGGCGTCCGCTACCGAATAGGCGTGCGGGTGGACATTCATGGACGAGCCAAGGAAGGCACGCGCCGTCCCGTCCGCGATACCGAACCCACGTACTCGCCCCATCCATCCTGCACACCAGTCACCGGCCGGCGCACGCCGGCCGGTTCAGGAGCAGGAGACGAGTGGGTCGATCCGGGCTCCGTCCCGCGAACCACGACGAGACACTGGCCAACGGCCCCGGGCGGGTGTTCCGACTCGTCGCCTGATTCGGCGACTCACGGCTGCGGGTCAGCGCCGGAATCTCACCGGCTTCCCCCGCGTCGGAGGCAATTGCTTCCTGCATCGCCCGGTGCTGGGCACCGGGACGGACCGAACATAAACCGCGGTCGTGCACGGGTCAAACCGAGGTACCGCGGTCGCTTCGGACCGGCCGGCGACCCTCAGATCAGCGAGATCGGGTCGATCCCGACCGCTTCCTCGGTGTGCAGATGATTGCCGCGGTAGTGCTCGAACAGCAGGCCGCTGATCGCCATCAGCATCGCCATCCCACCGATGAAGCTGATCCACAGCCCGAAGACGAAGCCGAGCATCACCAGCAGCGCCGAGAACGCGATGGCGATCGGCCAGTACGACCCGGGGCTGAAGTGCCCGATCTCGCCCGCACCTTCGGCGATATCCGCATCGTCACGGTCCTCCGGGCGGGGGCCGGTGCGCTTGGCCGTGAACGACAGATAGAAGGCGCAGAGCCCCGCCAGACCTACCGACAGCGCCAGGCAGGTGGTGCCGGTCGGGTCCTTGGAGGCGAACCAGTAGACCACCGTGACGATGGCGAAGAAAATACCGATCCCGCCGAAGAAGTAGCCCTCAACCTTGCCCATGGTGACTCCTAGTCCACGCTAGGTGAGGCGTGATATTGGAGCTGGCCCGCAAACTGCGGGTAGTGCGCGTCGAACGCGGGGCGCTCCGAGCGGATCCGCGGCATCGAGACGAAGTTGTGCCGCGGCGGCGGGCACGAGGTGGCCCACTCCAGCGAGTTGCTGTACCCCCAGGGGTCGTCCGCGTCCACGGTCTCGGCACTGTGGTGGGTCTTCCAGATGTTGTAGAAGAACGGCAGCATCGACAACCCGAGCAAGATCGCGCCGACAGTCGAGATCGTGTTCATGGTCGCGTACTGCGGGTCGTAGGTGACGTACCGCCGCGGCATGCCCTTGATCCCCATCCAGTGCTGGATGAGGAAGGTGGTGTGGAAGCCGATGAACAGCGTCCAGAAGTGCACCTTGCCGAGCCGGTCGTCGAGCATCTTGCCGGTGAACTTCGGCCACCAGAAGTAGAAGCCCGCGAAGGTGCCGAACACGGTCGTACCGAACAGCACGTAGTGGAAGTGCGCCACCACGAACATGCTGTCCGTGACATGGAAGTCGACCGGTGGGCTGGCCAGCAGCACGCCGGTGATGCCGCCGAACAGGAACGTCGTCAGGAAGCCCAGGCACCAGAGCATCGGCGTCTCGAACGTGATCGAGCCCCGCCACATCGTGCCTATCCAGTTGAAGAACTTCACCCCGGTCGGTACCGCGATCAGGAACGACAGGAGTGAGAAGAACGGCAGGTTCACCGCACCGGTGGCGAACATGTGGTGCGCCCACACCGTCATAGACAGCGCCGCGATCGAGATGGTCGCGAAGATGAGGCCCTTGTAGCCGAACATCGGCTTACGGCTGAAGACCGGGATGACCTCGCTCACGATGCCGAAGAACGGCAGCGCGACGATGTACACCTCGGGATGGCCGAAGAACCAGAACAGGTGTTGCCACAGGATCGCGCCACCGTTGGCCGAATCGAAGATGTGCGCACCGAACCGGCGGTCGGCCTCCAGCGCAAGCAGCGCCGCACCCAGGACGGGGAAGACCAGCAACGCGAGCAAGGCCGTGACCAGCATGTTCCAGGTGAAGATCGGCATCCGGAACATGGTCATCCCGGGGGCGCGCAGCGTCAGCGCCGTCGTGATGAAGTTGACCGACCCGAGGATGGTGCCGAGCCCGGCGAGGGACAGGCCGAGGATCCACATGTCCGCCCCGACCTCGGGCGAGAAGATCTGGTTGTTCAGTGGCGCATAGGCGAACCAGCCGAACGCGGCGGCACCGCCCGGGGTGATGAACCCGGCCAGCGTCATCAGGCCGCCGAACAGGTAGAGCCAGTAGGCCAGGGCGTTCAACCGCGGGAACGCGACGTCCGGGGCACCAATCTGCAGCGGCAGCAGGTAGTTCGCGAACCCGAACGCCATCGCAGGAGCGAACAGGAACATCATCAGCGTGCCGTGCATGGTGAACAGCTGGTTGTACATGGACGGCGACAGGAAATCGTCCTCCGGTCGCGCCAGCTCGGCCCGCATGATCTCGGCCATGATGCCGGCGGCCATGAAGAAGAAGAACGCCGTGCACATGTAGAGCACGCCGATGCTCTTGTGGTCCGTGGTCGTCATGTAGCCCCACAGACCGGGGCCCTTGCGCTTGGCCGGAGCGTGGCCGTGATCGTCGTGGACGACAGTGCCAGTGTGGGCCGCGGGTGGCTCGGAGATCAGCGTCACGAGAAGCTCCCGACCGGGGTAGACGACAGGATCCAGTCCGGGACGGCGGCGACCTGGCCGTTGTCCTTGCTCTGCTGTAGGAATTGCTGGTACTCGGCCGGCGAGACGATCTTCATCTGGAAGTTCATCCGGGCATGGTCGAAGCCGCACAGCTCGGCGCAGTGACCGCGATAGGTGCCTTCACGAGTGATCTCGGAGACCTCCCAGGTGTTGGTCCGCCCGGGAACCACGTCCTCCTTGAACAGCAGCGACGGCACCCAGAACGAGTGGATCACGTCGTTACTGTGCTCCTGGAACTGGATCCTGGTGTTGCTGGGCAGCACCAGCGTCGGCTCCTCGGTGTTCGACGACCCGGTGACATAGACCGCTTGTCCCGCCGGTACGCCCACTTTCGCGCTGTCGTCGAGGTAACGGAAGGTCCAGCCCCACTGGAAGCCCTCCACGTCGATCACGGTGACGCCATGCGACGCGGGCTGCTTGGTCGTCTTCATCACGTAGTTCTCGTCGCGTGCGGTGTAGAAGAACAACGCCCCGACGATGACCAGCGGGATCACGGTGTAGAGCATCTCGATCGGGACGTTGTAGCGCACCTGCGCCGGCAGTTCGTCGCCGCGCTTGCGGTAGCGCACCGCGGCGTACACACCCAGGATCACCACGAACCCGCCGACCACGCACCCGGCCACGCACGAGCCGATCCACATGTTCCGCATCCGATCGCCCTGCGGGGTGATCGACTTCGGGTACCCGAAGGACGCGTCGCACGCCGAGGTGACGAGTACGAGCAACAACGCCGGTAGCGCGAGCCGCGCGGCACGCAGTCGGCGACGCCGACCCGGTGACCGGGGGGCGGTCCTCCTCGGAGTGTTGGTCACGTACGTGATGCCTCTCGCAGACGCTCGGCGCGGCCCGCGGGCGAGCCCACGCACTCACCGACGGGTAGAGCAACGGACGGCGCGATGCTATCCCAGCGTCCGCGTCCGGACCTGTTGGGGGGCGCGGCCGTGGCGAGGCCGGACGAGCGCCGAATCGACGCGGCCGACCCGGACCGGACGAGGTGGGCAGATGCGCGCGAGACGGTGTGGAATGAACCCGTGACGAAGCCGGTAGCGCAGCTCCCGCAGCACGCCGCCGGGTCAGCCGGCACCCGTTCGCCCAGCGGCCCCGCGGGGACGTACCTGGACTGGGCGTCGACCGCACCGCTGCACCCGGTGGCGAGGGCGACCCTCGTGGCGGCGCTGGACGCAGGCTGGGCGGATCCGGCCCGGCTCTACGGGCTCGGACGACGGGCCCGGGCCGCGTTCGAAGCAGCACGCGAGCAGGTGGCTTCGCTGATCGGGGCGCGCGCGGACGAGGTGTCATTTCCTGCTTCAGGCACCGCGGCGGCCCACCTGGCGCTGCTGGGCACCGCCGCAGCCCGCCAGCGGGTCGGGCGTGATGTCGTGCTGTCCGCGGTGGAGCACTCGTGTGTCCTCGCGGCGGCCGGCTATGCCACCCGGGACGGCGGGAGCGTGCACGAGATCGAGGTGGACCGCGCTGGCCGGGTGGACCTGTCGGCGTTCACCGCCGCGTTGGCGCAGCCGGGGGTGGCGTTGGCCAGCCTGCAGAGCGCCAACCACGAGGTCGGCACTCTGCAACCGGTCGATGCTGCCGGCGCCGCCTGCGCCGCGGCGGGGGTGCCGCTGCACGTCGACGCGGCGCAGACGCTCGGCCGACTCGACCCGCCGGCCCGCTGGGACCTGCTCAGTGCGAGCGCGCACAAATGGGGTGGCCCACCGGGGGTGGGCGTCCTCGCGGTGCGTACCGGGGTCCGCTGGCACTCCCCGGCCCCCGAGGACGAGCGCGGCGGAGGACGCGTACCGGGATACGAGAACCTGCCCGCGGTGCTGGCAGCGGCGGCGGCGCTCGCGGCGCTCGAGGGCGAGCGTCGCGACGAGGCGGTACGGCTGACCGCGCTGGTGGAGCGGGTCCGCGCCGAGGTACCGCAGCACGTCACCGGCGTGCAGATGGTGGGCGACCCCGACCCCGCCGGGCGGGCCCCGCACCTGGTCACGTTCTCCTGCCTCTACGTGCCGGGCGAGGCGTTGCTCGCCGAACTCGACCGCGCCGGTGTGTCGGTGTCGAGTGGGTCGTCCTGCACCTCGTCCGCGCTCACCCCGTCGCACGTCCTGGTCGCGATGGGTGCGCTCAGCCACGGCAACATCCGGGTGTCCTTCGGGCGCGACTCGACCGACGCGGACGTCGACCGGCTACTCGCCGTGCTGCCCGGCGCAGTCGCCCGGCTCCGTGACGAGCAGGGAGCGCGCGGGCTGTGAGCGGCGAGCTGTGGAACGGCGAGTCCGCGAACGAAGTGTCGCTGTGAGCGGCGAGCTGCCGGCGCTGCGGCTCGACTATCGGGGCCAGCGCTGCCCGCTGCCGATCATCGGCCTGGCGCGCCGGATCGGCGACGTGCCGGCAGGTGCCGTACTGGAGTTGCTGGCAGACGATCCCGCCGCCCGCAGCGACGTGCCTGCCTGGTGTGACATGTGCGGGCACGACTACCTCGGGGAGCCGCGTCCCGGCACCTTCTGGTTGCGGCGCCGCTGACCGTGCCGCAACCGGTCAGGGCAGCACCGGCGCGATGCGGGCCGCGGCTTCCGGACCGTACGCGTCGGCGAGCCGGCGCAATGCATCCGCTCGGTCCACGGTGAACTCCTGCGGCCCCTGCGTCTCCAGGACGTGCACCGCGAGCAGGTTGCCGAGCTGGGCGCACGCCGTCAGGTCCAGTCCCCGACCGAGCCCGGCCAGCAGCCCGGCTCGAAACGCGTCGCCCACCCCGGTCGGATCCACCTTCGCCGTCTCCGGCACCACCGCGACCCGGTAGGTCTCGGCGTCGGCCTGCTGGATCTCGACTCCCTCGGCACCGAT
>DASZVT010000061.1:0-14713 GCA_035546915.1 Mycobacteriales bacterium | reverse complement strand
GGACCCGACCGACGTTGGGTAACGCCCCGGTTCGGCATCTGCCGCCCATGGCCTGCTGGAAAGAAGGCTCCTGAAGCTGCTTTCGGGCACTTCGGGAGCCTTCTGCCGTGGTACAGATGGCGCGGCTCGGGGATGGCAGAGAGGCGGCGGTGATGAAGATCGGTTTGAACATTGTTGCGGTGACGGCGAAAGACCTGGCTGCGGTGGGACGCCGGGCGGAAGAGCTGGGGTTCGGCGCGATCTACTACGGGGAACACATCGCGGTGCCGATCGAGCTCACTACGCCGTATCCGGGGAAGGCCGGCTACGACGCGCGGTTCTCCCGGCTGGAGACCTACGTGGCTCTCGGGTACCTGGCCGCAGCCACGACGACGGTCCGGCTCGGCACCGGCATCACGATCCTGCCGCTGCGTCACCCGCTGCAGACCGCGCGGTCCATCGCGTCGGTCGACAACCTGTCCGACGGACGACTCGAACTGGCCATCGGCGTTGGCTCCATCAAGGACGAGTACGACGTCATGGGCGTCGACTTCGACACCCGTGGTGCCCGCCTAGACGAGACGCTGGATGTCTTCGACCTGCTGTGGTCGCAGGACGAGCCGTCGTACCAGGGCCGGTTCGTCCGTTTCCCGCCGATCGGGTTCGAGCCGAAGCCGGTGCAGAAACCGCGCCCGCCGCTCTACGTCGGCTCGCGTGCCGGGGTCGCGCTTGAGCGCGCGGCGCGGCGTGCCGACGGCTGGTACGGCGCGACTTACAGCACCGACGACGTGCGCGAGATCAAGGCCGTGCTGACGCCGATGCTGGAACGCGAGGGTCGTGACCCAAACCAGTTCAAGTACCTGCTCAACCACGGTGCCGGGCAGTCGCTGTTGCCCTCCCGCCGGGAGTTGGAGATATACGAGGCGGAGGGTGTCGACACCGTTGTCGTCTCCCCGTTCGACCGGGCGGACGACCTCGACCCGCTCCCCAAGCTCGAGCAGGCGGCCCAAACGCTCGGCCTGTCCGGATAGTCTCGCACGCGGGCAAAAAGAAAGGCCTCTGATTCTGCGTTTCCGCAGGTCAGAGGCCGCTTCTTGTGGTGGACGCTACAGGGATTGAACCTGTGACCTCCTCCGTGTCAGGGAGGCGCTCTCCCGCTGAGCTAAGCGTCCGTGCGGCGCACCCGCCCCAGCGACGGGCACGTGCGTGGGTGGTACTGGTGGTCGAGCAACCGAGGTGGAGACGGGATTTGAACCCGTGTACACGGCTTTGCAGGCCGTTGCCTCGCCTCTCGGCCACTCCACCGGGGGCCACGCCCGCGACGCGGACGCGAACTGCCCTGACGGGCCTTCGAGCGGAAGACGGGATTCGAACCCGCGACCCTCACCTTGGCAAGGTGATGCTCTACCAGACTGAGCCACTTCCGCGTACCGGGATCCGGTGCGAAGGAAGACTATAGGGCAGGGCCGGTCACCGGCCAATCGGGTCCGCGACATGCCGTGGTGGTCCGGGTACGGCTTCGGTCACCCGAGCTCGGTAGGTCACAACAACATGGCCAGTTCGGCGTCGATGTCGATGTATGCCGACTCGGTCCCGGCGGGCACACTCGTGTAGGTCTGGCTCAGGAAGTCCGTGAGCGCGGTAAGCGGGACGTCAAAGCGGGCCGTGCCGGACGGCGACGTCAACGAGATGCAGACCTGCGGGGTACGACCGCCCTCCGGCTCGTCGACGATCCGGCCGGACGGCCAGACCTGCACGTCGCCGATACCGGCCAGCCCGGACACCCCGCGGGTGAGCAGTTCACGGGCGAACGCCCACTGGACCGCGTCCGCCCCGGTCAGGAACACCAGATGCACGGCGTATGGGTCGGTGCTGTCGTAGTGCAGGATCGCGTCGACCGGAACGCCCTGTCCGTCCGGAGCCGCCAACTGCAGGCTCACCCTGCGCGAGACGGCTGCTGCAGGCGGAATGCTCATGACATGCCTCTCGACGAGTTCGCAGGAAGGGCTCACAAGGAACCTGCCTCGATAACGCGTTCCGTACGGTCGGGTGACGGGCTAGCGACAGGTCCGTCCAGAACACCGACGTGCAGCCCGGCGCGGGCGTCCCAGCGCGCCGGCGGCCGTCCGCCCGGGCGCGCGGGTCGGGGCGGGCACCTCTCCTGTAGTCTCCTCACCTCGTCGGGCGATTAGCTCAGCGGGAGAGCACTCGCTTCACACGCGAGGGGTCACTGGTTCGATCCCAGTATCGCCCACCCGACGGCAGGCAGCGGCGCCAGTTGCTCATAGCTCGTGCTGGTTGATATGCAACCTTTGAGCCGAGCCGGACGTCATGTTTCCCGGGAGTCGACGGTAGCTCGCAGCGACGGGAGGGCAGCGCCTTGGTCGTGCCGCGCTCGATCCGGGGCGTGCAGCGGTCCTCGAGAACGTTGCGCTGGGGCATGCTCGGCACCGTCGCCGTCCTCTTGGTCGTAGACCTGGCCATCATGGCCTGGTCATTCGCCGGCCCCAGCACCGCCAAGAGCGCCGCCCCCCCGCCGTCGGTGCCGTCGCTGCCAGCCTCCGCTTCCAGCACCGGTCCAGCGCAGGTCTCGTCGAGCAAGGCGACGCATGCCCCTGCGCCGTCGTCCTCCAGCACGGCCCGCCCGTCGCGAACGTCAACCTCCGCGCCGCCCCCCACGAGCAGCACGAAGCCGCCGGTTCGGCCACCGACCACGCCACCCCCGGCTGCGCTGCCCCCGGCCCTCGGGTCGCTGCACCGCGCGCCGGGGCTACCCTCCCCGCTGCCCGCCGGCGCGGTGGCGCTCACCTTCGACGACGGTCCGGACCCCACCTGGACCCCGAAGATCTTGGCGATCCTGGCCGCCTACCACGCGCGCGCCACGTTCTTCGTGATCGGCACCAATGCGCACGCCCATCCGGAGCTGGTCCGCGCCGAGTATCTGGCCGGCCACGGGGTCGGAAGTCATACCTGGAGCCATCCGGACCTGACCCGGCTGCCCGCCGCCCAGGTGCAACAGCAGTTGCAGCTGACCCAGGTGGCGGTCGCGCAGGCGACGGGGAAGGCCCCGACCTGCCTGCGCCCGCCGTACGACGCGATCAACGCGCCGGTCCGCATCATCACGGCGCAGAACAAGCTGACCATGATGCTCTACGACGTCGACCCGCGGGATTGGCAGCGACCGGGGGCGAATGCCATCGCAGCTCGCGTCCTCGCCGCGATCCACCCCGGGGCCGTCGTCGACATGCACGACGCCGGCGGCAACCGCAGCGAGACGGTGGCGGCACTGCCACTGATCTTGCAGGGACTGCAGGCGCGGCATCTGACCCCGGTAGCCATGTGCCGGTGATCTCAGTTCGGTGACGGGCGGCGGTCAACCACCGGTCGAGGAGAAGTGCTGGTAGTCCGGGTCGGACCATCGGCCACCCCAGTACCAGCCGATCGAGGTGAACGCCTGCACCAGGGTGCCGCCGACGACGGCCATACCGGGACGGATCCGGGTCCGGTCTGTGAAGGCGCTGCCCGCCGGCGGCATCACCGTGCCGGCTTCGACGTACGGGTTCTCCACCGTGTTGACGTCGATCGCCTTGCCGTAGGCGTGGGCGGACCAGTGCGTCGGGCCAGCCGCGACGGCGGCGCGGCAGTTGAACGCCGAGGTGTTGTCAGCGGCCATCGACTCGGGATCGCTGCCATCGAACGCGGAGACCGGTCGCATGGAGCGGATCGGGAAGTGCGCGTCGTACAGCCGGTGGAAGACCTGCACCACCGGGTTCACCACGTCGCGGTGCACGACCAACTGGCCAGAGTGGACCTGTCCGTCAAAGCCCCAGTAGGTCAGGGTGACCGCGCGCAGTTGATCCGGGCCAACCGGGCAACCCGGGTGATAGCTGGCGCCGAGATCGCCGGCGGTCACCGCGGTCACCGCGGTGCGATACGGCACCACCGACGGCGCCACCGGCGGCACAGTCACCGGCCGTGGCGATTCTGCGGTCGTGGTTGCCGACGGCGTAGCCACTGCGGTCGGTTGGGAAGCGGGACCTCCCGATCCGGCGGATCCGCCTCCGCATGCCGCGTCGAGAAAAACCGTGCTGACGAGAACCGTGCACAGCGCCAACACCGGAACAAGGCGACGCGAGGTACCGCCGTGAGCCTCCATCGCCACCTACGGTAGGACCGACCGAGCGGACCCGACAGAACGGCGGCATGGCCGGACGATCCTTATCCCGCGCGCGCCGCGGCGCGATCGCGGCATTGTCCGCGGCGCTCGTGGCTGCGGTGGCCTGCGTGCCGCTGCTGTCGCACTCCACCGGCACATCCCGGGTCGTCGTCGCTCCTGCCGTCACCTCGCCTGCCCGACTTGCCCCCGCGTTGCCGGTGGTACCGGCGCTGCCGGCCAGTCCTGCCCCTCCTGCACCCGACCGGGCGACCCCGACCCCCGCTGCGCGCACCAGCGCCGCGACACCGACCGTTCAGCCCAGCCGGAGAGCCACCAGCTCCCGGGCAGCCGCCGTCAGCCATGCGCCCGCGGCGGCCTCGACGCACCCGGCCCCGCCGGCTGCACCGGCGCTGCTGGTCACCCGCCTACACGACGTCGGGTCGGCGCGGCAGGTGATCAGTGTGACCGCCGACGGGTACGGGACGAGCTACGCCACGTTCCGGGCGTTCACCCGCACCAGCGCGGGCTGGACCCAGACGTTCGGTCCGTGGACGGCTCGGATCGGCACCCGCGGCTTCGCCCCAGCGGGAGCCAAGAAAGAGGGGGATGGACGTACCCCGACGGGCGCGTACGGCTTCCAGTACTTCTTCGGCGTACAGCCGAATCCCGGTGTCCGGTACGCCTACCGGGTGGTGACCGGTAGCTACATCGTCTGGGATGACGATCCCGCCTCGCCGAACTACAACCTCTGGGTAGACACCCGCACCACCGACGCCGGCGCGAACCCGGAGCCGATGTACCACCTGCCGGTCTACGACTACGGCGCTGTGATCGGCTACAACACGGCGCGGACCCCTGGGTTGGGGAGCGCGATCTTCCTGCACCAGAACGGCAGCGGATCCACCGCGGGGTGCGTATCGCTCCCGCAATCGGAGCTGCTGGCAGTGCTGCGGTGGCTGGATCCGTCCGCCTCGCCGCGGATCGTCCTGGGGGTCACGTCCGCGGTGGCCAGTTGAGCCCGCTGGTTACGATCGCGGCATGCCTGCCGACCTGAACCTGACCGTCGACCGCAAGCCACTGCAGGTGGTTGCGGGCACGACGGCGGCGCAGGCGCTGGACGCCGCCGGAGTACGCGACGCGGTGGTGGTGCGGGTGAACGGCGACGCGCAACTACGCGACCTCGCCTACACCGTGGCCGAGGGCGACCGGCTGGAGCCGGTTCCACTCGGGTCCGACGAAGGCCGCGCGGTGCTACGGCACTCCTGCGCGCACGTGCTCGCGCAAGCGGTCCAGGATCTGTTTCCGGGGACCGCGCTGGGGATCGGGCCGCCGATTACTGACGGGTTCTACTACGACTTCGCGCCGCAGCGCCCCTTCACGCCGGAGGATCTGGCTGCGATCGAGAAGCGGATGCAGCAGATCATCAAGCAGCGCCAGCACTTCGCTCGCCGGGTCGTCAGCGCGGATGCCGCGCGCGCCGAGATGGCCGCGGAGCCGTTCAAGCTCGAACTGCTCGACCTGGCCTACGGCCCCGGTTCCGGCGGTGGTGAGGTCAGCATCCAGGCGGCCGCCGAGGGCGCCTCGATGGAGGTCGGTGGTGCGGAGATCACCATGTACGACAACCTGCTGCTGCCGAAGGACGCACCGCCGCAGCGGGTCTGGACGGACCTGTGTCGCGGCCCGCACCTGCCGACCACCCGGGACATCCCGGCGTTCAGCCTGACCCGCAGCGCCGCGGCCTACTGGCGCGGGAGCGAGAAGAACCCGCAGCTGCAGCGGATCTACGGCACCGCGTGGGAATCCAGGGAGGCGCTCAAGGCACACCTGGCCAAGGTGGCCGAGGCGGAACGGCGAGACCATCGCAAGCTCGGCGCTGAACTCGACCTGTTCTCGTTTCCGGACGAGATCGGGTCCGGGCTCGCCGTATTCCACCCGAAGGGCGGGGTCGTCCGGCGCGAGATGGAGGAGTACTCGCGCCGGCGGCACATCGAGGCCGGCTACGAGTTCGTCTACACCCCGCACATCACCAAGGGCGACTTGTTCGAGACCTCGGGGCACCTGGGCTGGTATGCGGACGGCATGTTCCCGCCGATGCACGTGGACGGCGGGGACTACTACCTCAAGCCGATGAACTGCCCGTTCCACAACCTGATCTTCGCCGCTCGCGGCCGTTCCTACCGCGAGCTGCCGCTGCGGTTGTTCGAGTTCGGCACCGTGTACCGGTACGAGAAGTCCGGCGTGGTGCATGGACTGACCCGGGTCCGTGGCATGACCCAGGACGACGCGCACATCTACTGCACCCGGGAGCAGATGCGCGACGAACTCGCGTCCTTGCTCACCTTCGTGCTGGACCTGCTGTCCGACTACGGCCTCGACGACTTCTACCTGGAGCTGTCGACCAAGGACCCGGACAAGTTCGTCGGGTCCGACCAGGACTGGGACGACGCTACCCGCACCCTCGCCGAGGTCGCCCGGGCATCCGGGCTGGAACTCGTCGACGACCCCGGTGGTGCCGCCTTCTACGGGCCGAAGATCTCGGTACAGGCGCGGGACGCGCTGGGACGTAGCTGGCAGATGTCCACCATCCAGCTCGACTTCAACCTGCCCCAGCTGTTCGAGCTGGAATACCAGGCGTCGGACGGCAGCCGGCAGCGGCCGGTGATGATCCACCGGGCGTTGTTCGGCTCGGTGGAGCGGTTCTTCGCGGTGTTGCTCGAGCACTACGCGGGCGCATTCCCGGCCTGGCTGGCACCGGTGCAAGTGGTCGGTATCCCGATCGCCGCCGAGCATGTGGACTACCTGCGAGAGGTGGCGCAGGCGCTGGTCGCGGAGGGAATCCGGGTCGAGGTCGACGCTTCGGACGAGCGGATGCAGAAGAAGATCCGGACCGCGCAGCAGCAGAAGGTCCCGTACATGCTCATCGCGGGGGACACGGACGTCGGGGCGGGCGCGGTCTCGTTCCGTTACCGGGACGGCACGCAGAAGAACGGGGTCCCGGTGGCTGACGCGGTGGCGGAGATCGTCGAGGCCGTGCGGACCCGTGGCTGACGAGCGCTACCCGGTCGGCGCACCGCAGCAGTCGCAGCAGGGCGTCGGTGATCCGGCCGGCTTCGCCCGGTTGTGGACCCCGCACCGGATGGCGTACATCGACGCGGGCGGCACGAACGAGGAGGGAGGCTGCCCGTTCTGCCGGATCCCCGCCCTGCCGGATTCCGAGGGGCTCGTGGTGGCCCGGGGTGAGCACTGTTACGCGGTGCTGAACCTGTTCCCGTACAACCCGGGGCACCTGATGGCGCTCCCGTACCGGCACGTCGCCGGGTACGACGAGCTCACCGACGTCGAGGTGGCCGAGGTCGCCGGCCTGACCCGCGCGGCGATCCTTGCGCTGCGCGCCGCGACCGGGGCACCCGGCTTCAACGTCGGGATGAATCTCGGTGCCGTTGCCGGTGCCGGTATCGCCGAACACCTGCACCAGCACGTCGTCCCGCGTTGGGGCGGCGATACGAACTTCATGCCCGTCGTCGGCAAGACGAGGGTCCTCCCGCAGCTGCTCGCCGACACCAGGGAGCGACTCGTCGCCGCCTGGCCGGAAGGATGGACCACGACTGCGGCCTGACAGTTAGGCCGAATGCGGCACCGAGATGATCCGGTCGGGGCATGGCGGGCCGGTGCGACAGCGGTCACAGTGGTTTCGCGGTCGACCGTGGGGGGCGACTGCACCGGACCACGGGGTCGGTGTCACGCTGCAGACATCGGCCCCGTGCCCGCGTTTCGGGACCGGTTCCGGCTCGTCGGCGCGCGGCTGCCGGAGCCCCGGCCGGTAGCATCCGGGCGTGCTGAGCCTGCACGTACGCGCCCCCATCGCCCGATTCCTCGCCCCGCTTGTCGGGGTACTCGCGCGTGCCGGCGTGTCGCCGGACATCGTCACCTTCGTCGGCACCGTCGGCGTCAGCGCCGGCGCGTTGGTGTTCTTCACCCGCGGGCACTTCTTCGTCGGCACCCTGGTGATCACCGCGTTCGTCTTCTCCGACATGCTCGACGGCCTGATCGCGCGGGCGCGGGGCACGGTCAGCGTCTGGGGTGCGTTCTGGGACTCGGCGCTCGACCGGGTCGGCGACGCGGCCGTCTTCGGCTCGCTGGTGATGTGGTACGCCGGGGACGGGGACTCGCTCCCGTTGGCCGGCGCCGCCCTCGGAGCGCTGATCGGTGGCTCGGTGACCTCCTACGTGAAGGCGCGGGCCGAATCGGTCGGGTTGAGCGCCAACGTCGGCTTCGCCGAGCGCGCCGAACGGCTGATCATCGTGCTGGTGTGCGCCGGGCTCTACGGGCTGGGGGTGCCGTTGCTGCTCCCGATCGCGCTCTGGTTCCTCGCCGGCGCGACCGCGATCACGGCGGTGCAGCGCTTCATCGAGGTCCGCCGGCAGGCGGTCGCCGCTGCGCTGACCGCGGCCGAGGACGCCGGAACGGCGTCCCGGTGATCTTCCGGTGAGCTGGCGGCGGCGGCTGACCGACAGCGTGTACGCCGGCGGCTGGCACGCGGTACGCCGGCTGCCCGGCCCGGTCGCGCGGGTCGGTTTCCGCACCGGTGCGGACCTGGCCTGCCTGCGCAGTGGCGCGGGCGTGCGGCGACTGCGCGCGAACCTGGCTCGGGTGGTGGCGGTCACCCCCGAGCTCGCCGGCACCGACGTCGACGTGCTCGCTCGTCGCGCCATGCGCTCGTACGCTCGGTACTGGGAAGAGGTCTTCCGGCTGCCGGTGATACCCACCGCGCGGATCACTGGGGACATGCGGGTGTTCGACGAACAGCTGTTGCACGACGCATGCGGACGCGAGCGCGGGGTGATACTCGCGCTGCCGCACACCGGGAATTGGGATCACGCCGGGGCCTGGCTGCTCGCCGCCGGCATCCCGTTCACCACGGTTGTCGAGCGGCTCGACCCGCCGGAGCTGTTCGACCGGTTCGTCGCGTTCCGGGAGAGTCTCGGGATGGAGGTGGTCCCGTTGACCGGGGGAAGCCGCCCACCGTTCGACCGGCTCGCGGCCCGGCTGCGTGCCGGCGGCGTGCTGTGCCTGCTGGCAGACCGTGACCTGACCGGTGCGGGCCGGCCGGTGCAGTTCTTCGGGGCGAGTGCCAGCATGCCGGTCGGCCCGGCACTGCTGGCGCTGCGTACCGGCGCGGTGCTGCTGCCGGTCACGCTCTGGTATGACGACCCGGCGCCGTGGAATGCCCGGATCCACTCGCCGATCGACGACCCGGGGACCGGTACCGTCACCGCCCGGGCGACTGCGATGACGCAGCAGCTGGCGGATGCCTTTGCCACCGGGATCGCGGCGCACCCGCAGGACTGGCACATGCTCGCGCGGGTCTGGGATGGGCCGGAGCGCGACACGAGGGCCGGCCCGTGAAGATCGGCCTGGTTTGCCCGTATGTCTGGGACGTCCCCGGCGGCGTCCAGGCGCACGTCCGGGACCTGGCGGAGACGCTGATCGCGCTCGGCCATCAGGTCAGCGTGCTCACGCCGGCGGAGGACGACACGGCGCTGCCGGCGTACTGCGTCGGAGCGGGGCGCGCGGTGCCCATTCCGTACAACGGATCGGTAGCTCGGCTGCTGCTCGGGCCGGTAAGCGCCGGGCGGACCCGCCGCTGGCTGCGAGGCGGCGAGTTCGATCTCATCCACGTGCACGAGCCGGTCGCCCCGAGCGTGGCCCTGCTGGCCTGCTACTGGGCTGACCTGCCCGTGGTGGCGACCTTCCACACCAGCAATCCGCGGTCGCGGGTGATGACGGCTCTGGAGGGGTTCCTGGTACCGGTGCTGGAGAAGGTGCAGGCCCGGATCGCGGTCAGTGAGGCAGCGCGGCGCACCACCGTGGAGCACCTCGGCGGGGACGCGATCCTGATCCCGAACGGCGTCGCGGTCGCTCACTTTCGGGACGCCGCGCTGCTGCCCGGCCATCCGGACGGGCGCACGCTGGTCTTCGTGGGCCGGGTGGATGAGCCGCGCAAGGGCTTGGAGGTGCTGCTCGACGCGATGCCGCGGATGCCCGCCGGAGTACGGCTCCTGGTCGCTGGCCCGGGCGACGCGCCGGTCGCCGCGGACCTGGCCGACCGGGTCCAGGTATTGGGCCTCGTCGACGAGGAGACCAAGGCTTCGCTGCTGCGATCCGCCGACGTGTACGTGGCACCGAACACCGGTGGTGAGTCGTTCGGCATCGTGCTGCTGGAGGCGATGGCGGCCGGCGCCCCGGTGGTGGCGAGTGACCTGGACGCGTTTCGTCGGGTCCTCGGTGGTGGCGACGCCGGTGCGCTGTTCCCGACCGGTGACGCGACGGCGCTGGCGGCGACCGTCTCGGCGCTGCTCGCGGATCCGGCGCGGCGGGCGGAACTCGCCCGCCGCGGCAGCGCCGAGGTGGCGAAGTACGACTGGAACACCGTCGCTGCGCGGATCGTGCAGGTGTACGAAACGGTCCTGGAGGGGCACAGCCTGGCGGCTGGGAGCGGGTCGGGGTGAGCACCACTGCGACAGTGCTGCTGGTCGTCGGCGTCGCCCTGCTGGTGCTGCTCGCCGGGGGCTACTTCAGCTGGGTTGCGGGCCGGCACGAGCGGCTCGCCGCGCGGGCGGACGCGTCCTGGGCCGCGTTGGACGCCCAGCTCGTCCGCCGGGCGGCACCGGCTCGCTCGCTCGCGGTGCTGCGCGGACCGCCGGACCTCGCCCGTCGCGCCGAAGCGGCGCTGGTGGCCGGCATCGAGCGCCGCGAGGACGCCGAGAACGCCCTCGGTCGTGGGCTGCGCCGCGCCGGATACGCGGGCAACACCGACCTGCCGCACCTCACTCCGGCGGAGGCGGCTGCCTTGCGGGATCTGCAGATGGCAGCCGGCCGGGTGCAGCTGGCGCGGCAGTTCCATAACGATGCGGTACGTGACCTGCTCGCGCTCCGGCGGCGCTGGCCGGCGCGGCTGATGCGGTTGGGCCGGGACGAAGGCAACGGGCCCGGCCGCGCCTACTTCGAGATCGACGACACCGTCGCCGTCGGTTCGCAGGCCCATGACACGGTCGCGCCGAAGCCGCGTGCCGCGCCGGGATCCGGGTCGGCCGAGCACTAACCTCGCGTCGTGCCTGATCGACGTGTCCGCCCGGTCGCCGCCCGCGCGGGGGGTGCGTTGGCGACCGCGGGTGCTCTGGGCCTACTGCTCGCCGGTTGTGGCAGCAAGGCGGTGGCGCTCGACGCGCCGCCGGCGCGGGCGCCCGGGCCGGCGGTGACGACGGCCAGCCCGGCCCCGACCACGGCCACCCGCAATCCGCTCACCGGCCTTCCCGGGCCGGTCAAGCCTGTCGTCGCCGTCAAGGTCGACAACGTCTCGACCGCTCCGCAGTCCGGTCTGAACGACGCCGACGTCGTGTACTGCGAGCAGGTCGAGGGCGGCCTGACCCGGCTGCTGGCCGTCTTCTCCTCGACGACGCCGACCACGGTCGGACCGGTGCGCAGCGCCCGCACCAGCGATATCGAACTGCTCGGCCAGTACGGCCGCGTCGCCCTCGCGTTCTCCGGTGCCAACAGTGGGGTCATGGCCGCGGTCCGGGCGGCGAACCTGCAGGACGACGCCTACGACTACCTCACGTCGGCGTACCACTTCGACAAATCCAGGCCCGCGCCGTACCGGTTCCTGGTCGATACCGCGGCGGTGCTGGCGCAGGCCCCCGGGGCGCCGGCGAGGGACGTCGGCTTCCGGTTCGGTGCCGAACCCGCGTCGAGCGCGGCGCACCCGGCCACGCCGGTGCTGGCCGCGACCGTCCGCTATCCGGACACCACCATCACCGCGACCTGGGAGGCGGCCGACGGGACCTGGAGGATGTCGCGCAACGGAGCGCCGCTGCGGCAGCAGGACGGGAAGCAGGCCGAAGCCCGGGATGTGCTGATCCAGTACGTGACGATCGGGATGTCCGGCTACAGCGATCACAACGGCGCGCACACGCCGACGAGCCACACGATCGGATCCGGCCCCGCGGTGCTGCTGCGGGACGGCAAGCGGTACGACGGCACGTGGAGCCGCGCCTCCCTCAGTGCCCCGACGGTGTGGACCGCGGCGGCCGGCGGTTCGCTCACCATGGCCCCGGGCCGGGTCTGGGTACTGCTCGCGCCGGCCGGCACCGGGCTGGCGATCGGCTGACCGTCCGGGCCCCGGCCCGCACTCCGATCGCGGTGCAGCGTGCTCGGTCGAGGTGGTGCGGTTGGCCGGCGCCGGTAGGATTGGCGGCGTGAACAGCGCCGCGAGTTCCGAGCACTCCGACCCTTCTGCCGGCACGGCGCGCGTCAAGCGCGGCATGGCCGAGATGCTCAAGGGCGGTGTGATCATGGACGTGGTCACACCGGAACAGGCGCGGATCGCGGAGGATGCCGGCGCCGTTGCGGTGATGGCACTCGAACGCGTACCGGCGGACATCCGCGCGCAGGGCGGGGTGGTCCGGATGTCGGACCCGGACATGATCGACGGGATCATCGCCGAGGTCTCGATCCCGGTGATGGCGAAGGCCCGCATCGGCCACTTCGTCGAGGCGCAGGTGCTGCAGTCGCTCGGGGTCGACTACATCGACGAGTCCGAGGTCCTCACCCCGGCGGACTACACCCACCACATCGACAAGTGGGCGTTCACCGTCCCGTTCGTCTGCGGTGCCACCAACCTCGGGGAGGCGCTTCGCCGGATCACCGAGGGCGCGGCGATGATCCGGTCCAAGGGCGAAGCGGGCACCGGCGACGTTTCGAACGCGACCACCCACATGCGGGCGATCCGCGGAGAGATCGCGCGGCTGCGCTCGATGAGCGCGGACGAGCTCTACGTCGCGGCCAAGGAACTCGGCGCGCCGTACCCGCTCGTGCAGGAGGTGGCGCAGGCCGGCCGGCTGCCGGTCGTGCTGTTCACGGCCGGCGGCATCGCGACACCGGCGGACGCGGCGATGATGATGCAGCTCGGCGCCGACGGCGTCTTCGTCGGCAGCGGGATCTTCAAGTCCGGGAATCCGGCCGCCCGGGCCGAGGCGATCGTCAAGGCGACCACGTTCCACGACGACCCCGATGTGATCGCGAAGGTGTCCCGCGGGCTGGGCGAGGCGATGGTCGGCATCAACGTCGAGTCGCTACCGGTGGATCACCGGCTCGCGACGCGCGGCTGGTAGCGCGACTGCCCGGTGTTGGTCCCGACGGTCGGCGTCCTGGCAGTCCAAGGGGACGTCCGCGAGCACCTGGCTGCGCTCGATCAGCTGGGCGTAGGCGCGCTACCGGTGCGCCGGGTCCGCGAACTCGCGGCCGTGGACGCGCTGGTGCTGCCCGGCGGCGAGTCCACCGCGATCATCCGGCTGGTCCGTGCTTTCGACCTGCTGGAACCGCTCCGGGCCGCGGTGGCACGGGGGCTGCCGGTGTTCGGGTCGTGCGCCGGGATGATCCTGCTGGCAGCCGAGGTTCTGGACGGGGAACCGGGCCAGCAGACGATCGGCGGACTGGACGTCACGGTCCGGCGTAATGCCTTCGGCCGGCAGGTCGACTCGTTCGAAGGAGCAGTCGAACTCACCGGCGTGGGCGAGGTGCACGGGGTGTTCATCCGAGCGCCCTGGGTGGAACGGGTCGGCGCCGGGGTCGAGGTACTGGCGCGGGTCGGATCGGGGTGTCCGGGCGCCGGTAGAGTCGTCGCCGTCCGCCAGGGCCCGCTGTTGGCGACGTCCTTCCACCCGGAGCTGACCGCCGACGCCCGGGTGCACGAATTGTTCGTACGGATGGTGAAGGAGCGCGCATGAGCGGCCATTCCAAGTGGGCGACCACGAAGCACAAGAAGGCCGTCGTCGACGCCAAGCGCGGCAAGCTGTTCGCGAAACTGATCAAGAACGTGGAGGTGGCGGCGCGGACCGGCGGCGGCGACCCGGCCGGCAACCCGACGCTGGCCGATGCGATTGCCAAGGCCAAGGGCAACTCGGTCCCGAACGACAACATCGACCGCGCGGTCAAGCGAGGGTCGGGCGCAGAGGCCGGCGGGGCCGACTGGGAGTCGATCACCTACGAGGGGTACGGGCCGGGGGGCGTCGCGCTGTTCATCGAGTGCCTGACCGACAACCGCAACCGGGCCGCGATGGAGGTCCGGACCGCGATGAGCCGCAACAACGGGACGATGGCCGATCCCGGCAGCGTGGCGTACCTGTTCAGCCGTAAGGGCGTGGTGCTGGTCCCGGCTGCCGGGCTGGACGAGGATGACGTGCTCGCCGCGGTACTGGATGCCGGCGCCGACGAGGTCAACAACCTCGGGGACGTGTACGAAGTGGTCAGCGAGGCGACCGACATGCGTACGGTGCGGGATGCCGTGCTGGCGGCCGGGCTGGCCGTCGAATCGTCCGACGTGGTCTGGATGCCGAGCGTGCAGGTCACCCTTGAGGAGGACGCGGCCCGCAAGATGCTGCGACTGGTGGACGCGCTCGAAGACTGCGACGACGTGCAGAACGTCTGGGCCAACTTCGATATCAGCGACGAGATCCTCGAGTTGGTCGGCTGACCTCCCTCGCCTCCGGTTTTTGCGCGTCTCGCGCTTCGCGCGGACGC
>DASZVT010000060.1:0-4065 GCA_035546915.1 Mycobacteriales bacterium | reverse complement strand
CCTCGTCGGGGCAGTGGAAGCCGACCGCCGCCGGACGCATGCACTCCGCGCAGATCGGACGCCCGCAACGGGTGCACGAGACGTACGTCTCCCGGTCCGGATGTCGGTAGCAGCGCGGGGGATCCTCCTGCATCAACTCACCGGCATCCGGTTCGGTCACGAGCCGGGCTGCTCGATGTCGATCGAGGTGATGACGACGTCCTCGACCGGACGGTCCCGCGGCCCGGTCGCGGTCGTGCCGATCGCGTCCACCACGGTGCGGCTGTCGTCGTCGGCAACCTCCCCGAAAATCGTGTGCTTGCGGTTCAGCCATGTCGTGGGTGCGGTGGTGACGAAGAACTGACTGCCGTTCGTACCCGGGCCGGCGTTGGCCATGGCCAGTAGGTACGCCCGGTCGAACTGCAGGTCGGGGTGGAACTCGTCGGCGAACTGATATCCCGGGCCGCCGGTCCCGGTGCCGAGTGGGTCACCACCCTGGATCATGAAGTTGTCGATCACGCGGTGAAAGATCGTGCCGTCGTAGAGCGGCTCGTTGCTCTTCGCGCCGGTCCGGGGGTCGGTCCATTCCTTGCTGCCGTCCGCCAGCCCGACGAAGTTCGCCACCGTCTTGGGCGCGTGGTCGGGGAAGAGCGTGATCCGGATATCGCCACGATTCGTGTGGAGGATCGCCTGGAGCTTCTGCGCCATCGAGCAACTCGCTTTCGTCGGTGTCGGACCCGGCGGTCGGCAGCGGTGGCCGGGAAGTGGCTACCAGTCTAAGTTGCGCGCCGGAACCCGCGGCCGGCCCGGTGACCGGGGGCGTCACCGAGGTTGGATCAGCCTGAAGCGGGATCAGGCGCTGAGGTTGGATGGTCCCATGCACAGCCGACGCGATCGAAGCACGGCGCGTCGCCCGTGGCGTGCCCGTCGGCCCCGCGCGCTGGCACGGCTCGTCGCCGTCACCGCCAGTCTGGTCGTGCTGGCCGGCTGCGGTGGCGGCTCGCACCCGAACGGTGGCGCGTCCGCGCCGCTCAGCCCCACCGCGGTGGCCGGCTCCGACACCAGCGTGCGGCCGCTGCCCGGCTTCGTTCCGGCCAGTGCCAGCTTTCCGAGCGCCCGGGTGGGGTTCGCCTGGGGCGTTTCGCCCTGTCCTCGTACGGACGCGTTCTGCGGCGGTCTGGCCGGTACCACCGACGGCGGCAAGACCTGGCACGCGCTGACCGCACCGGCCGGGCTGCCGGCGAACCCGTACCGGACCGCCGTCCTGCGCTTCGCGAACCCGCTGGATGGCTGGGCCGCGCTAGGTAGCCTGCAAGCGACGCACGACGGTGGTCGGTCGTGGGCCGCCGTGCACCTGGACGGGCTCGCCGACCCGTCGGTGAGCGCCGTCGCTACCGCTGGCGGATACGTGTTCGTCGTCGCGACCGACGCCCGCACGATGGGAGCCGCACTGCGCCTCTACGTCAGCCCCATCGCCGATAATCGCTTCACCGCGGTCCCCGGGATCAAGCTCCCGTCGCTGGCCAGTCGGGTAGACCTGAGCTTCGACCCGACCGGCGCGCGTGGCTACCTCGCCGTCAGTTCGCTGGGTGCCGCTCCGCTACTGCTGCGCTCCCGCGGCGCGACCGGCTGGCAGCAGTTGCCGGTGCCGTGCGCGGCCGGGAGCAACCTCGCGGTCGGGGCCGGATCCGGGGCGGAGGTCACCGTGCTGTGCGACACCCCGACCTCGGCGACCACCAGTGTGAAGACGGTATGGACGTCCACGGATGCCGGCAGCCACTTCGTGCAGCAGGGCATGCCGGGCCCGGCCGGATATACGACCGACGTGGCACAAGCCCCGGATCAGGCGATGCCGGAGGGGTTGTTCAGCCCACGCTCGACCCCCGCGGCGTCCAGCTCGGCCAGCGCGCCCTCCACATCGGCGGCCCGGCTGGTGGTGGCCGCGAGCGCCCGGGAGGACCGGCTCTATCTCACCGACAACGGTGGCCAGAGCTGGAAGATCGCGTACGCGAACAGCTCCGACGGGTCCGGGTCCGGCCTCGGTCTCAGTGACCTCGCGTTCTCCGACCCGACGCATGGCAGCGTGGTCCTAGGCAACACCGGCCTGTACGTCCGAGACCGGCTGGCCGGGCGCCACCTGGTTCCCGGCCCCCGGCTGCTGCTCACCCAGGACGGCGGCGCGCACTGGTCGCAGTCCGTCGTCGCGGAGTGACGCCAGTCCGGTCAGACCGACAGCCGGGCCCGCAGGAAGTCAACGGTGCGCTGCCATGCGAGCCGGGCGGCATCGGCGTCGTAGGTGCCGAGCAGATTCTCGTCGTTGTGGAACGCGTGCCCCGCCGGGTAGTAGAAGAACTCCACCGCAGCCCCCGACTCGGCCCTGATCTGCTCCTCCTGGCGGCGGGCGTCGGCGACCGGGAAGAATGCGTCGTCGGTGGCGTAGTGGCCCTGCACCGCGGCCGTCAGCCCGGCAAAGGTCTGCGGGACGCCGGGTCCGACCCCGTAGAAGGGGACGGCAGCGGCGATCCGGTCACCCTGCTGTGCGGCGAGCGCGAGCACGAAGCCGCCACCCATGCAGAACCCGACCGCGCCCAGGGCGGGCGAGGTGACCGCCTCGTGTCCGAGCAGGAAGTCCACCGCGCCGGCCAGGTCGCGTGCCGCCCGATCCACCGGTAGCTCGGACATCAGCGTGCCGGCCTGGTCGGCGTCGTGGGTGACGCTGCCCCCGAACAGGTCCGGCGCCAGCGCGACGAATCCGGTGGCGGCGAGCCGGTCGGCTATCCCGGCGATGTGGTCGGTGAGTCCCCACCACTCCTGGATGACGATGACACCCGGGCCGCTGCCACCCGCGGGCAGCGCGAGGTAACCGTGGGCGTCGACGTCGCCGCTGGGGAACGTGACGTTCTGGCGTGGGTTCGCGGGCATGGCTGGCCTCTCTGCACGATCCGGTACGACCTGCTCGGTGCAACCAGGCCACCATGCCCTACTCGGACCCGGCCGCGCAGGCGGGGTGCGGTCCGGTACGGTCCGGATCGACCCTGGGAGGACGCATGACCGGCCCATTGCACGGAATCCGACTCGTCGAGCTTGCCGGAATCGGCCCTGGCCCGTTCGCGGCCATGATGCTGGCCGACATGGGTGCGGAGATCGTGCGTGTCGACCGGACCACCAGCGGCGACGGGCACCGCGGGATGGCGAGCGTGGACATCCTCAACCGCGGCCGCCGGTCGATCGCGGTCGACCTGAAGAAGCCCGCGGCCGTCGAGGCGGTGCTACGGCTGGTCGAGCAAGCGGACGGCTTGCTCGAGGGATTCCGGCCCGGCGTCACCGAGCGCCTCGGGCTCGGGCCCGACGCGTGTCTGGCCCGCAATCCGCGGCTGGTCTATGGCCGGATGACCGGGTGGGGTCAGGACGGCCCGTACGCACCGGCCGCCGGACACGACATCAACTACATCGCGCTGACCGGAGCGCTCCATGCGATCGGCCAAGCCGGCGGCCCGCCGGTGCCCCCGCTGAACCTGGTCGGGGACTTCGGCGGGGGCGGCATGCTGCTCGCGTTCGGGATGGTGTGCGGGCTGTTGGAGGCCCGTGGATCAGGACAGGGCCAGGTGGTCGACGCCGCCATGGTCGACGGCGCGGCACTGCTGATGTCGATGACGTACTCGCTGCGCGCCGCCGGCATGTGGGACGGCGAGCGCGGCACGAACCTGCTCGACGGCGGCGCGCCGTACTACAGCGTCTACGAGACGGCGGACGGCAAGTGGGTCGCGCTCGGCGCGAACGAGCCGCAGTTCTTCGCTGAGCTGCTCCGGCGGCTGGGGCTGCCCGCCGAGCTGGCCGACGGCCGCGAAGATCCGGCGAACTGGCCGGTGTTGCGCGAGCAGCTCGCCGGCGCTATCCGTAGCCGCACCCGGGACGCGTGGGAGCAGGAACTCGGCGGCACCGACGTCTGCTTCGGACCGGTGCTGTCGATGGCGGAGGCCGCCGGACACCCTCACCTGAGCGCGCGCAGCACCTTCGTCGAGCGGGACGGGCTCACCCAGCCGGCCCCGGCGCCTCGGTTCAGCCGGACCGCGCCCGAACTCGACC
>DASZVT010000059.1:0-10198 GCA_035546915.1 Mycobacteriales bacterium | reverse complement strand
AGGAACCAGACCGCGATCCGGTCGGCGAGGCGGGCCACCGGCGCCGGCGCGGCGGCCGCCTGCTCGGCGAGGCGGACCACACCGGCATACGTGCTGGCGTCCGCGCTCGCCGACGCCTGCACGTCGATGGCGGCCCCCGCGTTGACGACCCCGCTGCGGACGCCGTCCCCTGCCGCGCGCGCGACCGGTTCGGCCTCACCGGTGAGCGCCGACTCGTCGAACACCCCTGGTCCCAGGCAGGGCCCGACGGCCGGGACGATTTCGCCCGGGAAGACGACCACCCGGTCACCCGCGCCGACCTCCGAGATGGCCACGGTGGCGAGCTCGCCGCCGCGCCGGACGTGTGCCTGCCTGGGCGCGCGGCCGAGCAGCGCGGAAAGGTCCCGGCGCGCGCGCCGGGACGCCGCCGATTCCAGCAGCCTGCCGATGGCCACCATCGTCGCGATGATCGCGCCGGCCAGGAACTCCCCGATCGCCAGCGTGCTCGCCAGCGCCAGCACCGCCAGGATGTCGGCGCCCCACCGGCCCTTCCGGAGATCGGCCGCCACCCACAGCGCGGCGGGCACGAGCGCCACGACATCGGCGGCGGCCCACAACAGTTCGGCGGGCAAGGTGGCGAACGGGCGCGCCACGGCGCCGGCCGCCAGCAGCAGGAGCACCCCGGCGAGCAGCCACGCTTCCCGCGAACGGATCACTCGCGGTGCCACACGTCGTGCAGCACGCCCTCGTTCGTCGGCTCGGACGCACGGACGTGGCTGTCGTCGAAGGCGAAGGAGAGTTCGTTCACCACGCCGACGACGCCGGGCACGCGGGCGGTGAGCGATTCGGCGATGGGGACCAGGCTCTTGCGCTCCAGCCGCCCCGACAGGGTCACGACCCCGTCCTCCACGGCGACCGTGATGTCCGTGCGGGGCAGGCACAATGCCCGCTCCACGACTTCGGTCCCGATTTCCTCGGCCAGTTCCGCGTCGCCGCGCACGAAAACGGCGATCAGGTCGGCCCTGCTGACGATCCCGAGGAGCTTGCCGTAGGCGTCCACGACCGGAAGCCGCTTGACGTGCTCGTGTGTCATCCGCCGCGCGGCCTCCGGGACCCGCATGTCCGGGCCCGCCGTGACGGCCGGGCTCGTCATCAGCTCGGCGGCGGTCCGCGCGTCGAGTTTGCGCGAACGCGGCCACCGCCGGTGCGGGAGCTGCTTGCGCATCAGATCGGCCTCGGAGACGACGCCGACGACGGTGCGCTCGCCGTCGACCACCGGCATCGCGCTGACCCCGTATCCGGTCAGCAGTTCGGCGACCGCCTTGAACGGGGTGGTGCGCCGCACCGAGCGGACTTCGGACGTCATCACGTCCCGCACGCGCAGGGATCTCATGGTTTCCTCCCGAACTGTCGAAGACCGGCGTGGGCGATGAGCACCCCGGCGAAGGCGAAGAGCGGCTGCAGCCAGCTGTAGGTGCGCACGAACCCGATCTCGACCGCGATCCAGCCGATCAGCATCGAGCCGGCGATCCCCGCGGCCACACTGGTCCGCGCCGCTCCGCGTGCCCCCAGGTACGCGACGACCGTCATCGGCACGCCGACGACCATGGCCAGCGCGAGCCCGGCGAAAAGCGTGCTGCCGAAGGGAAGCCGGGCGGTGACCTCCGGGCCGAGTCCCGGCACCCCGGTGATCAGCCCGGCCCCGCCGGCGAAGGCCAGCACGGCCACCAGCCCGGTGCCCGTCGCGAGCCACGGCCGCGGCCGGGTGTCCCGCGGCCAGTCGATTCGGTTCATGACGACACCTTCCGCCCGGGAGCGGCTGGCCATCCAGGGCACCAGGTCCCGGCGGCCTGCGACCTTGGGCCCTTCGGCACGGCACCGGCAACGGCGCAGGGTGGACGACCATGACGCACAAGAAATGGTCCGAACTCTCCGGCCCGGCGAAGGCGAACATCATCGTGGCGGGCGCCGTGCAGCTCGCACTGGCGGCCACCGCCTGGTGGGATCTGTCGCGCCGGCCCGCCGACGACGTCCACGGCCCGAAACTGGCCTGGGCGCTCGTCATCGGGATCAATTTCGTCGGGCCGGTCGCCTATCTGCGGCTGGGCCGGAAATCGGGCGCCCGGATACCCCTGCCACCGGTGCCCCCGGACTGACTCACTCCGGCGGCCGCGCTTCTTCCGCACCGGGCTCTTCCCGGTTTCTGCCCTGTTCGGCGGCCAGGTACCGCCGGATCGCGCGGTCGGCCAGTTCGGCCGGGCTGTGTGACGAGGAGACGCGGCTTTCCGCGCTCTTCCGCGCTTCCCGTGCGGCACAGGCGCTTTCCTTGGCGTCCATGGGTTTCCCTCCCTCCCGGTCAGGCCTTGCCGGACAGCTCGGCCTGCACCGCGTCGAACCGCTTGCGCGCCCGCTCGTCGGCCTCGGCCAGTTCCCCGGCGGTCAGCACCCGGGCATCCGGGCCGGGGAAGAAGACCGAGGTGTGTTCGTCGGACAGCCACTGCACGACGAAGGGCGGGGAGCCGTCGTCGGAGTGCACCTCCATGATCCGGCCGCGCTGCCCGGTCACGCCGGTGGTGTGGCCTTCGATGACGATCCAGTCACCGGGTTGTGCTCGCATGGTTTTCTCCGTTCTCCGGGACGATCAGCAGGGGGCAGCCGCAGTGGTGAAGCAGCGCCCGGCCGGTGCGGCCGAGCCGGTGCCCTCGCCGTCCGGCCACCAGCAACTGCGCTCCGGCCGCCTGGCCGAGCAGATGCGTGCGCGGGTGGTCGTGCTGCACCATCCAGTGCGCGGTCACCGCGGGGAACTTCGCCGCCCAGGCGTCGACGGTCCGGCGCGTCCGCAGGATTCCGGGCGGCGAGGCGTCCACGTGCACGGCGACGAGCGGCACTTCCCGCGATTCGGCTTCGTCGAAGGCCGCGGCCAGCACGGCGTCGCAGGCCGGGCCACCGTCCACCGCCGCGACCACGGGCAGGTCCGGGCGGTCCTGGGTGCCACGGACCACGACCACCGGGCAACGCGAACGCGCCGCCAGCGCCGTACCCGTCGACGCGGCCAGCAGATCGCCGACCGCGCCCCGGCCGGCGGAACCGAGGACCACCAGCCGGGCTTGTCCGGAACGCTCCGTCAGCACCGGAATCGGCGGGTCCACGCTCGTCTCCAGCGTCACCTCCAGGCCCGGGTGCCGGCGGCGGACCACAAGTTCGGCCTCTTTCAGCACAGCCGTCCCGTGGAGCCCCTGCGCCTCGATCCAGCCCGCGCCCGAACCGTCGGGCTTCGCGAGCGCGTCGGCGACGCCGAAACCGTTGAACAGCACCAGAGGCGCACCCCGTCGAGCGGCTTCGTCAGCGGCCCAGCACGCGGCCCGGACGGCGTTGGGCGATCCGTCGACGCCCGCGACGATGGGCCGGTTCACGACCGCTCCCGCGCGTGCTCGGCTTCGCCGACGTAGCACTGGGCCCGGATGATGCCCGGAACGCTCTCGGCCAGCACGACCGCGACCTCGTGGTCCTTCTCGCTGGCGAACCGGTCGATGATCGTGGCTTCGCCGTCGGCGACGTCGACGATCCACCGGTCCGCGGGGCCGAACACGGAAAGCCGGCGCGAGACGTCCTCGCCGAGCTTGTCGTCGGGCCGGGCCAGCACCCGCAGGAAGTCCCGCCGCGTGACGACGCCGGCGACCGCGCCGCGGTCCAGTACCGGCAGGCAGCGCAGCCGCGCGTCCAGCATGAGGCGCGCGATCTGCGCGGCGTCGGTGTCGATGTCGATGGTCTTGACGGCGGTGCTCATGACCTCGCCGACGGTGCCGTGCGGCCGGTGCGGCTGCTCCGGGAACCGGTCGGCGAGCAGGTCGGCCTCGCTCAGCAGGCCGACCAGCCGATCGTCCTCGGTCACCGGCAAAGCCGTGAAACCCTTCTGTACCAGCGTTTTCTCCGCCGCCCGCACGTCGGTTCCCGGCGTGGTGGTGACGGCCGGGGTACTCATGATGTCCCGAGCCCGCATGTTCCTCTCCTCCGTCGGCTTCGTCCTCGAGACTTCTCCCCGGCGGGCGGCGGGCGAAGGGTCCTTGGTCCTCCCGTCGCGGGCCGAGCGGCACCGCGTGCGGCCGACCGGGGCGAGGCCCTTCGGCCCTGTGCGCCCGGGCGCGGGCGAGTCATCCTCGGCCCATGCGAGCAGACGAGATCATGAGCAGCCCGGTCTTCGGGGTCACCCCGGACGCCAGGGTGGAGGAGGCCGCGAACCTGATCGTGGCGCGCGGTTTCACCTCGGTTCCGGTGGTCGGCACCGCGGGCCAGCTGGTGGGCGTGGTGACCGAGGCCGACATCGCGCGCGCCAGGATCGTGCCCGGTCCGCGCGGTGAGTCCACTCCGGACAGTGGCGCGGCCACCGGGACACGGCCCTACCAGGTGCGGCAGATCATGCGGCGCCCGGTGCCCGCGGTGGGCCCGGGCGCCGAACTGACCGCGGTCGCCGGGGTGCTGCTCGATTCGCAGCAACGGTGGGTCCCGGTGGTCGACGGCGGGAAACTGGTCGGCGTGATCAGCTGGCGAGACCTGTTGCGCGGCCTCGTTTCCCGTTGACACCCGGCCGGTCAGCCCCGGGCGTGACCGAGCAGCAGCCTGCGCTCGGCCGAGGCGATCACGCGATGAGCCGCCGCGACCGCGTCCGGATCGACCGAGATCGACGTGATCCCCATCCGGACCAGCTCGTCGGCGAACTCCGGCCGGTTGGACGGGGCCTGCCCGCACAGTGACGAGGTGATCCCGAGGTCACGGGCGCTGCCGATGATGCGGGCGATCGCGTCGAGCACCGCGGGATCGGATTCGTCGAACAGCTCGGCGCATTCGGTCGAGTCGCGGTCCACGCCGAGGATGAGCTGGGTCAGGTCGTTGCTGCCGATGGACACCCCGTCGATGCCCAGCCCCACGTACTCCGGCAGCCAGTACAGCACCGAGGGCACCTCGGCCATCACCCACCGGTGCAAGCCGTGCTGGTGGCCCAGCGGGCTCGCGTCGACCAGCCGCAGGCATTCCTCCAGCTCCCACTTCGTCCGCACGAACGGCAGCATCAGATGCAGGTTCGGGGTCTGCTCGCGGACGCGCGCGAGCACCTCGAGTTCGAGGGCGAACAGGTCGGGCTGGCGGACATAGCGGTAGCAACCCCGGTAGCCGATCATCGGGTTGTTCTCCGGCAGCTCGTAGTCGGCGCCGCCGGTCAGGCCGCGGAACTCGTTGCTGCGCAGGTCCGTGGCGCGGTAGACGACGGGCCGGGGCGCGAACGGTTCGGTGATCCGCAGCAGGGACTTCGTCATCTGGTCCACAAAGGACTTCTGTTCGCCGTGCGCCAGCAGGTCACGCGGGTGCCGGCCGCCCAGCGCTTCGGTGAGCATGAACTCCGCGCGCACCAGGCCGACACCGTCGACCGGCAGCGCCGCGGCGTGTGCCGCCTGCTCGGGCATGGCCACGTTGACGTAGAGCCGGGTGCCGAGCGCCTCCACCGCCGTGACCGGTGCGGGCGCCGTCCGGGATTCCGCGCGCGCCGGCGCCGGCTGGACACCCGCACGGATCTCACCGGCGTCACCGTCGACGGTGACCAGCCTGCCGGTCTGCAACACGGTCGTGCCGTGCTCGGTGCCCACCACGCAGGGCACGCCGAGTTCGCGCGCCACGATCGCCGCGTGACAGGTCATCCCGCCGCCGTCGGTGACCAGCGCCGCCGCGCGGCGGATCGCGGGCACCCAGTCCGGGTTCGTCATCGGCGCGACCAGGATCTCCCCGGCGCGCAGCTGCTTGCCCTCCTCCGGCGAGGTGAGCACCCGGACCGCTCCCCCGGCCGTGCCCGGCGAAGCCGCGAGACCACGGATCAGCCGCTCGCCTGTCGCGGTCACCGGCGCCAGTGTGGTGATCGGCCTGGTCTGGACCAGGAAGATCTCGCCGGCGGAATCGATCGCCCATTCCATGTCCTGCGGGCCGTCGTAATGCTCCTCGACCCGGATCGCCAGGCGGGCCAGCTCCAGTACGGTGGCGTCGCCGAGCACGCGGCGGCGCGCCGCGGGCCCGGGTAGCTCGACGCGGGTGTCCCCGGCGTCCCCGCGCACGATCTTGTACTTCTTGTCCCCGACCCGGACGTCCGCGAGCCGCAGTTCTTCCTTGTCCACCAGGTACGAATCGGGTTCCACGGAACCACTCACCAGCGTCTCACCCTGCCCGAACACCGCCTCGACCACGAGCCGGTTCCGGTCGCCGGTGCGCGGGTCCGCGGTGAAGATCACCCCGGCCCGGTCGGCTTCGACCATGCGCTGCACCACGACCGCGATCGCGGGCTCGGCGGTGAACCCGCGCTCAGCACGATACGCCACCACCCGCGGCGAAAACGCCGACGCCCAGCAGTCCACCACCCGGGCCAGCAACGCCTCTTCGCCCACAGTGTTGGTGAACGTGGCGTTCATGCCCGCGAACGACGCGTCGGCCCCGTCTTCACCCGTCGCCGACGAACGGACGGCGACCTGGACGTCGGGGCCCACCCGCGCATATGCCTCGGCTATCTCCGCGCGCAGCCGCGGCGACAGCGCCGCCTTGCGGACCAGCTCCTGCATCCGGGCGCAGTTGGCGGTGAGGGTGTCCGGGTCGGCGGCCTCGGCCAGGGCGCGCTCGTGCAGCCGCGCCAGGTCCTCCCGGACGCCGCCCGACTCCATCGCCGCCCAGTAGCCCTCACGCAACACGACGAACCCGCCCGGCACGGGGAATCCCGCGGCGGTCATCTCCCCCAGGTTGGCACCCTTTCCTCCGGCGGACGTGGCGTCCGCTATGCGGAGTTCGGTGAGGTCCTTGACGGCAGTCATCGTTTCCTCCTGGTCCGGCTTCCGGTCACCATCCGAGTGTTCGGCCACGGGCGGCCCGCTTCGAGGGCCCGAGGTCCCTTTCCGTAAGGGCGCTCCGGCAGGACTTTCTGCTCTGTCGGGAAGTTCCGGACCGCGCGCACGCTGTCCCCGACATCCGTTGGAGGAGGAAACCATGGCACCCAAGCGAAAGATCGTCGTCGGCGTCGACGGCTCACCGCAGAGCGAGGCCGCCCTGCGCTGGGCGATCCAGGAAGCGGTTCCCGAGCGCGACGAGGTGCGCGCCGTCCTGGTGCGCGTGCGCGACGACCTGCTGCCCGGTACGTCCTACGCCGTGCAGCCGCACGGCCGCCGCCCGGTCGGGCCGTCCCCGGAGTACGCCGAGCTGCTCCGCACCACGGTGCACCGTGCGCTGCAGGGGCATCAGGTTCCGCCGACGGTGACCGAAGCCGTCGCCGACGGGGATCCCGCGACCGAACTGGTCAAGGAGGCCAAGGACGCCGACCTGCTGGTGGTCGGTTCGCACGGCGCCCGGCCGATCACCGAAGTGCTCCTAGGCAGCGCGACCGTCCACTGTGTCCGGCACGCGCACTGCCCGGTCGTGGTGATCACCACCGAAGCCGCCCAGCGCGTCCACTGAGTCCACAGAGAACAGACCAGGTGGGTCCGGCCGGCATTCGCGACGGCCGGACCCGGTGCGTTCAGGCCGGCACGGTGTCGTCGACGTCGTGTTGCAGCTCGTCGTAAACCGCCACGACGCCGGGAATCGCCTCGGTCAGCGCCACGGCGCGACGCGCCTCGCTACGCAGGCCGACTCTGCCTGCCAGGGTCACTTCGCCGTCGCGTACACGGACGGAGACCTCGTCCGGGGCCGCCCACAGGCACCGCTGCCGGACTTCGAGTTCCACCTGCGTGTGCAGTTCCTGATCCGGCCGAAGGAAAACGCGCAGCAGATCCCGTCTGGCCAGCACGCCGACGAGACGGCCCTGGGCATCCACCACGTACAGCCGCCGGAGCTTGCCGTGCAGCAACTCGCGGGCCGCGTCGGCCACCGTGGCGTCGGCAGTGATCGTGCGAAGGGACCGGGTCATCACGTCCCCGGCATTCGTCGCGCGGGCCTTTTTCCAGCGCTGCCACCGCTTTCCGGGCAGCAGTGGCGGGCGGCCGGCACCATCCCGGTCCAGTTTCCCGAGCAGATCCGCCTCGGAGACGACCCCGGCCGGGCGGCCATCCTGGTCCAGCACGGGCAGGGACCCGACCCCGTGTCCGTTCAACGCGGCCACCACGTGCTTGAACCGCGCAGTTTCCGGGATCGTCACCACCGGCCGGGTCATCAGATCCGCCACCACCGGGGCTCCCACGCCACTCACCCCTTGTCCCTGGCCACGAGAACCGGGCACAGCGCGTACGACATGACCGCCTGGCAGGTGGAGCCCAGCAGCAGGCCCGCGACCCCGCCGTGGCCGCGGTTGCCGACCACCAGCATCCGGGCCCGATCGGTGAAGTCCAGCAACCGCTCGGCCGCCCGGCCGCGGACCACCTCGCGGTTCACCGGCACGTCGGGATACTTTTCCCGCCAGCCGGCCAATCGCTGGCCGAGGACCTCGTGCTCGTGTTCGGCCACCGCCGGACTGTGCAGGGTCAGCCGCTTCTCCTCGCGGACCGCGGCCAGGAACCGGTCCTCCCAGCAATGCACCGCCGTCAACGGCGCCTGCCGCCAGGAGGCTTCCTCGAACGCGAGCGCCAGCGCCGCTTCGCTCGCCGGCGATCCGTCCACGCCGACGACGACCGGCCCGTCTTCGGGCGGCGAATCCTCCGCGACGTGCCCGCGCACGATCGCCAGCGGGCAGCGGACGTGCGCCGACAGGGCGATGGACACCGAACCCGCGAACACCCGCCCCATCGGGCGAATCCCGGGTGTCGCGAGTACGACCAGGCAAGCGTCCGCCGCCTCGTCGAGCAGGGCCCGCGCCCGGCGTTCCCCGCGCAGGATCAGCCTCGGACCGATCTCGCCGACTTCCTCCCGGACTGCCCGGCCCGCGGCCTGCAGGAGCCGGTGCCCGTGTATCCGCACCATTTCCCTGACCTCGCCGACATCCCGGTACGGCCGCGGCGCGCCCAGCAAGATCTCCTCGGTGGCGTGCACGACCCGCAACGGGCGGTGCAGCCTCGCCGCTTCCCGCGCGGCCCAGCGCACCGCGGGTATCGCGCCGGGCGAGTCGTCGACGCCGACCACCACGGGGCCGGGAAAATCTCCGAACATGGCTGTTTCCCTTCTCACTGCGGAACAACCGGAAAGTAGCGGCGGAGAAGTCCCGGAAACGCCGGGCATACGTCCTGTGGCCCGAGGACTTTGTCCCCCTGACTGACCCCGGTGCACGCCAGCAGACTCTCTGGCATCAACGCTTTGGGAGAAGGGAAAGACAATGTCGATCCAGGACGACACGCGATTCACCCAGTCCATGCAGGTGTCGCCTCAGCGTGCCGCGGAGACCGCGCCGGTGCACGGTGCCGTGATGACCCCGACCGCCGCGCGGCTCATGGCCGTGCTGCGGATCGCCACGGGCCTGGTGTTCCTCTGGGCCTTCGTGGACAAGCTCTTCGGCCTCGGTTACGCCACGAGCGGCGCGCAAGCATGGATCCACGGCGGCTCACCGACGAAGGGCTTCCTCGGCAGTGTCGACGCCGGGCCTTTCGTGGGCACGTTGCACTCCTGGGCCGGGCAGCCCTGGGCGGACTGGCTGTTCATGATCGGCTTGCTGGCCATCGGCGTCGCGGTCATCGCCGGTGCCGGGCTTCGCCTCTCGGCCGTCACCGCGACGGTCATGATGCTGCTGATGTGGGTCGCGGAATGGCCGCTCGCCCGCTTCACTGACGCCGGGAAGGCCACCCAGTCGACCAACCCGATCATCGACTACCACATTCTCTACGCTCTCGTCCTCATCGTCCTTGCCGCCGCATACGCGGGCAACACGTGGGGGCTCGGGCGCCGCTGGGCGGAGCTGGTGAAGCACAACCGCTGGCTGCTCTGAACCACCGGCCCGCACGGAGCCGGCGCATCCGCGCCGGCTCTTTCTCTGTCCACAGTAGACGTTTCGCGACCGGGAACTGGTCATCCGCGGGTGTGAGTGCCAAGCTGTCCGCATGGTCGAGGAAAGCGGTGAGACGGCGTCACTGCGGCGGACGCTGTCGCGGCTGCGGCTGCGGGAGCTGCTCACCGAGGTCCAGGACAGCGTCGAGCAGCTGGTCGGCGCGCGGGATCAGATGGACGGGCTGCTGGAGGCCATGCTCGCGGTCGCGGGCGGGCTGGAGCTCGACGCCACCCTGCGCCGCGTGGTGCACGCGGCGATCGAACTGGTGGATTGCCGTTACGGCGCGCTCGG
>DASZVT010000058.1:0-11864 GCA_035546915.1 Mycobacteriales bacterium | reverse complement strand
CACTACGGGTCGATCCGGCGTCTCACCGAGGAGGCATTCGAGGAACAGTGGCAGTCCGGCCCGGTCGGCACCCTCCGGTTCATGCAGGCCTGTTTCGAAGACCTGCGCAAGACCGGCGGTAGCGTCGTCAACTTCGGGTCCGGCAGTAGCCTGACCGCGCAACCGGCGATGGGTGGGTATGCCACCGTCAAGGAGGCGATCCGGGTGTTGAGCCGGGTCGCCGCGGTCGAGTGGGGCCCGCATGGGGTGCGGGTCAACGTGATCTGTCCGCTTGCCGCGTCGCCTGGCATGGACAGCTGGTCCGGTGACCTGCCCGCCGCCGGCAACTCGCTGGTCGACCGGGTGCCGCTGGGGTGGCTGGGCGATGCCGAACGCGACATCGGCCGCGCCGTCGTCTACCTGGTCGGGCCGGACGGCAGATACGTCACTGGCACCACGCTGATGGTCGACGGTGGGCACGACTACCTACGATGAGTACCTCCGAGCCCGTCGAGGAAACCATCTGGTTGCCGCTGAGCGGCGACGTCGCACTGGTTACCGGGGCGGGCTCCGGCATCGGCGCCGCGTGCGCACGCCAGCTCGCGTCGAAGGGCGCAGCGGTCGCGGTCACCGACATCGACCCGGTTCGCGCCGGGCAGGTCGCCCGTGACGTCACCGCAGCCGGCGGTCGCGCGGTCGGGATCGAGCTGGACGTGGCGGACGAGGACGCGGTCGGTCGCGCGGTCGCGGAAGCGGCGCACCTGCTCGGTCCGATATCGGTGCTGGTCAACAACGCCGCCGCCACCGACCTGTCCGGTAGCGGCCGGGATGCCGACGTGCTGACGATGGATGTCGCTGTCTGGGACCGCACGTTCGCGGTGAATTTGCGTGGCGCGATGCTGTTATGTCGTGCGGTGATCCCCGGAATGCTCGAGGGCGCCGGCGGTTCGGTGGTCAACATCTCCTCCGGCGCCGCCGCAGCGGCGGAGCACACCCGTCCGGCGTACGCGGCGTCCAAGGCGGGAGTGGAGGCGCTCACCCGCAGCGTCGCGACGGCGTACGGGCCGCGTGGCGTGCGCTGCAACGCGGTCGCGCCGGGTCTCACCCGTACCGAGACCGTCGCCGGCCCGGGACGAGGACTGGAGAAGATGCGGACCATCTTCCAGCGGCATACCCCGTCCCCGGTCGGGGACGCCGACGACGTGGCGCGGGTGGTCACGTTCCTGGCCTCCGGGGCGGCCCGGTACGTCAACGGGGTGACGTTGCCGATCGACGGCGGGATGCTGGCCGCACAGCCCTACCTCGCTGACTTCCTCGGGCGATGACGCTCGAGTACGGATGAACCTGGGTACCAACGAAATGGGGTCTCACGCATGAAATGGGGAATCGTCTTCTCCAGTACCGGCTTTCCGGATCCGGACGAGGCGGTCGCGCTCGCGCAGGCCGCCGAGGAGGCCGGCTTCGAATCGTTGTGGGCGCCGGAGCATGTCATCGAGGCCAAGGGCGAGGGCGTGACGCCGTACCGCGGCACGACCAGCGGCAGCATGTCTCGACTGTCCCACCGCGGCGGCATCCCGGACCCGTTGATCTGGTTCTCCTACGTGGCGTCCGCGACGAAGCGGATCCGGTTCGGTACCGGGGTGTTGATCCTGCCGGAGCACCAGCCGGTCGTGTTCGCCAAGAGCGCGGCCACCCTCGACCACCTCTCCGGTGGACGACTGATGCTCGGCATCGGCGTCGGTGAGCTGCCGGAGGAGTACGGCGCGGTCGGCATGGAGTTCACCGACCGCGGCAAGCGGATGGACGAGTACATCGACGCCTGCCGGGTGCTGTGGCGCGACGACGTCGCCAGCTTCTCCGGGGACTACGTCAACTTCGATCAGGTGGAGTGCCGGCCGTGGCCGGTGCGCCGGACGATCCCGCTGATCATCGGCGGGGCGTCGAAGGCGGCGATCCGGCGAGCCGCGCGGGCCGGCGACGGCTACTTCCCGTTCGTGTTTCCCGGCGAGGACCCGCTGGTGCAGCTGCCCAAGCTCATCGGCGAGGTTCGCCGGGCGACCCAGGACGCCGGTCGGTCCCCGGACGCGATGGAGTTCACCGCGGGCGGCGCGCGGACGGTGGAGGATGCGCGGGTGTTCGCGGACTTCGGCATTTCCCGGCTCACCGTGGCGATCAGGGGGCGCGGTGACGAGATGCGCGCCGAGGTACGCAAGCTCGGTGACGAGCTGGTCGCGAAGACGGCGGACCTGTGAGTCCGTCGGCGGTTCCGGACGCCGCCGCGGGCGTGCTGGCCAGCCGCGACCTGGCAGCGGATCCGGACGGTCCGGTCTGGACGACCCGGCTGGGCTGGTGGGGGCTGATCCGTCGCCGCGCGGAGGCGACGCCGGACCGATTGGCGCTGCTCGATGACCGCGGCCGCCGGCTGACGTTCGCGGAATATCGCGATGCCGCGGAGCGTGTGGCCGCGGGCTTCCAGCAGCGGGGGATCCGCCCGGGGGACTCGGTGGCCTGGCAGCTGCCGACCACGCTGGAGGCTGCGGTGACGATGGCCGCACTGGCTCGGCTGGGCACCCGGCAGGCCCCGCTGCTGCCGGTGCTGCGCCGCGCCGAGATGGACGTGGTGATGGGTGCGTTGGAGCCACGACTGTTGATCACACCGCGGAACTGGGCGGGATTCGACCACGGCGCGCTCGCCGCTGAGCTCGGCACGGAGTACGGCTGCGACGTGCTGACCTGCGACCTGCCGTCGGACGAGCTCGCGCTGCCCATCGGCGACGTGTCCGCGCTGCCGGATATCGCGGACGAGCCGGCCGACAACCGCAGTCCGGCCTGGGTCTTCTTCACCTCGGGGACCACGGGACGACCGAAGGGCGTACTGCACTCGGACGCGTCCGTGATCGCGGCGTCGAATGCGCCGATCCTGCAGTTGAAGTTCGCGCCGGACGACTTGCCGAGCATCGCGTTTCCGTTCGCGCACATTGGTGGACCGGGGTTGTTCGGCGCGGCCCTGCGCTGCGGCTGCGGGACCATGCTGGTCGAGCGCTGGGACCCTCGGCGCACGCCGTACGACCTCGCCCGCGCCGGGGTGACGCTGATGGGCAGCGCGGTGCCGTTCTTCAACGCCTACCTGGCCGCGCAACGTGAACACGGCAGCGAACGCCTGTTCAGCCGGCTGAACATGCTCTGCAGCGGCGGCGCGCCGCTGCCCGCTGCGCTGCAGGAGACGCTGCTGCGCGAACTGGGCGGCGACGGGGTGTTCAACGGCTACGGGCTGACCGAGTGCCCCATGATCGGGTTTGCCCCGCGGGAGAAGGGCCGGACCGTCCCGGCAGGCGTTGCCGGACCGCCCGCTCCGGGGGTGGACCTGCGCATCGTCGGACCGGACGAACAGGAAATGCCGCCGGGGCAGGAGGGCGAAGTGCGGTTGCGTGGTCCGCAACTGTTCGCCGGGTACGTCGACGATCGAGACAACGACGGCGCTCTGGACGCCCAGGGTTTCGTCCGCACCGGCGATCTCGGCGTGCTCGAACCGGACGGCAACCTGCGGATCACCGGTCGGCTCAAGGAGGTCATCATCCGCAACGCGGAGAACATCTCCGCCGTCGAGGTGGAGGGGGTGCTGACCGAGCATCCGTCCATCGTCGAAGCCGCCGCGGTCGGAGTGCCGGACGAGCGCACCGGTGAGCGTTGCTGCGCGTTCGTGGTGCTGGCGCCCGGTGCGCCGGCGCTGACGCTGGCGGAGTTGATCGAGTTCTTCCGGGCGCGAGACGTCGCGAAGTTCAAGATTCCCGAGCAGCTCGAGATCCTGCCGGCGCTGCCGCGTAACGCGATGGGAAAGGTGCTCAAGCAACAACTGCGCAAGCAGGTTGAGCAAGCGGCCACGGCGTGACGGGGGATCTGGACTTCACCGGTCGGGTCGTGGTGGTGACCGGGGCCGGTCGTGGGGTCGGCCGCGCACACGCGCTCGCGTTCGCCGGCCGCGGTGCCGCCGTGGTGGTCAACGATCTCGGCGGGAGTAGCGACGGTGAGGACGACGCGCCGCGCGAGGACGTCGCGGGCCAGGTGGCAGCGCAGATCCGGGAGCAGGGCGGACAGGCGGTCGCGGACCGCGGCGACGTGTCTGATCCGGACGCCGCCGCAGTCGTGGTGGCGCGCGCGATCGAAGAGTTCGGACGGGTCGACGTGGTGGTGAACAACGCCGGCATCGATCGAATCGTCAAGCTCGGTGAGGTGACTCCGGCGCTGCTGCAGCAGTTCTTCGCCGTGCATGTCCTGGGAACCTTCCAGGTAACCGCGGCGGCGTGGCCGCACCTGGTCGGGCAGCGGTTCGGCCGGGTGATCACCACCACGTCCTCGGCGGGCTACTTCGGCCTGGCTCGCGCGATGCCGTACGCCACTGCCAAGGGAGCGCTACACGGGATGACCCAGTCGCTGTCCGCGGAGGGCATGCGGTACGGCGTCACCGTCAACGCGGTCGCCCCCTTCGCCGGGTCACGGCTTGCTGCCGGCCGGCTGCAAGGAGTGCCCTCGCTGTTGCAGGCGATCGAGCGCGCCGCGCCGTCGTCGGCGGTGTCGCCGGTAGTGCTGTGGCTGGCGCACGAGACCACGCGGGTCACCGGCGCCGCCTTCGAGGTTGGTGGGGGTGCGGTCAGCCGGCTGTTCGTGGGCGCCGCACACGGCATCGAGGTCGACGCTCTCACCCCGGAGTACCTGCGCGATCACGCCGCCGAGGTCCTGGGGATGGAGCCGTTCGACGTGCCCGATTCCGGCGGGGCGGACCGGGCGATCTCCCGCCGGGTGCAGAGCATCGGCGGCTGACCCACACCGTCCGAAAGCAGGCAGCCCTTTACAGTCGCTACCGTATAGTCGTACGTTAACGCAGCGATCCAGCTCGCCCGGCGGCTCGTGCGTTTGGGCGCATTTCGAAAGGAGCCGGCATGAGCAGTACCAGCGTGCAGACGAGAATGCGGCGGACGGACGTCGACACAGTCGTCGAGTCGCTGTCGGCGATGTTCGCCGGAGACGGCGCCGCGCTGCGGCTGACCGGCCTCGACGAACAGGCCGGGTCGGTTGGCTTGGCCCTGTCGTTCGACGGAGTGGACTGCGAGGACTGCGTATTGCCGCCCGGCCGGATCCGCGAGGTGATCCAGGCACGGCTGACCGCGGAGGTGCCCGGCTTCAGCGCCCTGGATCTGGTGGATCCCCGGGAGAAGGTTGAGGTGCCGGCGGCGCGCACCGCTGCCCGCCCAGGCCTCCTGCGGGTGCTCGACCCCACCGCTGGCGCAGTGACAGGCGACCCAGACCCCGGTCCGCCGGTCGGCGCACTGCGTGGCAAGCGAGTCGGCTTCCGGGTGGATGTGCTGTGGCCAGCGTGGGACTACGCCGTCGAGGAGTGGGCTCGCCGGTTCGAGGAGGCCGGCGCCGTCGTGACCTACTGGCGCCGGGCGCAGGGTGTCAAAGGGGCTGAGGGACAGCGGCTCCAGGCCGAGTACGACGCGTTCGTCGGTGGCGTGGACCTGATCATCTCCGGGCTGGGCAACTGCGGGTCGTGTACGTCTTGGAGTGTCTTCGACGCCCTGAGCGGGCTGAACAGCGGACTGCCGGCTGTCGTCGGCGTCACCGAGGAATTCACGTTGCTCGCCCAGACGCTCGCGACCGACCGCGGCCGTCCCGGCCTGCGCCAGATCGTGCTGCCGCACTCGCTCCAGACGCTGCCGGAAGAGCAGGTTCGCAAGGCCGCAGTCGATGCCTGGCCGACGCTGCTCGAGACCCTTGGGGCGGTGCTGTGACGCAGTCGACGCTGGTCAGCCCCATCCACGAGGTCGTGGACGAGCAGGAGTCCTTCGACGCCTGGGCACAGGCGCAGGGGTGGAGCGACGGGTTGCCGCTCGTCCCGCCGACGGTGGACCGGGTGTCGGCGTACCTCGATGCGTGGCAGCTGCCGCCGGACGAGGTCATCGCGGTACTGCCACCGTCCGATGCGCCGTGCACGGTGGAGAAGGTGGCGATCAACGCCGTCATGGCGGGAGCGCCTGCGACCAGCTTGCCGCTGCTGCGTGCAGCTATCGAGGCGGTTGCCGACGAGGGTTTCGAACTGCACGCGCTGCACGCCACCACCGGCTCGGTGACACCGGCGCTCATTGTCAACGGGGAGATTCGGCACCGACTCGGGATTCCTTACGGCGCAGGTTGTCTCGGCGGTGCAGATGGTCTCGCACCGGCGATCGGCCGTGCGTTCCGGCTGGTGATGCGCAACGTTGCCGGTCAGCGGGTGGGGATCACCTCGCAGAGTGTGTTCGGACAACCGGGACGAGTGGCCGGAATCGTGTTCGCGGAGTGGGAGGAGCGCTCGCCCTGGCTTCCGCTGGCGGAGCGGCGGGGCGTCCCCGGGGACGCGGTGACCGCGTTCGGCACCATGGGCACGGTCAACATCTGTGAGCCCCTCGCGCAGGACCCGCGTGAGTTGCTGGAGTTCGTCGGGCGGTCGCTGGCATACCAGGGAGCGAACAGCTATCTCACCCAGCTGTCCTTCGGCGAGGTCGTGGTGGCGTTCAACCCGGTGTGGGCGGCGTTGCTCGGCCCGGCGTATCCGGACGTGAACGATGTGCAGCAGCTTCTCTGGGAGTACGCGTCCATTCCGCTGGAGGAGTTCACCGCCAGCCGGCGCAAGCAGTACACCGACATCGGCTGGGTGGACGAGCACGGCAGGGTGCCGCTGGCGCGGCGACCGGAAGACGTAATCGTCATGGTCGCAGGCGGTCTCGGCGCGCTGCATGCAGCGGCGTTGCACAGCTGGGGGACGACACAGACGCAGACACGGCCGATCCGTTCGTGACGCGGTGACCCCGGCGCGTACCGCGGGACGGCAGCGTCGGGCCCGCGGGTCGATCAGCTCCGAGCAGATCCTCGATGCGGCTCGGGAAGTCGTCGAGCGGGACGGGTTGCCGGGACTGAGCATGGCAGCGCTCGGCCGACAGCTGCAGTGCGGCGTGATGAGCATCTACGGCTACTTCGCGAACAAGGACGAGCTACTCGCGGCGCTCACCGAGCAGGTGCTGCGCGATTTCGTCCGCCAGCTCCCGCCGCCGGGTGACGGCCCGTGGCGGGCGGAGCTGCTGGGGTACTTCGCGGCGTATCGGAGCCTGATGGAGACCTACGTCGCGTACCGCGAGCTGGCTCTGTACGCGCCGACGGTGGTGCTGGGTGTGGCGTTCACGCCGGCTCAGCTCCGGCGTCTGGACACCGGCGTCGGGCTGCTGCTGCGCGCAGGGCTCGGCCTCGACGACGCGGTACGGGTCTACAACGTGTGCCTGAACTACACGAGGTCCTTCGTCGCCTTCGAGCACGGGATGCTGGGCGCAGCGGGCGCCCCGGGCGCGGCGAAGCTCGCGGAGCCGGCGCGGCGACCGGCCGGCTTCTCCGCCGGCGAGTACCCGGTCCTGACCCAGCTCGACGACATCGGTCCGCTCTTCCGCTTGGACGACAGCGGGTTCCGGCTCGGGCTCGATCTGCTGGTCGACGGCATCATCCGGCGCTACGGGGTCAACGGCTGACTGCCCGTAAGTCAGTTTCCAGGCGTAACGGTGGGCGTAATCCCAGGTGCCCTCGGCGTATTGACGTTGTCCTTCAACTTCGTGGAGCAGTATCCCGGGTCTCCCGCGGACCTGAACGCGGTCGCTGCCTTCTCCCAGTCAGCCATGAGCGCGGGGTCGGTAGGACGAGGCTGGAAGCCGTAGAGGGCTAGTTGCGCGTCCGTGGCGTGTAGTGGTCTCCAACTGGGCGGCGGGAGTATCTGCGTTACGTCGATCCCGGTCGAGGAGACAAAAGTGTACTGGCGGCCTAATCCGTCACCGTCCCGCGGCTCGCTTGTTGCACCGTCCGAATTGATCGCAACGACCGATTTCTGTGTCCACGGCACACATTCAGCCGTGTTAGCAAACCAACCTTGGGTGGCAAGGCTGCCTGCCGCTTGGTCGGACGCGACACCGGGGACATCTCCCTGCGCTACGGCTGCTTCAGCCCCGGTCGTGTTGACTATGAGCACGCTTGACAAGCAGGCCGCAACCGACATCACCGCTATACTTGATCGAATTAAGATTCTTCTCTGGCTGCTGCTCATAACCCCTCCTAACTTCGTTCTGGTCTAGTTGCCTCTCGTTCTGCTTAGAGGAAAAATTGAGCTAAAGGAATCCGTCTCATCGGTCATTCGATGACTCGGACGACCAGGGCGGGGCACACTCCATTCGACAGCGTGCAGTTTGCCGTCCTCTCCAGGAGTGTCGTCGTCCCGGTCGAGCGAGCGAGATATGTTCCGGACGTTGCGTTATTAGCGGTGAGTACAACGACGGAAGGAGCACTACTCTGCGGCAGCACTTGGGTCGGACTGCCGTCAGGATTAGTCGGAATCCTCACGCTGATCGACTGTCCAACGTGGACCGTCATGGTGGGCGCTGCGCCCGTAAGCAGTCCCGCACACCCACCCACCGGCACTTGCTCTAAACCGGTCGTGAACGTCATGGTTGGAATGCAGTTCGTTGTTCCGCTCCCGGCTGTTGGCGCGCTGCTCACGGCCGACGGGGCGCTCGGACGGGAGGGGGTCGCAGCGACCCTGGCCGTCTGGGAACCATCGGGGCCGCCGCTGGCAGCAAGTGCTGTGGCCCCACCCGCTAAACCGGCGACAACCAGCAGCGACGTACAAGCCAGTGTCGTAGAGCGCCGCCGACGTCCATGCCGACGAGCAACTGCCAGCAGCGGCACCGGGGCGTCCTGGTCATCGACGCTATGCAGCGCCTGGCGTAGCAGGACCTCGAAGTCATCCATCACCATCGCCTGCCCTCATTTGAACGCCGTTCGGCCGCGTACGCCCGCAGATGTGTCATCGCGTGATGCGCTTGGCTCTTGACCGTTCCGGGTGAGATGGACAGTTCCGCGGCTATCTCAGCTTCAGACAGATCACCCCAGTACCGCAGAACGACGATCATGCGTTGGCGAGGCGGTAGCTGCCGCACCGCGTCCAGCAACAGTTGTCGATCGTCCGCCGCTCCGAACGGGTCGTGCGACCCAGCCTCGGGTTCGGCGACAAGTCGCTCCGGTCGCCGGAAGCTGCGCCGCTGCGCGTCCGACGCAAGGTTCAGCATGATCCGCCGCACGTACCCTTCTGCTGCGTCCGGAGGGAGTGCCACCCACTTCCGGAATGCGCGTTCCAACGTCCCCTGTAACAAGTCCTCCGCGTCCGCCCGACACGAAGTGAGCAACAACGCCAACCCCATCAACCACCGTGAGTGCACCGACACCCAGTCATCGAACGAGCCACCCCGCCCGCTCTTCGACATCCGTGCCGTCCCCTCCCACTCTCAACAGTTAGCCCCGTGACGAGGCGGGTCAGTAACTAATACGTCGCGCCCAGCTAGGAGGTTGCTTCCGGCATCGTGGAATCGGTAGCTAGCGATCTTCGTGACCGTGCCGCTGCTCATCTGGGCGCCCCAGCACCTTCGCCTCTGCGCTGCGGGCGGCCACGCACCTGTCGTTGTTGCTCAGTACGACCGCACCACGCCCTGCGCCTGCACGTCCTCGGTGATACGGATCGGGTGAACTCCGGGTTCTCCGGCACCAGCCAGCCGCCCTGTAGGCGCCTAAGGGGAAACCCTGCCTTGGACGACCGCGACCATCACCAAGATCGGCTACCAGCTCGAACAGGTGTTCGGCATTTGGTTGACTGTAGCTCGACGCAAGGATGATGATGTACCCATTCGGAGGGATCGTCGTGCGTACGCCGGTGCGGTGGATGCTGAGGGCAGTCGTCATCGGCGCTGTCCTCTCCGGACCCGCGTTCATGGGCGAATACCCCTGGCAGCACGTCAGCGGTCGACCCGACTGCGTCAAGATGGTGAAGCTCATCTCCAAGGTCGCCATCGCGCCGGACGGCACCTACGCCACGATCATTCCCGGGGCGAACCAGGGCATCCGCTACGACTATGACAACGGCGGCGACCTTCAGATCACCGTCCCACCCGTGGGATGGAACCCGGTCACTGCCACCGACGCGGAACTCAAGATCTACCATCTTCCGCCACGCCCGGCGACCGCCGGCATGTCCCCGGCAGCCGCCCGAGCGGCACTCGCAGCATGGGACGCGCGCTACCGGAACTACTCACAAGCCCCAGTCGTCGCACCGTGCTACACGAACAGCACCAGCTAGCGAAGCTTTGGCCGCCGAGTTCTATCCCAGATACTGACGCCAGGCTGGCGGCGCTATTTGGAGAAGACTGCGATCAAGATCTGCTGACGGCCGACGCCCGTCCCGGCCAGGAGCGCCGATAAACCGGCATCCGTCAAAGCGAACTGCCACGTACTCCGACTTGGCTTCGCCTTGATAGCTAAAGTACAGCAAGACTCCTGCCCCGGAATCAGTCGGACAGCTGGTGGATGCGGGTGCTGCCTTTGCTGCCGCCACGGCGGCGGCGAGCGACGCCGCTAGCTCGGCGTTCCCTTCTGTCTTGGCGGGGTGACAGGGTTTGTTAAGTCCCGGTACCCACGCTGCTGTGACGCCGGTGGGCTTGGGGTCGACCGTCACGAGTGTGTTATTGGACTCTTGCGTGAACAATGGCACCGCGCATGCGTCTGAGCGCGTCGGTACGTCCATCTGAACGGCGTCACTCGCGTGGTGTCTACCCGAGCAGCCAACGAGGAACACGAACGCTGCGCTCGTCAGTGTTACAGTCGTAATTCGAGAACGCTGTATTGACCAAGACCTTGTCTGACTGAAAACTCGGTGCCAGTTTAGCGTAAGTGCGGCATCAGCTAGACACAGGCGTGCCGATAATCATTGAACGGCAGCAAGTTCGCAAAGTCCGTTGTTCGCAATATAAAGACTGGTTGAGTAGTTCCGATGTATGGGCCGACTGCTGGCATCAGGAGTGTTTCGTCCTCGGATGTGGTGACGGTCAGAACGCGGAGCGGTGATGGCCGCCGTCCACCTCGATCCAGCAGCCGTTCACGTACCCGGCCTGCTCGGAGCACAGGTACACCACGGTGGAGGCGATCTCCTCCGGGGCGCCCATCCGGGCGGCGGGCACTCGGGCATTCTGCCGGATCCATTCGCGTCGCTCGTCGGCGTTCTTCAGGCCGACCTGCTTCGCCATGTACTCGCGTGAGTTCTCGGTCTCGATCCACCCCGGGGCGATGGTGTTGACGGTGATCCCGTACTGGGCGTACTCGTCCGCGACCGTCTTCAGTAGGCCGATCGTCGACGGCCTGGTGGCGTTGGCGATCGCGTGATGGATCGCCCCCTCCGGCTCCTTCGCGGTCGCCGAGCCGATGTGCACGAACCGGCCCCAGCCCGCGTCCTTCATGCCCGGGAGCACCGCGTGCAGCAGGTAGACCTGGCTCATCGTGTACGACTTGAACGAATCCTCGTAGTGGTGGAACTCGGTGATGTCGGAGAAGTCACCCGGGACGTTGAACTTGGTCTGCCCGATCACGATCAGCGGTGCGCCGAACGCCGCGGTCACCTCGGTCACGGCGCGCTGTACGTCGTCTGGATCGGTGATGTCGGCCGAGACGCCAACCGCGGTGCCGCCGGCCGCGGTGATCTCCGCCACCGCCTCGTCGATCGAGGACTTGGTACGCGCCACGATGGCGACCTTGCAGCCCTCGGCGGCAAGCATCTTCGCCGCCTCGCGTCCCATCCCCTTACTGCCTCCGGTCACGAAGGCGCACCTGCCCGCAATGCCTAGATCCACGGTTGTCTCCTGTCTCGAAGCCGACTCGACGGTACCAGAACGACGTTCTGGACGGGCCGGCCGCGCAGGACGGCTCAGGAGGTGAAGATGCGCCGGACCGCCTTCGGCAGCCGCCCGGGCGGCTGCGTGGTGGCCGGAGTGAGC
>DASZVT010000057.1:0-17266 GCA_035546915.1 Mycobacteriales bacterium | reverse complement strand
AGCAGCGTCACGTGCGGCACGATGCGCAGCGCGGTGGGGTCCCCGAGTTCGACCCGCCAGCCCTGCAGCTCGTCCGCGATCGGCTGTGGCAGCCCGATCGCGATGCCGATGTTGCGCCGGGTCACGCGTCGGCGCTCGGCCAGTGGTCGGCACCCCCCGGCGGCAGGAAACCGACACCGTCCCGGGCCCGCGCGATGGTGTCGCCCGCGACCTCCCGCGCCCGGGCCGCCCCGGCAGCGATCGCCGCGTGGATCTGCGCCGGGTCGTCCATCAGCGCGGCGAACCGTTCCTGCACCGGCGCCAGCTCGGCGACGACCGCGTCGGCCACGTCCGCCTTGAACTGGCCGTAGCCGCTGCCGGCGTACCGCTTCTCCAGCGTCTCGATGCTCTCCCCGGTCACGCCGGACAGGATGCCGAGCAGGTTGGTGATGCCGGGCTTGTCCTCGGTCGCGAGCACCTCTCGCCCGGTGTCGGTGACCGCGCTCTTGATCTTCTTGACGATGGTCTTCGGCGGGTCCGTGACCAGCAGCGTGCCGGCCGGTGGGAGCGACTTGCTCATCTTCTTGGCGGGGTCCTGCAGGTCCGCGATGCGCGCCGTCTCGGCGAGCACGGTCGGCTTCGGAACGGTGAAGACCTCCCCGAATCGCTTGTTGAACCGCTGCGCGAGGTTGCGGGTCAGCTCCAGGTGCTGGGTCTGGTCGGCGCCGACGGGAACCTCGTCCGCCTGGTACAGCAGGATGTCCGAGGCCATCAGCACCGGGTAGTTGAACAAACCGACGGTCGCGGCGCCGAGCTCGTCCCGAGCGGCCTTGTCCTTGAACTGGGTCATCCGGGCAGCCTCGCCGTAGCCGGTGACGCAGCTGAGGATCCAGGCCAGCTCGGCGTGCTCCGGGACGTGGCTCTGCACGAAGATCGTGCAACGCGACGGATCCAACCCGGCCGCCATCAGCTCGGCGACGGCCTCCAGGGTGCGCCGGCGCAGCTGCGCCGGGTCGTGCCGCACCGTGATCGCGTGCAGGTCCGGGATGAAGAAGAACGCGTCGTGGCTGTCTTGCAGACCGACCCAGCGCCGGACCGCCCCGAGGTAGTTGCCGAGGTGCGATGCCGTGCCGGTGGGCTGGATCCCGGAGAGCACGCGCGGGCGGACGGGGTGGTCGGTCATGAGGCCGCCTCGAAGCGAGGACCCGGCTGGCCCGCAGCGGAGAGGCGGACGGGGTAGTCGGTCATGAGGCCGCCTCGAAGCGAGGACCCGGCTGGCCCGCAGCGGAGAGGCGGACGGGGTAGTCGGTCATGCCCAGCAGTCTCTCAGGTCCGCTCTGGCTGTTTCGTGACCACGTCGGGCCCGGCGAGCAGGTTCGACCGGCGAGTGACGACGATCCGGTCGATGCGCCGGCCGTCCATCCGGGCCACGGCCAGCGTCACGCCGTCCAGGGCGGTCTCGTCGCCCGGCCGGGCGACCCGGCCCAGCCGCGCGACCAGGAATCCGGCGACGGTCTCGTACGGTCCGTCCGGCAACGTGACCCCGGTGACCTCGGCGAACTCGTCCAGGTTCAGCAGCCCGTCGACCTCCATCCGGCCACCGGCCAGCCGGCGCGCCTCCGGCTCGCCTTGGTCGTACTCGTCCCGGATCTCGCCGACCAGTTCCTCGATCAGGTCTTCCAGCGTCACGATGCCGGCAGTGCCGCCGTACTCGTCCACCACGATCGCGAGGTGATGGCCCTCCCGGCGCATCTCCGACAGTGACGGGAGCACCTGCTTGCTGGCCGGCAACAACTTGACCGGGCGCACCACATCCGCGACCGTCACGGCACGGCTGGCATTCGCGGTCGGTCGCCGGTAGAGGTCCCGGACGTGCAGGAATCCGACGACGTCGTCCTGCGACTCGCCGATGACCGGGTAGCGCGAGTGCGGCTGGTCGGCGACCAGCTTCGCCGCCCGGCCCAGTGTCATGCCGGCGTCCAGGAACTCGACCTCGGTGCGCGGCCGCATCACCTCGCGGATGCTGCGGGTCTGCGCCTCGAACACGTCGTCGATCAGCCGGCGCTCGTCGCTGCTGAGCGACTCGTGGCCGGCCACCAGGCTGCGCAGCTCCTCCTCGGTGATCGCGGTGCGCGTCATATCCGGGTCGCCGCCCAGCAGCCGCACCACCCCGTCGGTCGCCTTGGACAACAGCCAGATGACCGGGCGGGCGAGACTGGCGATGGCCTCCAGCGGCCCGGCGAACACCTGCGCCGTCCCCTCGACTCGCTGCAGCGCCAGCCGCTTCGGGGCAAGCTCACCGATGACCAGGGTGACGAAGGTGATGACGAGGGTGACGCCCAGGAAGCCGATCACCCGGGCCAGGGTGTGTCCCAACCCGGCGTCTTCCAGGCCGTCACCGAGCTTGTCGGAGAGCGTGATCGCCCCGAACGCGCTGGAGAGCAGTGCGGTGAGGGTGACCCCGATCTGGACCGCGGCGAGGAAACGGTTCGGGTTGGAGACCAGCCGCTGCACCCGGCGGCCCCGCTTGCCCTGGGCCGCCATGTCCCTGACCTGCGCCTCGCGCAGCGACACCAGGGCGAACTCGGCCGCGACGAACAGCGCCTCGAGCACGATCAGCGCGAGGACGACGACGATGCTGAGCCCGATGCTCATCGCATCGCTGCGCCAGGACGTGACGGCGGCCCGGGATGGTGAGGTTCGTCCACGCCGTCCAATCTACGGCGCGGGTGGCCCGGGCTGCGTCAGATCAAACCGAGTCAGATCAAACCGAGTCAGATCAGGCCCAGCCCGCGGACCGCGTCCCGCTCCTCGACCAGCTCCGCGACCGACGCGTCGATCTTCCCCCGGCTGAACGCGTCGATCTGCAGGCCCTGGACGATCTCGTACGTGCCGTTCTTGGTCGTGACCGGGAACGAGGAGATGACGCCCTCGGTGACCCCGTACGAGCCGTCGGACGGCACCGCCATCGAGGTCCAGTCGCCGTCGGCGGTCCCGTTGACCCAGGTGTGCACGTGGTCGATCGCCGCACTCGCCGCGCTCGCGGCACTGGATGCGCCGCGCGCCTCGATGATCGCCGCGCCGCGCTTGGCCACGGTGGGGATGAAGTCGCCGGTAAGCCAGCTCTCCTCCACCAGCGTCGCGGCGATCTTGCCGCCGACCTCGGCGTGGTAGAGGTCTGGGTACTGGGTCGCGGAGTGGTTGCCCCAGATCGTCATCTTGCGGATGTCGGTCACCGACACGCCGAGCTTGCCGGCGAGCTGGCCTACCGCGCGGTTGTGGTCCAGCCGGGTCATCGCGGTGAACCGCTCCGCCGGCACGTCCGGCGCGTGCGAGCGAGCGATCAGCGCGTTGGTGTTCTCCGGGTTGCCGACCACCAGCACCTTGATGTCGTCCGCGGCGCCGGCGTTGATGGCCTCACCCTGCGGCGCGAAGATGCCGCCGTTCGCCTCCAGCAGGTCGCCGCGCTCCATGCCCTTGGTGCGCGGGCGCGCGCCGACGAGCAGGGCGACGTTCGCGCCCGCGAACGCCGGGGTCGGGTCGTCGTAGATGTCGATGCTCGCCAGCAGCGGGAACGCGCAGTCCTGCAGCTCCATCGCGGTGCCCTCGGCGGCCCGCACGGCCTGCGGAATCTCCAACAACCGCAGGGCAACCGGGACGTTCGGGCCGAGCAGCTGGCCGGCGGCGATGCGGAACAGCAGCGCGTAGCCGATCTGGCCGGCGGCCCCGGTGACGGTGACGTTGACGGGAGCGTTGGCCATCACGCGTCACCCAGCTTCGCGATGATGGCGTCGGCGTACTCGGCGGTGCCGACCGCGGTCGGGTCGTCACGGGTCGGCTTCATGTCGTACGTGGTGCTCTTGCCCTCGGCGATGACCGCGGAGACAGCCGCCTCCAGCCGGTTCGCGGCCTCGCGCTCGCCGAGATGGTCGAGCATGAGCTTGCCGGACAGGATCATCGCGGTCGGGTTGACCTTGTTCTGGCCCTTGTACTTCGGCGCGCTGCCGTGGGTCGCCTCGAACACGGCCGAGTCGGTGCCGATGTTGGCGCCGGGCGCGACACCCAGGCCGCCGACCATGCCGGCGGTGAGGTCGGACAGGATGTCGCCGTAGAGGTTCGGCAGGACCAGCACGTCCCACTCCTCCGGCCGCTGCACCAGGCCCATGCAGGTCGCGTCGACGAGGTTCTCCCACGGCTCGATGTCCGGGAAGTCCTTGGCCACCTCGCGGAACACCGACAGGAACAACCCGTCGGTGAACTTCATGATGTTGGACTTCTGGATGCAGTGCACCCGCTTGCGACCGTTCGCCTTGGCGTACTCGAAGGCGTAGCGGATGATCCGCTCGCTGCCGAACTCGCTGATCGGCTTGATGCTGATCCCGGAGTGCGGCCGGATCTGCTTCTTCTGCAGCGGGTTCAAGAAGTCGATGACCTGGTTGGCCTCGGCGGTGTCGTGCTCGTATTCGATGCCGGCGTAGAGGTCCTCGGTGTTCTCCCGGACGATCACCACGTCGACGTCGTCGTAGCGGCTGCGCACGCCGGGGTAGGTCTTGCAGGGACGCAGGCACGCATAGAGTTCGAGCTCGGCGCGCAGCGCCACGTTCACGCTGCGAAAGCCGGTTCCGATCGGGGTCGTGATCGGCCCCTTGATGGCGACCTTGGTGTCACGCACCGACTGCAGGGTCTGCTCCGGCAGCGGCGTGCCGGCCGTCTCCATGACGTCCACACCGGCCTGCTGGACGTCCCAGTCGAAGGACGAGCCGACGGCACCGACGGCCGCCTCGAGTACTCGGCGGGTGGCTTCGGTGAGCTCGGGCCCGACGCCATCGCCGGGGATGAGGGTCACGCGGTGGGTGGTCATGGATGCGTACCTGACTTCCGTGGATGAAGCGCCGAAGTCTCTCGACGTCGAGTGAACTCTGCTCGTCCGGCAGGCTACCGGATCAGCTTTGGCGGGCGAGCGCCGGACCGGTGCAGGCTGCCGCATCAGCTCGAACGCCCGAGCGCATCAGCTCGAATGCCCGAGGCTGACCGCTAGCGCGATCAGCGCCACTCCGACGACGAGGAGTAGCAGCGCGTCGAACGCCTTGGTCCGGACCCGCAACAGGCCGACGCTGTCGTCGGCGAGCGCGATCCGCAGCCCCGCGGCGAGCAGCAGGTCGGCACCGAGCAGGAGCAGGCCGGACTGCCACTGCACGAACGCGACGAGCAGGATGCCGGCGGCGGCCCCGGCCAGCACGCCGGCGAACGCCCACGGGCCGGGGCGCAGCGCGCCGAGATCACGGCGCAGCGCGCCTGGGTCGCGCATCTGCCCCCTTCGCCACGACTGGTTTACGTCCCGGTGGGTATCGGGTAACCGTACGACTATGCCCCCCACCTCGTCTCCGCAGTCTCCGGTCACCGAGGTGTCCGACTCCGTCGCGGCGACACCGGCCGCACACCCGGTGCTCGTCGTCGAGCAGGCCGGGAGCGGCGATCCCCAGCAGATCCCGCTCACTGCGGAGGTGACGACCGTCGGCCGGGGGCCGGGAGTCGACGTCCGGCTCGCCGATCCGACGGTGTCCCGGCTGCATGCCGAGCTCGTGCGCCGCGGCCCTTACGTGTATGTCGCCGACGCCGGGCTGTCCCGGAACGGAACGTCGCTCAACGGAAGGCCGGTGGGCCGGGCGGTGGTCGGCCCCCGGGACGTGCTCGCGTTCGGGGCGGTGCGCGCGCGCATCGCGGGAGTGCCGGACGGCACGACCGCGGACGACACCCGCCAGTTCGGCGTCGGGGAAATCGCGCCGGACCTGACCCGCCGAGAGCGCGACGTGCTCGAGGCGCTCTGCCGGCCGGTGCTGTCCCGGACGGCGTTCGTGGTGCCGGCCAGCACCCGCGACGTCGCCCGCGAACTGGTGGTCACCGAGGCCGCGGTGAAACAGCACCTGCTCCGGCTCTACCAGAAGTTCGACATCCCGGAGGGTGGCAATCGCCGCGCCCGACTGGCGAACGAAGTCGTCGCGATCGGCGTCGTCCAGCCCTCCCGGGACCCCGTGACGACACTGTCCGCCCAGCAGTAGCTACCCGACCTCGCGCTGCGCCGCTACGCAGCTCCGCGCTCGGCAGCTTCGACCCAGCCGAATGGTCTCACCCGACCTCGCGCTGCGCCGCTACGCAGCTCCGCGCTCGGCGGCTTCGACGACGTTGCTGAGGAGCATGGCCCGAGTCATCGGCCCGACCGACCCGGTCGCCTTCGCGAACCAGCTCGCTACCTCGGCGACGCCGGCATCCACGTCGGGCGCGATCTTGCCGTTGACGAACGCCGCGCCGGTCTGCACCACCACGGCGCCGGGCTTGACCATGTCGGCGGTGACGAGCCCCGGCGACCCGGCGGCGACCACCAGAATGTCCGCCTGCCGGGTGAACGCAGTGATGTCCGCAACGCCGGTGTGCACCAGGGTGACTGCCGCGTTGGCATGCGGTTCCTTGAGGCTCAGCAGGTTTGCCAGTGCCTTGCCGACCGTGAGACCACGGCCGACGATCACCACGTGCCGGCCCGCAATCGGGATCTCGTAGTGCGCCAGTAGCGCCTGGATTCCGGCCGGGGTACAGCTGCGCGGGCCGGGCACCCCCTGCACCAGCTTGCCGAGATTGACCGGGTGCAGCCCGTCGACGTCCTTGTCCGGATCCACCCGTAGCAACGCGTCCTCGAAGTTCAAGCCCTTCGGGAACGGGTGCTGCATGAGGTACGCGTGCACCGCGGGATCGGCGTTGTAGCGGTCGACCAGCGCATCGATCTCGGACTGCGAGGTGTCCGCCGGCAGCTGCGTGTGGATCGACGCGATCCCGAGTTCGGCGCAGTTCTCCCGTTTCATCTGGACGTATTTCGCGCTACCAGGATCGTCACCGACCAGGATCGTGCCCAGGCCGACCGTCACACCGCGTTCGGCAAGCCGGCTGATCCGCGTGCGCAGATCCGTCTTCACCGCGTCGAGCACGACGTTGCCGTCGAGAAGCTGAGCTGTCACGGGTCGCCACGATGCCAGATCCCGGACGCGTCCGGGCCAGCGGGATCGGATCTGGACGATGCGACTGCGACGGGCGCGGTATGTCGCTGTCCGGCCGGTGATTGCCAGGTGAGGTCGCCGGAGCGTGTGCGGTGGGCGTGCCAGCCTGCGTCGTGGATGGCGGTGTGGTGGCGGTGGCAGAGCAGGGTGAGGTTGTCTTGGTCGGTGGTGCCGCCGTCGGCCCAGTGTCGTAGGTGGTGGGCGTGGAGGTGGCCTTGGCGGTCGCAGCCGGGGAAGGTGCAGCGGTGCCCGTCGCGGAGTTCGATGGCGCGGCGTAGTCGGGTGTCCGGTAGTCGGGTGGTGGTGCCCAGGTCGATCACGGTGCCGGTGGTGGGGTCGGTGATCAGGCGGGTGAGGGTGCTGTCGCACGACAGTCGGCGCAGTGCGGCCGGGTCGAGCGGGTGGCCGTGCAGGGTGGCCGGGGTGGCCAGGTCCTCGAGTGCGGTGGTGACGGTGGCGAGGCCCTCGGCGGTCAGTTGGGCTTCGAACCAGCCGGTGCCCTCGCCGGTGTCCCAGCCGCGGGCGAACCGCGCGTCGGCGGCATCCGCGGCGGTCACCGTGGCCTGCTCCGGGGCGAGCGCGGCGGTGGCGCGGCGGGCGGCGCGGCGGGTCTGCGCGACGGTGACCGCCCGCCGGTCGGCCAGCACCAGTCGCTCTACCGCGCCGGCGCGTGCGGGGTCCAGCGCGGCGGTCTCGGTCGCGATCGCGTCCGCGTGCCGCCAGGAGATCCGGCCTGCAGCCAGCGCCGCCGCGCTCGACGGCAACCGGTCCCGCAACGCCACCGCCGTCTCGATCCGGTGCCGCGCGTCATACTCCCCAAGACGCTGCGCGAGCCGCAATTCCTCGCGTTCCCAGTGCTTGTCGTCGTCGGGTCCACCCGGCGACGTCGAGCTCGCAGTGGGCCGATGGGCCGCGGCACGATCCCGCAGCGCGCACAACGCACGGTTCTGCACCGACGCGAGCCATCCCGCCTGCGCCTCGAGCATCCCGAGCACCTCCAGCAGCGCTGCGTCGTCGAGCGCGTCCAGCTGCAGGCGAGCGAGCACACCGATGCCGCGGGCCCCGGGGGTGGCGCCGATCTCGCGCGCCACCTCGATCGAACACATGTTCGAATACTATCGCGGCGCATCGCCGAAACCGGGCTGTCCACAACCAGATCCCGCGCCGCTGGCGCGAGGCCTGCGAGATCGCCCTCAGTGAAAGAAGTGCCTGGTCCCACTGAAGTACAACGTCACACCGGCAGCCTTCGCCGCCTCGACGACGAGCCCGTCGCGAACCGAACCGCCCGGCTCGACCACCGCCCGCACGCCCGCTTCGGCCAGCACCTCGAAGCCGTCCGGGAACGGGAAGAACGCGTCGCTCGCGGCCACCGATCCGCGAGCCCGATCCCCTGCCCGCTGTACGGCCAGCCGGGCCGCGTCGACCCGGTTCACCTGCCCCATGCCGACCCCGACGGTGGCACGGTCGGACGCGAGCAGGATCGCGTTCGACTTCACCGCGCGCACCGCGCGCCAGGCGAACGCCAGATCCGCGAGGGTCGCCGCGTCCACCGACCGTCCCGCCTGCAGCGTCCAGGTCGCCGGGTCGTCACCGGGGGCATCGATCCGGTCGGCGGTCTGCACCAGCATCCCGCCGCTGATCTGCCGCACCTCGGTACGAGCCCAGACGCCCTGCGGGCACTGCAGGATCCGGATGCTCGGCTTCTTCGACAGCACCTCGACCGCACCGTCGTCGTACGAGGGGGCGACGATCACCTCGGTGAAGATCTCGGCGACCTGCTCGGCCATCTCCCGCGACACCGGGCGGTTCACCGCGATCACGCCGCCGAAGGCCGACGTCGGGTCGCAGGCGTGTGCCTTCCGGTGCGCCGCCGTGACGTCATCGGCCACCGCGATGCCACAGGGGTTGGCGTGCTTGATGACCGCCACGCACGGTTCGGCCTGGTCCGCCACTGCCCGGCGGGCCGCGTCGGTGTCGACGTAGTTGTTGTAGCTCATTGCCTTCCCGTGCAACTGGACCGCCTGGGCAAGTCCGGCAGGGGCGTCGTGGTCGACGTACAGCGCTGCCTGCTGGTGCGGGTTCTCGCCGTAGCGCAGGATCTCGGCACGTTCCAAAGCCACTCCGGTGAACGGCGGCCAGCCGTCCGAGTCCGGAGCCAGCTCGGACGCGAACCAGCCCGCAACCGCCACGTCGTACGACGCCGTGTGTGCGAACGCGCGGGCGGCCAGTCGCCGGCGGGTGACCAGGTCGAAGCCGCCGCTGGTCACCGCCTCGAGCGCCGCCGGGTAGTCTGCCGGGTCGGTGACCACCGCCACGCTGGCGTGATTCTTGGCCGAGGCCCGCACCATGCTCGGGCCACCGATGTCGATCTGCTCGATCGCCTGCTCGAGACCGGCACCGCCCGCGATGGTCTCCCGGAACGGGTACAGGTTGGTCACGACCAACTGGAACGGCTCGATGCCGTGCTCGGCCAGGGTCGCGAGGTGCTCCGGGTTGTGCGCGTCGGCGAGCAGGCCGGCGTGCACCCGCGGGTGCAGCGTCTTCACCCTGCCGTCCAGGATCTCCGGAAACTGCGTCACGTCGCTGACCGGCGTGACCGGCACCCCGAGGTCGCCGATGAACTTCGCGGTGTTCCCGGTGGAGACGATCTCCACCCCGGCCGCGTGCAGGCCGCGGACGAGATCGTCCAAGCCGGTCTTGTCGTACACCGAGACGAGGGCACGGCGGACGGTGATCTTCACGTCGGGGCTGGTCATAGCGACTTCTCCTGGATGATGCGGCGGACGGTCTCGACGTAGAGCGGGGCCTCGGCGGCCTTGATGCGGGCGTGCAAGGTGTCCTCATCGTCGCCCGGAAGCACCGGAACCCGCACCTGCGCGACGATCGGCCCGGTGTCGACGCCGGCGTCCACCCAGATCACGGTGGCCCCCGTCTCGGGGTCCCCGGCGGCGAGGGTGTCGCGGACCGCGTGCGCGCCGGGGTGCGCCGGCAGCAGGCTGGGGTGGGTGTTCAGGATCCGGCCGTCGAAGGTGGCCAGGAACTCCGGACCGAGCAGCTTCATGAAACCGGCGCAGACCACCAGGTCCGGGGCGTAGCGCGCCACCACCTGAGTGATCGCGCTGTCCCAGGCGGCCCGCTCCGGATAGTCCGCGAGCGACACCACCTGGGCTCGCAGCCCGGACCGCCGAGCCCGGGCCTGTGCCCCGATGCCGGTCCGGTCGGTCACCACCGCCACCACGGCCGCCCCGTACGACGGGTCGCGGCACGCGTCCAGCAACGCCTGGAGCGTGGTCCCCTCCCCGGAGACGAGGACGACCAGCCGAGCGGGCACGCTGCGAACCCTAGCGACCGACCGCAAGTCGTGTTCCCGACGGCTGCGCGAGCGCGCCTACTAGCCGGCTGGGCTAGCCGGCAGCGGTCGCCGGCTGCTGCCGCGCAGCCCGCAGCCGCCATGCCCGGAGGGCCGCCACGGCGAGGGCGCCGCCACCGATCTCGACGCACGCCGCCAACCCCAGCTGCCACGGCGACGGACCGGTGACGGCGAGTTGACCGGGTCCACCCGGACCCCCGACCAACGCGGCGAGCACCGCGAACACGATCCCGGTGCTCGCGCCGACGTAGGCAGCCCGCAGCAGCATCTCGCGGATTTCACCGAGATCCCGGGTGATACGGATGCCGACCAGCACCCCGGTGCCGACCGGGATCAGCAGCACCAGCAGAGCGACCAGCGGGAACGGCCCCGCCGACGGGAGCGCGGCGAGCACCGGCAGCGCGGGTACCGGCCCGAGACTGGCGCCACTGAGGCTGACAGAGGTCGCGTGCCCGATCGCGAAACCGGGGCCGAGCAGCACGGACGCCGCAGCCACCACCATCGTCGGGACCGCGAGCAGGTCGAGCACCGCGAGCCCGAATGCCCCGGAGCCGGACGGCGCCACCGCCTGCCCGGTCTCGGTGACAGCGTGGTGGTGCAGCACCAGGGTGAGCAACGCGGCCACTGCCGCCACCGCCAACACCGTCAGCACCGCGAGCACCGTCAAGCGAGCCACCGCCGCCACCCGGGGCGGCACGGACGGCCGCCAGGTCTGGGCACGCAGCGCACCGGCGCCGGCAGCAGCAGCAGCCACGACGGCCGAGCCGATCAGCGCCTGCGCGGGCTGCGGATGCAAGCCAGGATGCCGCGCCAGCAGGCACAGGAACGTCGTCAGCACCGCGTAGCTGCCCGCGACCCAGGCGATCAGTACCAGCAGCGGCCGACGGCCGTAGACGCCGAACGCGCGCCCCAGCCGCCCACCGCCCCGCCACAACAGGACCGCGGGCAGCACGGTCAGCCCGTACGGCGTCACGCCGAGGTGACCGCCCCGGATCTCGAAGCCGGTGTGGTGTGCCGCCAGCCAGAATGCAACGCCGGTGCGCAGCGCGCCCGACGGGCCGGACGTCGACCCCTGCTCGGTGGCCCACAGCACCAGCACGACGAGCTCGACCACCAGCAAGCCCAGCGCGGTGGCCCGTAACGACAGCAGCAGGGCCGAGCGCCACAACTGTGGCGTTCGGCCCTGCTGGTCGAAGTGCTGGAAGACGGAACGGCCGAGCTGCGGCCGTACCGGTGCCTGAGTCACCCCCGTGACGGTGCCAGACGAACCCGGTCAGGCCCGGCAGGCCACGCCGAGCGGGCGGGCCAATCGGACCGGTGCGATCAGCCCGCGGTCAGGCGGTGCTGCCACTGCTGGTGCCCCGGCCGAACTCCGGCAGCTTCTCGCCGCTGCTGGCGACGGACAGGAACGCGAACACCGCCTGCACGATGATCACGACGAAGGTGAGCCACAGTCCGACGGAGCGGTCGAGCGAGACCCCACCGACCTTGTAGCCGACCAGCAGCTTGATCAGGATGAAGATCGCGGCCAGCAGCGAGAGCCCGAAGGTGATCACCGCCGGTCCGTACTTGTTGCCGGCATTGAAGGTCAGCCCCGCGAACAGCCGGCCGGCCACGATCAGGCCGACGAAGAGCGACAGCGCGATGGCGAACGATCCGAGGAAGCCGGACTCGTAGCCGCTGATGCCGTAACCGCTCTTGCTGAAGAAGTCGATGAAGCCGAAGATGAACGCCAGCACGCCGGCGGCGATGACGACGAGATCGCTCGGGACGTCCCGACCACCGATCTTGACCATGAGAGTCCTACTTCCGTGACGGTGCGGCGGTACCCGCCGCTCTGCCCGCGCATGATTGCGTCCCGTCGCGCGCATAGCAAGCAGCCACGCTCGCCGCGCGATCACGAGTGCCGAGGGGGGCGCGGACCGGGGATCGCGCCCCCAGCCAAGGCCCGGACGCCAGCGTCCGGGGCGGGATCTGGGCCACCACGAGTTCCGCGAGCAGCGCCAGCACGAGCCCGGCGGCCGCGTCCAGCCACCAGTGGTTCCCGGTCAGGATGGTCACCGCGATGGTGAAGACCACGTGCGCTTCCCCGACGCGGGCGACCCAACGCAGCGGGCACAGCCTGACCAGCACCACCGCGGCCCATACCGCCCAGGCCACGTGCAGCGAGGGCATCGCGGCGTACTTGTCCGCAGCCGAGGAGATGATCCCGTCCCCCCAGGATGCGACGGTGTGGTGCCGGGTCACGGTGTCGACGAAGCCGGCATCGCCGAGCAACCGCGGCGGACTCGACGGCCATGCCGCGAACACGGCGAATGCGGCCAGGTTCAGCAGCAGGAACGAGGCGAGCACCCGCGGGTAGGCGTCCCGGCGGGTGGCCCGCACCCAGAACAGCGCGCCGAAAGTCGGCAGCAGGTAGCCGATGGCGTAGTCGTAGTTCGCGACCACCGTGAGCACGTGATATTGCGCCATCCAATGGTTCCAGGACAGCTCGGCGGGCAGGTGCAGCGTCCGCTCCGCGCGGGCGAGGGCATGCCCGTTCGCCGTCGCGGCACCGACGCGGTCCTGCGCGAAGTGCGCGACCATCAGGTAGAGCACGAAGGCACTCAGGCCGACGACCAGGTCCCCGGACGGCCGCAACCAGCGGCCGATCGCACGCAGTCGGCTATCGCTGCGCGCCGGCACCGTCGTGGTCGCAATCCCCATCGCTCAGTCCATCCGACGGGCCAGCCACTCGTACGGCCCCGGCACGAGGGCGCGCAGCCGCGGCACGACGCCCATCCATCGAGGTACGACGCGGTAACCGCCGCCGGCCTCGATCCCGGCGACGATCGCGGTGGCGACCCGCACCGGCTGCAGCGGCCTCGGATGGCGCCGGTGGTACGGCGCACCGCGGTGCGCGAAGAACGTCGTTGGGACCGCGGCGGGCGAGACCGCGGAGACCTCCACGCCGCGGTCAGCGAGCTCCAGCCGCAGGCTCTCGGCGTACCGCAGCACACCCGCCTTGGCCGCGGCGTACAGGCTCTCCTGCGCCACCCCGACCATCCCGGCGATCGAAGAGACGAAGCAGACGTGGCTGTGCGGGACGGTCACCAGGTCCGGCAGCAGCGCGTTCGTCAGGGCGATCGGGGCGGCGAGGTCCACCGCCAACACCGTGTCGACGACGTCCGGCTCGGTGTCCTGCGCCGGTCCGCGCCAGCCGACTCCGGCCGCGTGGATGACGCCGTCGACCCTGCCGTGCACGCTGCGCGCCTCGGCGGCGAGCTTCGCAGCGCCGCCCGGTTGGGCCAGATCCGCCGGGATCGCGATGCAACCCGCGTCGTCAGCCTGCCGGGTGACCGCCTCGGCATGCCGCGCCGACAGCAGCAGCTGCGCGCCGCGGGCACGCAGCATGGGTACGAGGACCTTCCCGATGCCTCCGCTGGCGCCGGTCACCAGCAGGACGGCGCCGTCGAGATGCATCCGCCATCACCATCAACCCGAAGACTGCGTGGCCGCACACATCAGATCACAGGTCAGGGCTCGCGGGCAGCAGGCACGCGCCTACCGCCCGTCGGGTGGCGCTCTACTTGAGCAGTGCGGCCATCAGCCGGGCCGTTTCGCTCGGCGTCTTGCCGACCTGCACGCCCGCCTTCTCCAGCGCTTCCTTCTTCGCCTCGGCAGTGCCGGAGGAGCCGGAGACGATCGCGCCCGCGTGGCCCATCGTCTTGCCCTCCGGCGCGGTGAAGCCCGCGACGTAACCCACCACCGGCTTGGTCACATTCTCGGCGATGTAGGCCGCGGCCCGCTCCTCGGCGTCGCCGCCGATCTCACCGATCATGACGATGGCGTCGGTGTCCGGGTCGTCCTGGAACGCCTGCAGGCAGTCGATGTGGGTGGTGCCGATGACCGGGTCGCCGCCGATGCCGACACAGGTGGAGAAGCCGATGTCGCGCAGCTCGTACATCATCTGGTAGGTCAGGGTGCCGGACTTGGAGACCAGCCCGATCCGCCCGGGCGGAGTGATGTCCGCCGGGATGATGCCGACGTTGGACTTGCCGGGGCTGATGATGCCGGGACAGTTCGGGCCGATGATCCGGGTCTTGCTGCCGCGGGCCACGTTGTAGGCCCAGGCGGCAGTGGTGTCGTGGACCGGCACGCCCTCGGTGATCACCACGGCGAGCGGGATCTGCGCGTCGACCGCCTCGATGACCGAGGCCTTCGTGAACGCCGGCGGCACGAAACCGACGGTGACGTCCGCACCGGTCTGCGCCATCGCATCCGCCACCGTCGCGAAGATCGGCAGCTTCTTGCCGTCGAACTCGGCGCTCTGACCTGCCTTGCGGGGATTCACCCCGCCCACGATGTTGGTGCCCGCAGCGAGCATCCGGCGGGTGTGCTTCGAGCCCTCACCGCCGGTAATGCCCTGGACGATGACCTTGCTGGCCTCATTGATGAAGATCGCCATGATCAGGCCGCCTTCGCTGCGAGTTCGGCGGCGAGCTTCGCCGCGCCATCCATCGTGTCCACCGGGTGCACCACCGCCAGATTCGCCTCAGCGAGGATCCGCCGGCCTTCCTCGGCGTTGTTGCCGTCGAGACGCACCACCAGCGGCTTGGTCACATCGCCCAGCATCCCGAGCGCCTGCACGATGCCATTGGCCACCGCATCGCAGGCGGTGATACCGCCGAAGATGTTCACGAACACGCTCTTCACGGCGGGATCGCCGAGGATGATCGACAGGCCGTCGGCCATCACCTGCGCGCTCGCACCGCCGCCGATGTCGAGGAAGTTGGCCGGCTTCTGCCCGCCGAACTCCTCGCCCGCGTAGGTCACCACGTCGAGCGTGGACATCACCAGGCCGGCGCCGTTACCGATGATCCCGACATTGCCCTCGAGCTTGACGTAGTTCAGGCCCTTGGCCTTGGCCGCAGACTCGAGCGGGTCGACGGCCGAGGAGTCGGCGAACCGGGTGAAGACGTCCTCATGCCGGAACGAGGCGTTGTCGTCGAGGGTCACCTTGCCGTCGAGCGCGAGCACATCGCCGGCGGGCGTCTTCACCAGGGGGTTGACCTCGACCAGAGTGGCGTCCTCGGCCACGAAGGTGTCCCAGAGCTGCACCAGGATCGCGGCCACCTTGTCCCGGACGTCGGCCGGCATCTTCGCCGCGGCGGCGATCTCGGCGGCCTTGGCCGCGTCGACGCCGGTGTTCGCGTCGATCGGGATCCGCGCCAGCGCTTCCGGGCGCTCCACCGCGAGCTGCTCGATCTCCATGCCGCCCTCGGCACTGGCCATGGCCAGGAAGGTCCGGTTGGAGCGATCCAGCAGGAAGGAGACGTAGTACTCGCTGTCGATGTCGCTGGCCTCGGTGACCAGCACGGTGCCGACGACGTGGCCCTTGATGTCGAGGCCGAGGATCGCCTCAGCCTTCTGCTGCGCCTCGTCCGGGCTGGTGGCCAGCTTCACGCCGCCGGCCTTACCGCGGCCACCGACCTTCACCTGCGCCTTGACGACGACGTCCTTGCCGAGGCGCGCGGCGATCGCCTTGGCTTCGGCGGCATCGGTGGTGACTTCGCCGGGCAGCGTCGGCACCCCGTGCGCCGCGAACAGTTCCTTTGCCTGGTACTCGTACAGGTCCACGCGGCTCCTTCGGCAGCAGGGCAGGTGTGGGTCGCGCGGTGAACTCGTACGGAACTTCCGGCGAACCTTCGTGAGCCTACCGAGACCGGTTGGCGACAACGAAAGGGGGCCGCAACAGAACCGGGTGATCCGCCCGGGGGCGGGAAACTGCCGAGCGGAGCGCAGCTGTCGTCATCCGTCCGTCAGCGGCGCTGGCGTCAGGCGGGTGTGGCGACGGCGCCGAAGGTGTCGTGCACCCAGCTGATGATGTCGCCGGTCGCGGTGCCCGGACCGAACACCCTCGCCACGCCCATCTTCTCCAGCGCCGGCACGTCGTCGGCCGGGATGATGCCGCCACCGAAGACGACGACGTCCGCGGCGTCCCGTTCGCGCAACAGCTCGATGGTCCGGGCGAACAGGGTCATGTGGGCCCCGGAGAGCACGGACAACCCGACCGCGTCGGCATCCTCCTGCAGCACCGTCTGGACGATCTGCTCCGGCGTCTGATGCAGACCGGTGTAGATCACCTCGACACCGGCGTCGCGCAGCGCCCGGGCCACGACCTTCGCGCCGCGGTCATGACCGTCGAGCCCCGGCTTGGCGACGACCACGCGTACGTGCCCCGTGCCCGGTCCCGCTGTTGACGCGGCCATGCCGTCACCCCGCTCCTTACAACGCTGTTACCGGAACAGACTAGCGGCGTAGCGGAGGGCCGGCGCACGGCGTTGCCTGGCTGGCCTGCCCCGCGGACGAACCGCCTCAGAGCTTCTCCAGCGGCGCGAACCGCAGCACCAGCCACTTCTCGCCGTAATCGCCGCCGAAGTCGACCTGGGCCTGCGACTTCTCGCCTTCACCCCGCTTGGCGACGACGGTGCCGAGACCGAAGGTGTCGTGGTTGACCCGGTCCCCCACCTCCAGCGCCGGGATCGGGCGCAATCCCACCCCCGCGGCCCGACCGGTACTGATCGCCCGGTTCGCCACCAGCGCCGCCGGCGGCGGACCGACGTGCCCGCGCCACTCGATCAGCTCCGACGGGATCTCGCCCACGAACCGGGACGGCGGGTTGGCCGCGGGCGTGCCCCAGGCAGAGCGCACCAGCGACCGGGACACGTACAGCCGCTGCTGCGCCCTGGTGATCCCGACATAGGCAAGCCGCCGCTCCTCCTCCATCTCCCGCGGATCGCCGAGCGAGCGGATGTGCGGGAAGACGCCGTCCTCCATGCCGCTGAGGAAGACGACCGGAAATTCCAGACCCTTGGCGCTGTGCAGCGTC